>JAKSBN010000062.1 GCA_022361175.1 Pseudomonadota bacterium | reverse complement strand
GCTTCCCATGGCACGATTCCAGAGCCCGACCTGTTCCGGCACACGTTCCCACGCGAGCTGGACGCAGATCCTGCTGTTCGCCGCGCTGGCGGCATGGCTCGGATGCGCTTCGCCTCCCGCGGCGGAAGAAGCGCCCGAAACGGCGGCCCAGCCAGAAGAAACCACAGAGGCCGCGCAGGTCGTGGTCACCGGCTCCCGGATCCCGCGCGACGGTCCGGCTGACGAGGCCAAGACGGTGTCGCCGCGCCGGGTCGTCACGCGCGAGGAGCTGAGGCAGCACGGGGGCGCGTCGTTGGAAGACTCGCTGCGCCGGGTGTCACCGACGATCCAGGTCCACTAGGGCACCGAGTCGCTAGGAGCCCGGGGCCGCGACCGCTTCGGCGCGGTAGTTCTGGATCACCGCGTCCAGTTGGGGATCCTCTCCGCCCCGATACCACGAGAGGTTCTCCAGAACCACGGGCTCGAAGCTGTCGCGAATGGACTCGAAGGTGGTGGGCGGCATGGGATCCACCGAGAAGTGCACCGTGAACTCGTTGTAGTTCATCGAACACTGCGCCAACCGGTCCAGATCGGAGTCGCGCTGCAGCAGATAGCTGCGCCCCGCTTCGGCCTCGAAGGAGACGACGGCCGGCGTGGTCATCTGGATCAGGTTGTCGCAGCCGCGCATGGGCCCGCGCCCCTGCCCCATGGTGACGAACAGGTGATGGGGACCCGGCGCCAGCTCGATGTAGGTCACCTTCTTGGAGCTGGTGCGAATCGCCGCGCGGGAAGCACGTCCGTCGATGGCGTGGATGAGGACAGGATACGGCTGAGGAACGTGCACCAGGAGAGCCACTTCCGACTCGGGCTGGTCCCGCTCCGTGGCCAGGCGATAGCCATAGTGGGGCGAGGCGCAGCCCAGCGCAACCAGCGCCCAGGCGGTCACCAGAACCAACGGAATCGGACTCGTCGCCTTCGGCACGCGCATCGGCAAACTCCTGCCGCGACCACCGCGGGTCGCGCTCTTCCCCGCATCACCCCGGCTCGGCTCCTCTCGAGACGGCACCGATCCTCTCACGGCCTGGACCGCCGGCACAACCGAAAGGCGAGCGGGTCGCTTGGCGCTGGGGCGACTCACCCCGCGCACCTATCGGCCGTTGCTGAACAAGGGCGGCTCTCGGGCTACGACTGCCGTCGCTCGTCGCGCGCCACGTGGCGCATCCACTGGGCGGCGGAAGCCGCGTGCTTCTCCGACTTGGCGGCCGCCTGGAAGGCCTTCTTGGCACCGTCCCACTTCTTCAAGTTGTAGCGGGAGATGCCCAGGAGCAGCTGGACCTGGCCCTGGTCCTTCAGCTCGCCCTTTCGGATCGCCTTGCGCAGCGTGGCCTCGGCTTCCTTCCAGGCTTCGCGTTCCAGGTGGACCTGGGCCAGGCGCAGATACAGCTCGCCGTCGTCGGAGCCCTCGGCGGCCTTGGCCAGCGGCCCCATGGCCTTCTCGAACTCGCGAGCGTAGAGCCAGGAGTTGGCCAGCAGCTCGTAGGCCTTGGTGTCTTTCTCGACCTTCCCTTCCTCGAGCCCCTTCTCGAGCACCCGCGCGGCCCGGTACGGAATCTGCTGGTAGAGATACATCTGCGCCAGATTCCGCAGCTCCCGGTCCGTATCCAGGAAACCCTGCTGGTAGGCGATCTGGAGCACCGCCAGAGCATCGCGATCGCGCTTCAGCTCGGAGTAGATGGCGGAGAGCTGGCGCCAGTAGGTCTTGCGCGGAAAGCGGGTGACGAGCTGCTCCAGCAGCCCCGCCACCTGCTTGTACTCCTTGCGCTCGAAGCGGATCGCGAGCAGGAGCTGCAGCCAGGATTCGCGCGGACTGCTCGACTTCTCCACCGCGATACGGGCCGGCTCGTAGGCCAGGTCGAGCCGCTCCTGCTGCGCGTAGCACGCCGCCAGCAGGTAGTAGGCGGGCGAGCCCGGGTTCTCGCTGCGCGCGAACCACGCCTTCAGCGTCGTGATCGCCTTGGGGTAGTTCTCCTGGGCCATGTAGAGCTGGGCCAGATTGTATTGGGCCGCCAGCTGGGAGCCCTCCGGCAGGGCGTCCAGCGCCACCGCCTTCTGGATGGCGTCCGCCGCCTCGGCGTACTTCTCCTGCCCGGCGTAGACCGAGCCGTACATCTGGTAGACCATCGCCTGTTCGTGGGGGTTGAGTCCCTTCTTGCGCGACAGCGAATCGAGCGCCGCCCGGGCCTCGTCGTACTTCTCAGCGTCCAGGTGCTCGATCACGCGCTGCAAGCGCTTGTAGGCCTGCTCGCCCACGGTGTAGCTGCGCTTCCGCTCCTTCTTCTTCTCGTGATCGTCCGCCCAGCCGGGCCCCCCGCAGACGAATGCGAACAGCAACGCGGCCACCGCGCCCAGGCGGAGCCCACGGGATCTCGCTCTACCGTTTCGCATGGCTAGTCCTCCAACTCGAAGTCGAGCTGCACGCGCACGCCGGGCCGCTCCACGGCCACGCCGTCCACGACCTTGGGATTGTACTTCCACTTTCGGATCGCCCGAATCGCGGCGCGGTTGAAGATCGAACTGGGTTGGGCGGCGGTCACCACCGGGTCCTTCACGGTGCCGGCAGCACTGATGGTGAAGGTCACCTGCACCCAGCCCTCGATGCCGCGCTCGGCCGCCCGTACCGGGTACTGCGGCTGCACCCGCACCAGCGGGATCACGTCGCTGTCGCTCGGCGCCACCCCCAGGGCGGGCCCCGTGAGATCCAGGCTGGCGCTGTAGATGGGCGTCGTGTTGGACAGATCCGTGTCCGGCCGCTGCGCCCTGGACATGTCCAGCTCGGGCGGCGGCGGCGGCTCCTCCGGCTTCTGCTTCTCGGGCTTCTTGCGCTTCTTGGTCTCCAGGTCCGAGTCGCGCTTCAGCCGCACGAACTCGATGGCGCCGCCGCCCTTCACCTCATCTCTGCGCTCTTCCATCCCGATCAGAGACTGCATCAGGAAGAAGAGCCCGAACGTCACGGCGCCCGCCAAGACGCTGGCCGTCAACAAGCGAATGGCCGGAGATCCCTGGGTCAATTGTCTTCCGTGGCGGCAATCGACACGTTCTCGATCTTCGCGAGCTTCGCCGCATCCATCACCTGCACCAAGAGGCCGTTCTTGGAGTCCTTGTCCGCTTGGATGACCACCGACGCCTTCGGGTTCTCGGCCTTGAGCCGCTCGATGTTCGCCCGGAGCGCGCGCGGATCCACCTGGCGCTTGTCGATCCAGATCTGGCCGCTCGACGTGATCGCCACCAGGATGTTGCCCTGCTCCTTGCGCTCGGCCGTCTGCGCATCCGGCCGGTTCACGTCGATGCCGGACTCCTTGGCGAAGGAGGCCGTCACGATGAAGAAGATCAGCATGATGAACACGATGTCCAACATGGGCGTCATGTTGACTTCGCTCTCGTCGCTCTCCGCTGTGCGTCGACGTCGCATGGGCGTCTCGTCTCCCTAGTGATGCACGAGCTGGTCGGACACCCGCTCGCGTTCCTCGCGCGCGAAGCGCTCGATGCTGGTGCTGAAGTAGAGCCCCGACAGCGCCGCCACCATCCCCGCCATGGTGGGAATCGTGGCCTTGGAAACGCCCGAGGCCATGGCGCGGGCGTTGCCGCCGCCGGCGATGGCCATGATGTCGAACACCTCGATCATGCCCGTGACCGTGCCCAAGAGGCCCAAGAGCGGGCACAGCGCCACCAGGGCCTGGATCGTGGCCACGGACATTCGGAGTTCCTGGCTGACGCGCGAGATCAGCATGCGCCGCACCTGCTGTGCGTACCACGAACGCTGGTCTCGACGCGCCTCCCACTGCCGGTGCACATCAGCGGCCAGCTTGGGATGGATGCGCCGGAAGTACCAGTAGCGCTCGAGGATGAGCACCCACATCAAGAACGTCACTGCGGCGATCGCCCACAGTACATCGCCGCCCCGGTCCATGAAGGACTGGACGGCGATGAAGACCTCACGCAGGAGCACCATCGGTGAACTCCTGCTCGGCCCGCTGGGCCACGATGCCGGCGCTCTGCTCTTCGAGCACCTCGGTCACGCTGCGGCTGGCCGTGCTCATGATGCTGTGGAGCAGCACCAGCGGGATCGCGACGCACAGCCCCAGCATGGTGGTGACGAGCGCCTCCGAGATGCCGCCGGCCATCAGCTTCGGGTCGCCGGTGCCGAAGAGCGTGATCGCCTGGAAGGTCTGGATCATGCCCGTGACCGTGCCCAGGAGCCCCATGAGGGGCGCCACCACGGACACCACCTTGATCAGCCACAGGAAGCGGTCGAGCTTGGAAGACTCCTTCAGGATCGCTTCGTCCAGCTTGAGCTCCAGCGTCTCTGCGTCCAGCCGCTTGTTGCTCTCGTAGACGGCCAGCACGCGCCCCAGCGGGTTGCCGTTGCTGGCGCGGCCGCTGCCCTGCTGGGCCCTCACCTGGCGCCTGACCAGCAGCATGTAGACCAACCGCGCCAATCCCAGGAGCCCGGTGGCCAACCCCAGCCCGATGATCGTGTACCCGACGACGCCTCCCTGGGCGATGCGCTCACCGGCATCCGGCGTCTCCACCAGCAGGCTCAAGATGGCTCCGCGCGACGGATCGATGGCGATGCCCGTCAGTCCGTTGCTCGAGCCCTCGAAGTCGTCGATGGTCGACAGGTACTGGGACGCGGGCTGCCGGCCCAACTCGGCCAGCTTGCCGACGCCCGAATCGGTGTCCCAGCGCAGGTACTTGCCGCCGGCCACGGCGTTGAAGACGCCGATGCGCGACACCTCCATCTGCACCTCTTGGCCGTCGTTGCGCAGCACCGTGGCCGGGAACCGCACCACCTTGCCCTGCTCCGTCATCTCCTGCTGGAGCGAGAACCAGAGGCGCTCGAGCTTGTCGATCGAGGGCAGCTCCTTGCTCTGCCCCAGCTCGCTCAGGAAGGCCTCGCGCCCCGGCAGCTGCGCGCTCACCAGGGAGGTCGTGACGTGGCCGGCGGTGTCGCCCGCCACCTGGCGCACGACGCCGAAGAGCTCGCCCAGGGTCCCGAGACGCTCGGCCAGCAGGGTTTCCAGGGTGGCCAGCTCGCGTTCGTTCACCTCGAACTGGCCCTCCAGTGCCTCGCTGCGCCGCTCCAGCCGGGCCAGGGTGGCCTTGGCGTCGCGCAACAGCTTCTGCTGCCGGTTGCGGGCCTTCTTGAAATCGGCCTCGCGCTTGCGGTTCTCGGCTTGCTCGGCTCGCCAGCCGGCCTGCACGCGCTTCAAGAGCTCGTCGAGCCCGGCCGTCGTCGGCTCGCGCGACTGCTGGGCCGCCGCCGGTGTGGCCAGGGCCGCCGCGAGCGCCACCGCCGCAATCGTCTTCCAGCCCCTCATTGGTTCGCCCCCACCGCGGCCGGCACGGGAATCTCGATCAAGTCGGGCGCCGCCTGCTTGCGGGCGATCCGCAGTCCCTGGCGCACTGCGCTGCGGTAGGCGCCGGGCAACTGGACCCAGACTTGGTTGGCCTGGTCCCAGGCCCCGATCTCGTTGCCGTCGCGCGTCCGGTAGAGCAGCGCCACGCGGCCGATGCGCAGGAAGTCGACTGTCCGCGTCCCGTCGTCCCACTCGAGCTCGCCCGAGTAGGCTTCGATGGTGCGGCCGAACTCGTTCTCGATCTGATACGCCTCCATCACGCGGCGATACTTCTCCGCGTCGGTCACGTCGGAGCGCGCCATCAGCTCCTTCAGGCCGGCCACGCGCAGACGGCGCTCGCCGGGCAGGAAGGGCACGTCGGCCGCCACGAAGGCGTCGAGCGCTTCCAGCATGTCCTGCATCAGCGGCGTCACCTGGCGGCCCACGACGGTGACGTTGTCGATCTGGTTCCGCAGCGACGCCATCTCGGCCTTCTGGGACTGGATCAACTCCTCGAGCTGGCTGTTGTACCGGCGCAGCGCTTCGATCTGCTTCAGCACGCTGCGGTACTCGGCGAGCGCCTTGTCCGTCTGATCGGACAGCCCGTCGATCCGCTGCTGCGACTGCGCCGAGGCCGCGTTGCCCTGGCTGCGGACCTGGACCACCTGGCCCAGTTCGGCGCCGTGGGCCAGCGACGGCGCCAGCAGCGCCGCGCCCAGCAACACCGCCCACGGGCGTGTCCGCCCCTGCCTCGTTCCGGCTCGCGTGCCTGAGCGAACCCCTCGACCCGCGCACTCGCGTGTCATCCGGCCTCCTGCGTCGTGTAGTGGAGAGAATTCCCTACCCACAATTGAAATGGTTTGCAACAAGACTCTTCCGATCGGTCGGATTTCCGCGCGCCTCGCGGCGGAAGCCGGCAACGGCCGAGAGTCTGGCTCGAGCAACGGAACCCCTTCCGGCGGCCAGACTCCCCAAGCGCCGCAGCCACGCTCCACGAACCACTCTACAAAGACACCCGGGAATCCGAGACCGTTGCCACGAACCGCGCGGGCCTGCCTCATCCGAACCGCCTCGTTCCCGCCAGCCCGCACGCCGGATCCTGCCGTCCAGAAGTCCAGACGGCACTCGCCGACCGCATGTTTCCCACGCTCGCCACGGGCTAGGCCACGGACACGCCGCTCGAACCGACCCGGGGAACTCCGCGCCACGACCCATTTTTGCGCTGAAGGGGGGTACGTCTCAAGCCCCAAGACGGTTTTCGGACCGGCCCGGCGGCATCCCACCAGGCCCCGTCTCGCATCCCACTTCGTATGTGGCCCTTTGGGGGCAGCGGCGATGAACGAGCGGCGCGTGCAAACCCGCTACGCTTGCGCGCCGTCGGGCCAGCCCCGACGACGGAAAGGAGTCGCCGTCGCCCCGTGAGTCTCCCGGAGTCCCCGCGCTCGCGCTCCCTCGACTGGCGGCTCCCGGTGCTCGCTCTCCTGTTCGTGGGGACGATCGTCTTCCTCCTGGGCGAGGTCTTCGTGCGGGTGCTGGCGCGCACGGACGCGGACGGCAACACCTGGGTGCGGCGCTGGCAGCTGCGCCCCCACCAGCTCCCCGTCGAGAGCGTGCGCCAGCGGGTCGCGGACTACCGAAAGCGCGCCGCGGAGGCGTACCTGATCGACGATCCGCAGACCGGCTGGCGCGTAGGCCCCCGCCGGCGCTCGGCGAACGGTCTCTATCAGTCGAACGCCCAGGGGCTCCGCAGTGCGGGGGTGGATGCCGACACCCCCCTGCAACCGACCGCCGGACGGACGCGCGTGGCGCTGTTCGGCGCGAGCTTCACGCACGGAGACGAGGTGCCGTTCGAGGCCACCATCGGCTCTCAACTGGAGCGCCGGCTGGGGCCCAACGCGGAGGTGCTGAACTTCGCCGTCAGCGGCTTCGGCATGGACCAGGTCTTCCTGCACTGGCGCGAACGCGGCCGTGCCTTCGCGCCCGATGTGGTCGTCTGGGGGCTCTATCCACCCAACGACGCTCGGCGCAACATGAACCTCGTGCGCCCCATCTACTTCGCCGCCGACCCGATCGTCTTCTCGAAGCCCCGCTTCGTGCTGGAGGGCGACGACCTGCTCTTGGTGAACGCCCCCTGCGTCCCACCCGAGGAAGTGCCCGCGCTTCTGGCCGAGTTCGAGGCCTGGCCGCTCCACGTTCACGAGGCCTTCTACGATCCCGCCGCGCACGCGCGGCACCCGTGGCTGGCGAGCCGACTCGTCGCCACCCTGGCCGCCCGGCTGCTGGACCGCCCGCGGCTGCGGGCCCACGAGCTGCCGGACGCCGCCATCCCGCTGGCGCGCGCCATCGCGACCGCTTTCGCGCAGGAAGTCGAGGACGCCGGTGCGGAGTTCCTGGTGGTGAATCTGCCGGCGCGACGCGACCTGCAACAGAGCCTCGCCGGCACCCGCCTGGCCTACGCCGACCTCTTGGCCGCAATCCGCCAGCGCCACCGTCTGCTGGACGCCACGGAAGTGCTGGCGCCCGAGGCCGCAGCCCGCGGCCTCGAGACCCTCTTCGTGGAGAGCGGGCTCCACTACACGCAGCGCGCCAACGGCGTGGTGGCCGCCGCCATCGCGGACGCCCTGGCCCCGCAGTCCACGCACTGACCGCGAGGCGGCCTCTCCCCCCATCCACTCACTCACTCTTCCAGGGTTCCTGGGTCCCCGGGGTCCAGGCACGTCCCCGCTCCACTTGACACGATGTCAACCGACGCTAAGTTGACATCGTGTCAAGTGGAAGCCCCGACACCCGCGCGGCCATCCTGAAAGAGGCGCTGCGCCTGCTGGAAGAGCGCGGCACCGATCGCGTGCGCATGGCCGACGTGGCCTCCGCCGCCGGCGTCTCGCGGCAGGCCGTCTATCTCCACTTCGGCTCGCGCGCCGGCCTGCTGGTGGAGCTGGTGCGCTTCGTCGACGAAATCCACGACTTGGGGAGTCTGGTCGCAAAGGTGAGCGCCGCCGCCAGCGGGCGCGAGGCACTCGACCGCTTCGTGGCGCTGTGGGCCGACTACGTGCGCCACATCCAGCCGGCGGCCGCCGCCGTCCAGGCGTCGCGCGGACGCGACGAAGCGGTCGCGGCCGCCTGGAACGAGCGCATGGGCGTGCTCCGGAGCGCGTGCCGCGATCTCGTCGCCTGGCTCGAACGCGACGGAGACTTGGCGCCCGATTGGAGCCCGGCGGATGCGGCCGATCTCTTGTGGGCCTTTGCCTCGATCCGCACCTGGGAAGACCTGGTCCTCGAACGCCGCTGGTCCACACGACGCTACGCGCGTCACCTCAAGCGCGCGCTGCGCGGAGCCTTCCTGCGTCCCGACGCGCCGAGCCCGCCTGCCGACAGGAGCCCCTCATGACCCCGCCCCTTTCCGAAGCCGAAGTCGACGAGCTGGTTCGCGAACTGGTCGGACACTACGGCGAAGGTCCGCTCTGCCCCTCGGCCACCCAGTGGCGGCGCGTTCTCACGGGTGGGGACGAGCCCGTCGTGGTGGTCAACCTCATCCGAATGCGCGAGCAGGCCCGCTACTCCGAACCCCACGAGCCCGCGGCCACCGGCTGGGACGCGTTCCGCCGCTATGCCGAGGTCAGCCCCGAGCGAGTGGCGGCGGCGGGTGGGCACTTCGTGGCCCAGGGGCTCTTCGAAACCACCGTCATCGGCGAGGACGAACCCTGGCACCTCATCGTCGTCACCCAGTTTCCGAGCCGACACGCTTTCGTTTCGCTGTTTCGCGACCCCGAGTATCGCGCCGTGCTGCGACACCGGGTCGCAGCCTGTGAGCGCCACCAGATGATCCTCTCGCGATCGCTCTAGCGCGCGCGGAACGCGTCGTTATCCCCTCTTCCGCATCGATCGCCCCACACCCGTGCAAGGCCGCCGTCTCGGGATCGTCCGCAGATCACCCTAAAACTGCGCACTCTCCCCGTCCCCAACCTCCGCGCAACTCAAGTCGCGCGCAGCGTGCGCCGAGTGGGCCTGGACAACGGCCACCGACCCACCCTGGGAGGACGAGCACATGGGCTTGCGCCGGGCCACGCTTTGCGCCCTCGCCGTTTCGCTGGCGGCACCCGTTGTGGCACAGGCGTCCGACGACGAGGTGCGGGCGCTCCGCGAGCAGCTGGAGAACCAGCGCCGCCTGATCGAGCGACTGGCCGACAGGGTGGGTGAGCTGGAGAACGGTCCGACGTCCGACCCGGAAGAGGCCTTCTACGAGGGCGGGGAAGAGCAGACAGGTCGCGTCGGAGTCTTCGACGCCGTGGAGCTCGATCTGGGTGGCTTCCTCACCCAAACGCTGACGCTGGCTCACGGCGAAGACGACACCGACGTCAGCCCGAACCAGACGCTGCTGGAGATCCTGGTGCGAGCCGGTATCACCGATCGCATCTCCCTGTTCGCGGCGCTGGGGTGGTTGCGGGAGGCCGATCTCGACTTGAGCGTTCCCGGGGATCCGGAGTTCCGCGGCTCGGCCAATCGCACGCCTCAGATCATCGCCTGGACCAACTACCGGCATCGCGACTCCATCCAGCTGCGACTGGGACGCTTCGTGACTCCGCACGGCATCATCAACATCGAGCACTTCCCGCCGACGCTGCTCGAGATCAACCAACCCCAGTTCCTGCGCCCGTTCTCCGGCGCCACGCTCTTCCCGAACTTCATGAACGGCGGCGAGCTGCACGGCCGACTGCTGTTCGAGTCCGGCTCGCTCCAGTACTCGGCCTACGGAGGCATCTTCGGCCCCGCGCCCAAGGACTTCCTCACCGGCGGCCGCCTCGAGTGGAGCCCCTCCGGCTTCCTGTCCGGCGTTCACGCCGGGCTCAACTACTCCCACGGATCGCGCGAGGCGGGCGGTGGCTCGCTGGGAAACTTCGCTTCGGTGCCGAGCCGCAGCCTCGTCTCCAACGACTACGATCTGGTGGGCGCGGATCTCCTCATCGACCGCGGTCGCCTCATCTGGAAGAACGAGTTCTTCTTCAGCTTCGAGGAGCATGAGGAGAACCGGATGGCGTTCTACAGCCAGCCGGGCATTCGCCTCACGAAGCGGTGGATCGCGTTCTACCGCTTCGACTACTTGGACCCAGGCCAGGGCGTGGCCACGACCATGGAGCACGTCGCCGGCCTCAACTTCCTGCCACACCCGTTGGTCCGACTGCGCGCGGCGGGCTTCTACCGCGACACCGAGAACTCCAACAAAGCGGACGCGATCGTCGGACAGCTGTCCGCGACGCTGAGCTTCTGAGGAGGCCGGGCATGACGAAGCACACGCGCATCGCCTTCACCCTCGCGCTGCTGCTCGCCGTCGGCGGCGGCGCTCCCGGGGCTCTGGCCCAGGAGACCTACGCCGTCGTGAGCAGCACCGGCAACGCCAACCGGGCCAAGGTCACGCCCAAGCTGCTGCGGATGCTCTACCTGAAAGAACTTCGGGAGTGGCCCGACGGCACCCTGGCCCGGCCGATCGCCCGGCCGGAGGACAGCGAAGCCCACCGCCTCTTCCGCGACCAGGTGCTCCGGATGGACGAAATGCGCCTGGCTCGACACTGGATCGGCCTGAAGCAGCGCACCGGCCAGCGGAGCCTCAGCCCCGTGGCCCAGGACCGGACGCTGATCGGTCTGCTGAAGCGCTACCCGGGGGCCTTCGCCGTGCTCCCCGTCGCCGTCGCGGAGAGCGATCCGGAGCTCGAAATTCTGCTGAAACTCCACTGAGCTGGCGACAAACAACCGTTGGTCAGGCGGTTTTCGCTGGATCGACGCGCTGCTGAAGCCGATGGTTGGTAGCATGACCCGCACCGCGAGCAGGCTCCCAGGTCCCCACGCCCAGGCCCACCGCGCGCGGTAGCGATGCGTGTCGACTGACATCGGGCTTCCCCGGCCCTGTTTCCGTCGTGACCAGGACGAGGAGGTCCCATGGCTGGCCCTGTGCAGGTCGAGACCGCTCGCGATCTCGAGCCCGCCGATACGACGAATTTCCGCGAATTTCGGGTGATTCTGGTGAAGCCGTCCCGCTACGACGACGACGGCTACGTGGTGCAGTGGTTCCGCTCGGCCGTGCCGTCCAACACGCTAGCCACGGTGCACGGCCTGTTCGAGCACTGCGGCCAGCGGGGCGTGTTCGGCGAGGACGTGCGCTTCGTGGTGGAGTCGCACGACGAGACCAACACCCGCATCCGCCCGGAACGCATCGCGGCCCGCCTGCAGGCGCCGGGCGTGCGCGGTCTGGTGGGGCTGGTCGGAGTGCAGAGCAATCAGTACCCGCGCGCCATGGACCTGGCGCGCTCGCTTCGCGCGCTGGGCGTCCCCGTCTGCATGGGTGGCTTCCACATCAGCGGCAGCCTGGCCATGCTTCCGGGCGTCCAGCCCGAGCTCCAGGAAGCGCTGGATCTCGGCGTGGCCCTCTTCGCCGGGGAGGCCGAGGCCGACCGGGTGGAAGAGATCGTTCGCGACGCGGCGCGAGGGAAGCTCGGCGGACTCTACGACTACTCGAAAGACCTGCCGGAGCTGTCCGGTGCGCCCGTTCCGGGCCTCCCCAAGTCGACCCTGCAGCGGACCGTCGCCCGGCAGGCCAGCTTCGACGCCGGCCGCGGCTGCCCGTTCCAGTGCAGCTTCTGCACGATCATCAACGTGCAGGGCCGCAAGTCGCGCCACCGCTCGCCGGACGACGTGGAAGCGATCGTGCGCAGCCACTTCGAACAGGGCGTCAGCCACTTCTTCATCACCGACGACAACTTCGCCCGCAATCGCAACTGGGAGGCGATCTTCGACCGCCTGATCGCCCTGCGCGAGAGCGACAAGATCAAGCTGAAGCTCACGATCCAAGTCGACACGCTCTGCCACCGCATCCCGGGCTTCATCGAGAAGGCGGGGCGCGCCGGAGTGAAGAAGGTCTTCATCGGCCTCGAGAACATCAACCCCGAGTCGCTGAAGAGCGCCAAGAAGAAGCAGAACCGCCTGAGCGAGTACCGGGCCATGATGCAGGCCTGGCACCGGATCGGCGTGCTGACCTACGCGGGCTACATCATCGGGTTCCCGGCGGACACGGCCGAGTCCATCCAGCGCGACATCGAGACGATCCAGCGCGAGCTGCCCATCGACATCCTCGAGTTCTTCAACCTGACGCCGCTGCCGGGCTCGGCGGACCACCAGCGTCTGTTCAACGAGGGCACCTGGATGGAGCCCGACCTGAACCGCTACGACCTGGACCACGTCACCATGGACCACGCCCGCATGTCGCGCGAAGGCTGGCAGGAGGCAAATCGGCTGGCCTGGCGGACCTACTATTCGTGGGAGCACATGGAAACGCTGCTGCGCCGCGCCTGCGCCACGGGCATCAAGCCCAGCAAGATGGCGCGCATGATCCTGTGGTTCCACGGCAGCATCACTTACGAGAACATCCACCCGCTGGAGTCGGGCTACTTCCGGCGCCGCCACCGGCGAGACCGCCGGCCCACGCTGCCCCGAGAGAGCGTCTGGCGCTTCTACCCGAAACGCGCCGCCGAGGTCGTGCGCAAGGTGGCGCAGTTGGCCGGCCTGCTGCTGCGGCTCGAGCTCCTCCAGCGCCGTGTCCAGCGCGAAGCCGCCCATACGCCCTACACGGACGCCGCACTCACGCCCGATACGGAGCAGCTGGATTGGTCCAGCGAAGCGGCGGCCAGGCCCCCCTCGCAGCCCGTACCGCTTCGGGTGACGAGCGCGGCGAACGCGCCGGAACGGGACCGCGCCTCGGCGTAGCCGGGCTAGGGGCCGGGCGACGGGGAGGCCCGCGGTGGAAGCCTCCGGGCCCAGGCCAGCGGCAGATCGCTCGGGGCGAGCGGCAGCCATGCGAGGGCCTCGTCCATGGTGCGGCAGACGTGGATGCGTTCGTCCTTGCCCGCCCGCAACGCCTGAAACATGCGCGCGAAGCCAAAGGCGGTGGTGCGCGCCACCACGAAGACCCGCTTCGAAGGCGGGCCGAAGAGCGTGGCACGCGCGGCCTCACGCACGCAGTCGCCGGTGACCGTCGTCTCGATCACGTCCCGCACCCAGAAGAGCTGATTGAAGCCCGATGAGAAACGCCGGTCCGCCGCCAAGCGCTGCTGGTGCCCCAGCAGGTCCTCGTCGGTCACGAACCCGTACACCGCACTGAAGACGGTGCCCAGCCTGCGGTCGATGAGGTACTTGGCCGGCATGTCGAGCCCCAGAATACTCCTTCGATGCCCGGGCTCCGTGCGGGTTTTTCGAAGGGCGGCTCTAGGCGCCGAGGGGGCAGGACTCGAAGCCGAGCCACCTCCACGCGGCCTGCGGTTCGAGGAACGAGCGCAGGGTCAGCCCGTACTTGGCGCCGTGGCTGGCCACGATCTCGGCGATCCCGTGATGGACGCTCGACGGATTGACCACGGCGATGCGGTTGCGGAAGTTGCCGGCGATGCTCGAGCCGAGCGTCGCCAGCTTGGAGATCTCTTCGTCCGTGGGCGAGAAGTCCATCTCGCGCAAGTCGACGAAGACGGCGAAGTCGGCCTGGAATAGCGGGTCGACGACGACCCGATAGGCCGCCTCGCGACAATCGTTCAGCGTGACGCGGTCCCGGGCCGTGGTCACCACCAGCCCGAGCTCGCTCATCACAGTATGCGAAAGCGGCATTCCGCCATCCCGTTTCCGCACTGAATTTCCCGCGTTGCCGCACGGCCCGCTGCAGCGCAGACCCAACCGCCGGTCGGATCGAACCTACCGCCACCGTGGAGCGCCTGCAATCGAAACCAAACGCGCGACTCGTGCAAAATCCGAGGCACGCAGAGCTCGTAAATCGTGCATCCTCCCCCGACACTCCCCTCCACACCGGCCGGGATCGACACAGCGGAGTCACGTGAAGAAGTGAAGAAGATCGGACTGCTGGGCGGCATGAGCTGGGAGTCGACGGTCCCCTACTACCAGACCGTCAACCGGGTCGTGGGGGAGCGACTCGGCGGACTCCACTCCGCCGAGCTGCTGCTGCACAGCGTCGACTTCCACGAGTTCGAACGCCTCCAGCAGGACGGTCTCTGGCAGGAGGCGGGCGAGCGGCTGGCGCAGGCCGCGCTGGGCCTGGAGTCGCTGGGAGCCGAGCTTCTCGTCCTGTGCTCGAACACGATGCACCGGGTGGCTCCCCAAATCGAGGCGGCGCTGTCGATCCCGCTCCTGCACATCGCGGATGCGACCGCGACGCGTGTCTCGGCGACCGGGATCCGGCGCGTGGGTTTGTTGGGCACGCGCTTCACCATGGAGGAGAGCTTCTATCGGGATCGCCTGACGGCGGGTCACAGCCTCGAGGTGGTGGTCCCGAACGAGTCCGATCGCGAAGTCGTCCACCGGACCATCTACGAGGAGCTCTGCCGCGGACGCATCCTGGAGACTTCGCGCGCGGAGTTCCGCAGGGTGGTGGCGGCCCTGCTGGAAGCCGGCTGCCAGGGGGTCGTCCTCGGCTGCACCGAGATCGGCCTGCTGCTGCGGCCGTCCGACGCCCCCGTTCCGCTTTTCGACACCGCCGAGATCCACGCCGAGGCGGCCGCGCTCCTCGCCCTGGAATCGCCCCCGACCTGACTCGCCCCCTCGATTCGTGCCCGCTCGGTGGCACGCGCGGACCTTCGCAACGGGTGGGGCTCTCCAGCCGCACGCTGCGCTTTCTTACCGCGGACTGATTCCTCGACTTACCGGCTTCGGATGAGTGTCTGAGGTCTCCGCCGGTGGCTCCTGCGGCGCTTTGGCGGCTGGTACGGTGCGCCCGCCAACCCCCCGCAAAACGAGGAGCTGCCATGAGTCAACTCACGATCAACCAAAGAAGCACCACCCGAGGAGCGTCGTTGCTGCTGTTCGCGGCGAGCCTCTGTCTCGCCCTGGGGAGCGCCCAGGCGGAGGAGCGCGTCTACCGTCCCAACGTCACCCTATGCGAACCCAGCCGCATCATGGAGCCGTACCTCGACCGCGGCTACACGTCGGTCCGCGCGATCTCTTCGCGGTTCGGGACCTTCTCGGTGGTCTGCCCCCTGCTGCCCTCGACCCCGAACGCGAGCAGCCTGCTCGTGCGCAAGGTATCCGCGTTCGTCGTCGACTCCGATGGTCGGGGGACCGGCCAGTACGTGAACGTGCAGGTTCGGAGCCACACCGACAACGACACGTTTCCGTTCAAGGCGATCATCAACTCGAACAACGTGTCCGGTCCTTCGTCGCGGTGGATCTCGACGGGATCGTTCACGGTGAATCCACAGGCGGAGAGCACCTACGTCATCGTGACGCTCTATCGCGCGCCGGGTGCCGCGCGCCCGGCTCTAAAGGGCCTGCGCGTCGAGTACGCGGAGTAGTGCCGCGCGAGGGCGTCCGCCCCGGGCGGGCGCCCTCGCCCTCTCCGCGCGCAACGGGCGCCGCCGTGCGGGGCCGACGAGGCTAGAGGCCATCTCAGTACCTCTCGGTCGCCAGAATCGCGTCTTCGAGCCGATCTCTACGTTGCGAAATCTCGACGTAGCGACCGCTGTGCCT
>JAKSBN010000195.1 GCA_022361175.1 Pseudomonadota bacterium | reverse complement strand
GCGCTGCTCCTGTGGGCGAGCCTCGGATGGCGATCGCTGTTGGAGCACGTGCGGGCCGTGGCCCGGGCGCCCGACCTCGCGGAAGCGCGCGCCCAGGTGGCGCAGATCGTGGGCCGCCGGGTGGAGACGCTCGACGCGGCGGGCGTGCGACGCGCCGCCCTCGAGTCACTGGCCGAAAACGCCTCGGACGCCGTAGTGGCGCCACTCTTCTGGGCCGGTCTTCTCGGACCGTGCGGCGCCGCCGCGTTTCGGATGGCGAACACCTTGGACGCCATGTGGGGGCACCGGAACGAGCGCTACCGCGCCTTCGGCTTCGCAGCGGCCCGGGTGGACGACGTTCTCTGCTGGTTCCCGGCGCGGGCCACGGCGGCGCTCTACTTCCTGGCGGCCGGGACCGCACCGTCGTGGCCCGCGCTTGCGACGCAAGCGGCTCGGCACCCGTCCCCCAACGCCGGCTGGCCCGAAGCCGCATTGGCGCACGTGCTGCGCGTCCGCCTGGGTGGGCCCGTCAAGCGCGCCCATGGCTGCGAAGCCCGCGGCTGGCTCGGCCCGCCGGAGGCGCCGGATCCGGCACCGGGAGCCATCGACGGCGGGCTGCGCCTGACCCAGCGCGCGCTGGTCCTGGCGGCGGTCATCGGAGGACTCACGTGGCGGTGGTGAGCCACGGTGGTCGGGTCGAACAGACGGCGCTCGGCTGGCGGTGCCGCGCTGACGACGTGCTCGACCTTTCGACCGGCGTTTATCCGGTGACCGACCTGCTCGAGCGAGCCGCTTGGCTCCAACGCCACGCGCACCTGGTGGCGCGCTACCCGGATCCGGATGGCGAGCCGGCCCGCAGCGCCCTGGCCCGCTGCCTCGACGTCGATCCCGACCACGTGCTGATCACCGCCGGCGCGCAGGCGGCCATCGAGGTGGTGTTTCGGGCGCTGCCGTGGCGCTCGCTGGCGCTCTTCGAGCCCCACTACGGAGAAGTGCGTCGCGTCGCCGAGCGCGACGGCGTGCGGGTGGAAAGCGCGCGCAGCGGAGAGGCCGCCCGCCTCCCCGCGGCCGACGCCGTCTGGATTACGACGCCGGACAGCTTGACGGGCCAGCCCCGCGACGTCCCTCCTCGCGCCGGCGTCGTCGACGAGTCCTATGCGTCGCTGGCCGAACGGCGTCGGCGGACCACCGGACCGCGGCTTCGCATCGGCTCCCTCACCAAGACCTTCTCTCTTCCCGGCCTGCGGCTGGGCTACGTCGTCGGCCCTCCCGACGCACTGGCGGCGCTGCGCGCCCACCTGCCGCCGTGGCCGGCGGCCACCTTGGCCCTGCACTGGCTGCCCGAGCTCCTCCCCACCTGGGAAGCCCTGGACCGCCGGGCAGCGACGGCGCGACAGCGTCTCCACCAACTGCTGCTCCGGCACGGTTGGACCGTCCATCCCTCGCGTGCCAGCTTCGTGCTGGGCCGTCCCCTTCCGACGCGCCCCCCGCACTTTGCGCGCGAACGCATCTTGGTGCGCGAGTTCCCGGAGTGGCCGTCGCTGACGGGTGCCCTGCGCGTGGGACTTCCGGCGGACGAGGCGGAGTGGCGCCGTCTGGAGGCGGCGCTGTGCTGAGCTTGATTCTCGGCGGGGCGCGAAGCGGCAAGAGCCGGCGGGCCGAGGCCCTGGCGATCGCCAGCCGGCGGACGGTCGTCTACGTCGCGACGGCGCGGCGTCTTCCCGACGACGCCGACTGGAACCAGCGCATCGCCCACCACCGCCGGCGACGGCCCTCGAGCTGGCCGTGCATCGAAGAGCCCCTGGAGCTGGCGACTGCCCTCGAGCGCAACGCCGCGGCCAACCAGCTGCTGCTGGTCGACTGCCTCAGCGTCTGGCTCTCGAACTGGCTGGTGGAGCGGCCCGACGAGACGCCCCCCGTCGACGCGCTGGTCGGCACGCTGCGAAGGCTCCCGGGCGAGGCGGTCTGCGTCGCCAACGAAGTGGGCCTGGGCGTGGTGCCCGAGAGCCCCCTCGGCCGCCGCTTTCGCGACCTGCAGGGAGAGCTCAACCGCGAGGTCGCCGCGGTGGCGGACCGCGTCGAGTTGTGGGTGGCGGGGCTGCAGCTTCCCTTGAAGGAGCGGGGCGATGGGTAGCCGCGTCCTCGCGATCGCCTTGCCCGTGGCGCTCACCGGCGCCGCGGCGCTCTTGGCGTTGGCCGCGGGCGAGCGCTGGCTCTCCCCCTTCGCACCCACGACCGGCCTCGACGAGACGATCCTGTGGCAGTTGCGCTGGCCGCGCGTGCAGAGCGCCGCCGCCGTGGGAGCCCTGCTGGCCCTGGCCGGCGCCGCCTTGCAGGTCCTGCTGGGCAACCCGCTGGCCGAGCCCTACGTCCTGGGCGTCGCCGGCAGCAGCTCGGTCGGCGCCATCGGCGGCCTGCTCCTCGGCCCGCAGGCGGGTTGGCCCATGTCGCTCGGGGCGTTCGCGGGGGCGTGTGCGGGCGTGGCCGCCACCCTGCCCTTCGCGCGCCTGGGTCCGCACCGTTTGCTGCTGGCCGGCGTGGTCATGGCCGCACTCTGGGGCGCCGCCGTTACGCTGTTGTTGGCGCTGCTGCCCGAACGCGAGCTGGGCCGCGCCCTCGGCTGGATGATGGGCAACCTCGCGGGCAACCCGATTCCCATGCCCGTGCTCTGGACCGGCGTCGTGGTCGTGCTGCTGCTGGGTTGGGCGCTGGCTCCGGACCTCGATCGCCTGCTCCTGGGCGAGACTCACGCGGCCGATCTCGGCACGCGGGTGCGCCGCGCGCGCCTGGGCACGCTGCTGCTGGCGTCCACCGCCACCGCCCTGGCGGTGACGGCCGCCGGCACCATCGGCTTCGTGGGCTTGGTGGTGCCTCACACGGCGCGGCTGCTGGTGGGACCGCTTCACCGGGCGCAGCTGCCCGTGGTGGCGCTGGGCGGTGCCAGCCTGTTGATGCTGGCCGACACCGGGGCCCGGGTGCTGGCCAGCCCGGCCGAGCTGCCCGTCGGCGCCGTCACGGCGATCGTGGGCGTCCCCTTGTTCCTGTGGCTTCTGGTCCGGCGGACGTCGTGGAGTTGACGGCGACCGACCTGGGCGTCCAGCGCGACGGACGCCGCCTGTTCTCGGGCCTGTCGCTGCAGGTGCGCGCGGGTGAGATCTGCGTGGTGCTGGGACCCAACGGCGCGGGCAAGTCGGGCCTGCTGCTGGCCCTGGCCGGCTGGCTGGCGCCCAGTTCGGGGCGGGTCCACCTGGACGGCCGCCCCGTGCTCGATTGGTCGCCGGCGGCGCGCGCCCGCCGTCTGGCTTGGCAAGGCGGAACGTCGACCGCCGACTTCGGCCTGCGGGTCCACGAGCGCCTTGCGCTCGCCGGGGGGCGCCGCGGCCCCGAGCGCCATCGCCGCGCACTGGCCACGCTCGAGCTCGAAGGCATGGAGGAACGCCGCCTGGAAGCGCTTTCCGCCGGCGAGCGGCAACGCGTTGAGCTGGCCGCTCTCAGCCTTCGCGAAGCCCCCTGCTGGCTGTTGGACGAGCCCACTACGCACCTGGATCTGCGCCACCAGGTGCGCTGGATCGGTCAGCTCCGGCGCGAGCGGCGCGCCGGTCGCGCCATGGTGGTGGTCCTTCACGACCTCCCCCAAGCCCAGGCCCTGGCCGACTACGCCGTGCTGCTGCGCGGCGACGGTCACTGCCGCTGGGGACCGGCTCGGGACCTCTTGTGCACCACCACCGTGAGCGCGCTCTACCGCACGCCCATCGCCAGTCACCGGGACGAGTCGGGCACCGCGCGACTCGCCCCGCGCTACGAGGAGTCGCAATGAGCACACGCGGACCCGACGAATACCGCCGCAAGATGGCCAAGCGCAAGCAGGCCGTCGACGCCCGCATCGCGCGCGCCAGCCAGGACCGGGGGGTCCTCCTGGTGCTCACCGGACCGGGCAAGGGCAAGAGCAGCTCGGCGTTCGGGATGGTGGCCCGTTCGCTCGGACACGGGCTGCGCTGCGCCATCGTCTCGTTCATCAAGGGCACCTACGACACCGGCGAAGAGCGCTTCTTCCGACGCTTTCCCGAGGTGGAGCTGCACGTCATGGGCGAAGGCTTCACGTGGGAGACCCAGGACGCGGAGCGCGATCGCCGCGCCGCCGCGGCGGCGTGGCAGCGCGCGACGGAGCTGCTGCGGGATCCCGGCGTGAACCTGCTGGTCCTGGACGAACTCAACGTCGCGCTGCGCCACGGCATGCTCGCGCTGCCGGAGGTGCTGGCCGAGCTGCGCCAGCGCCCGCCCGGGCAGCACGTGGTCGTGACCGGCCGCAACGCGGCACCGGAGCTGATCGAGCTGGCCGACACCGTCAGCGAGATCCGGGCCGTGAAGCACGCCTTTCGCGCCGGCGTGCGGGCCCAGAAGGGCATCGAGCTGTGAGCGCGGATGCGTCCGCCGTGGGAGACGCCTTCTCACCCGCCGAACGCCGCGGTGTCTACCGCGCCATCTACGAGCGGCGCGACGTGCGGGAGCGCTTCCTGCCGGAACCGCTGGCGCCGGCGCTGCGGAGGCGCCTCCTGGGCGCCGTCCACGCCGCGCCCAGCGTGGGCTTCATGCAGCCCTGGCGCGTGATTCGAGTCGCGGACCCGGAACTGCGCTCACAGCTCCACCGACTCGTGGAACGCGAACGCCGGAAGACGGCGAGAGCGCTTCGCTCCCGGCAGCAGGAGTTTCTGCGGCTCAAGGTGGAGGGCGTGCGCGAGTGCGCGGAACTCTGGGTGGTGAGTCTGATGCCGGGCCGGCGGGCCCACGTGTTCGGCCGCCGTACCTTGCCGGAAATGGACGCCGCCTCCATCGGCTGCGCCCTCGAAAACCTGTGGCTGGCGGCGCGGGCCGAAGGCGTGGGGATGGGCTGGGTTTCCCTCTTCTCGCCGCGCGCCCTGGCGCGCCTGCTTCGCATGCCGCGGGGCAGCCGGCCGCTGGCCATCGTGTGCCTGGGCCACGTGGACGTCTTCGACCCCGGTCCGCGCCTCGAGATCGACGGCTGGCGCGCGCGCCAACCGCTCGACAGCGTGGTGTACGAGAACTACTGGGGCCACCCAGCACGAGACCTCTGCCCCGCGCCCTCCACAGAGAGAGGCCCCTGCGAGTGACGCCCGCGTCTCGACCGACGCTCCTCTTCGAACGAGCGGATCCGATCCGCTAGTCGTAGTGGTTGATCGTCTGGAAGCCGGCGGCGTGGCACGGCTGGCAGGCGTTGGCACCGGCAGACGGGGGCAGGGGCAGCTTGATGTCGCCCAGGGTCTCCGTGGTCGTCTGCCACTGCTCGATGACGCCGCCCGGCCCCGTCAGCTGCGCTTCCTGAAGGTCGATCAGCTCGGGGTACGGGTGGTTGTGGGCCACCGCGTAGGCACGGGCCTTGTCGAAGGCGGCTTCCATGCTCGCGTAGTCGCCGAGGCGCGCGTAGCCCTCGGCGATCGCGATCTGCATGCCGACCTCCTTGTACGGCGCCACGGAGGAGTTGCGCTGACAGGCCACGGTCTGGCAATCGTCCAGGGTGGCCAGCCCGATGGCCACCTGGCTGTCGTCCACCAACAGCATCTGCGCCATCGCTCCGACCACCTCTCCTTCAGAACCGGCGATCGGACCGTAGACCTCCGTGATCTCGTAGAGGTCGTCGATGTTGGCGTGGCCGGTGGCCGTATCCGAAACCGCGAAGGCCAGGTACGCCTCCAGGTAGTTGTGCAGGGACAGGGCGTTCGGAGAGTTGGGGTCGTGCAGCTGCGACGCGTTGCTCATGAAGATGGCGTCCAGCATGTTCACCAGGTTGAACGGATCGAAGATCGCGCCCTGCACGTACTGGCCGACGTAGCCGAACGCGATGAAGCTCTCGAACCGCGCCCGCACCCGGTCGCTCATGCCGTTTACGACGACCAGGTACGACTTGGTCTTCCAGATCCAGCCGCCGAGCCCATCGAACTGGCCGTTGCCCAGGTGGCCCCAGTACTCCTGCTCCAGCGCGAACTCGAAGACCGGATCGGACTGACACAAGAAGGGGGCCCAGGGGCCAATGCAGGTGAGGGGCAGCTGGGCGGCGGGGGGATCGAAGATCTCGCCCTCGGCCCGAGCCGGCGAGCCCGCGGCCAGGAGCGCCAGTGCGAGCACCGAGGTCTGCGTCCAAAGCGAGAGCCCGCCAGAGAGTGAGAGCGTGCGATGGCGTGTCGTTCCCATGTCGATCGTCTCCTTGCGTTGCCCTCGAAGCCGTGCTCGCGTCGTCGCCTGTGCCGCGATTCCCCATCCTTATGAGTTCTGCCGCTCCCCCTTCAGCTCGAATCGCGAAAGCGCCGTGCGGGCGTTTTCATCGTATCGGCATACTGCTAAGATCGTAAAGAAGAATCCGACGTCTATTTCGTATTTATAAGAAACGGCAACAAATCCAGGGATTTCGGCTGTGAGCTCGCGCGAAACTCGGTCCCAAACAGAAGCGACTGCTGAGGCCCCTTCGGGGCACCCCGCTCGCCGGGCCGTTCGAACGCCCCAACAGGCCCGCAGCCGGCGCACCCGCGAGGCGGTGATCGAGGCGGCACTCCGCTGCTTCGAGGACCGCGGCTACGACCAGGCGACGACCGCCCAGATCGCCGCCGAGGCCGGGGTGGGCGTCGGCACCCTCTACGGGTACTTCCGCGACAAGCGCGAGATCCTGCTCGAGATCGTGGAGCGCAGCATCGTCGGAGTGGCCGAGCTGGTGGACGCCGCCCTGGACCCCGCTCGCCTGGAAGAACGCGATGCGAGAGAGATCATCCAGAAGCTGACGCGGATGCTGTTCCACAGCCAGGCGCTGCAGCCCGGCATCCAGCGGGTTCTGTGGGAGCGCTACTTCAAGGACGAAGCGCTGCGCGAACCCATGGTGCGCATCCGCGACCGCATGCGCGCCGCCATCGACCGCTTCGCCGCCGCCCTTGCCGAGCGCGGCCAGCTGCGCGCCGTCGACGGCGATTGGGCCTCCTTCGTCGTCCTGCACGCCGTCCAGTGGAACGCAACCCAGGCCTTCATGCACGCCAGCCCGGAGGAGGCCGATGCCGCGGCGGCCGCCACCGCGGAGCTCGTGTCCCGCTACCTCTTGAGCGACTGAGTCCCCTTCCCCACCACGCCGGAGAGCGCCATGTCCCGAGAGCACCTCGATCTGATCGCCCGCTTCTACGCCGCCTTCAACCGCCACGACATGGACGCCCTCGACGAGCTGGTGCGGCCGGACATCGTCGACCACAACCCGGGCCCGGGTCAGCCGCCCGGCCTTCCGGGCCTGAAGAAGTCGCTCTCCGATTTCCGGGTCGCGTTCCCGGACATGGTGGTCGAGAACCAGGCGATCGTCTGCGACGGCGACCTGGCCATGGTGCGGTCGCGCTGCCGCGGAACCCACGAGGGCGACTTGTTGAACCTCCCTCCCACCGGCAAGTCGGTCGACTTCGATGCCATCGACAACTGGCGCATCGAGGGCGGACGGCTCGCCGAGATCTGGCACGTGGAGGAGGTCGCCAAACTGATGGCGCAGATCGGCGCGTTCTCCCTGTCGCGACGATAGCTCCCCTGCTTCGGCTCTTCGCGGCTCCGGGCGTCCTTGTCTCGGGGACGCCACGGGTCCTCCCTCCACGCCTCGCAGCGCCGCGGGGGCGAACGTAAATCCCGTGTAAACGCTCGCGCCTGGATTTACGAAGCCGTGTCTGGAGACGCGACGGGCGGGTCCGACACTTGGGACTCAGCGACCCCAAGGAGCACTCGCAATGACACGCCGCCTTCTCCTCCTGACAGCGATCTTCATGGCTCTCTCCGGCGCGGCCGGAGCCGCCGAGCGCGTTTCCGGCCCCTACGTCCACGACAACCTGGGCATCTATCTGGTTCACGGCCCGGATCGCGCTGCCGGCGCGGGCGTCCTGTCACTGGGCGCCGCCCTCGAAACCGGGCAGGTGATCGTCCACGAGACCGGCGACGTCAACCGGCTGGAGATCGAGAACGTCTCCAAGACAAGGACGGTTCTGGCGCAGGCCGGGGACATCGTGAAGGGCGGCAAGCAGGACCGGGTGTTGTCCCAGGATCTCGTGCTGGCCCCGAACTCTGGCCGCGTGCCCATCGACGCCTTCTGCGTCGAGCAGGGTCGCTGGCGCGCGCGGGGCAGCGAGCCCACCGACTCCTTCGCCTCGTCCAAGACGCACCTGTCTTCGAAAGAACTCAAGCTGGCGGCCCGCCGGGAGGCCAACCAGGGCCGCGTCTGGAGCGAAGTTGCGCAGCTGCAGGACAAGCTCCAGAAGGCACTGGGACAGACCGTGGCCGACGAGACTTCGCGCACGAGCCTGGCCCTGAGTCTCGAGAACGAGCAGCTGACGAGCCGCGTCGAGGGCTACCGAAAGGCCCTGGCCGCGATTCCCGACGTGCACTCGGACGTGGTCGGCTTCGCCACGGCCATCAACGGCCGGATTAGCTCCGCCGAGGTTTACGCATCGCGCGCCCTCTTCCGCCAGCAGTGGCCGAAGCTGCTGGACGCCGCCGCCACCGAGGCGGTGGCGGAGCGCGCGCCGAACGCGGCACCCGAACCCTCGCCCCCCGCCGACGGGCTCTCCCGCTTTCTCACCCGTGCGGAGCGAGGGAAGCAGGCCGCCGTCCCGAGTGCGGCGCCCGAAACCAGCGACGTCCGCGAAACGGAAGACGCGCTCTTCTTCGAGAGCCGCAAGGAGAAGGACGACGACACTTGGCTCCATCGCAGCTACCTGGCCAAGTAGGGCACTACGCGGGGGCCGTCGGGCGGGTGCGGGGCTTCTCCCAACGTCGCTGGGTGCGGCGCTCCAGGCGTCGGAGCGCACGGACGAGATCGCGGCGACCGGCCCGTCGGAGCGGCTCGGCCAACGTCAGCACGTGCTGCAGCTTCTGGGGCGACGCGATCCACAATCGCTCCACGAGCTCGGGCGCGACGTCGTCCGCCGGGAACGCCTCCGTCGCCTCGAGCGTCCCGGTGAGGAGGAGACCCAGCATCGTGCGGACGCACTTCTCGCAGTGCCCGCAGTTGATCTCGTCGGGCTCCGGCAGCTCCACCCAGTGACAGGGCTGCATCAGGGCCCTGCCCTCCTCCCACTGGGAGAGCAGCTCCAGCCTTTCCTGGCGACTCACCACGTCGAGCTCGCCGTGCACGTCCAAGGCCGCGCTCGAGAAGCAGTGGTAGAGGTACTGGCTGGCCGCACAGTCCTCGGACTCGACGCCGACTCCGTCGGAGGCCAGAAGAAGCCGGTCGAAGCGGCCCGTCAGGCAGTGCACCCCAGCCACCGTCAGCGGGCTGTAGACCGCGGTGGACCAGACGAGATAGTCCGGGCAGAAGCTGCGAACGTTGGTGTAGAGGGGCACGAGCGAGAACTTCTCGCGCTCGGCGAGCCCTGCGAGTCGCCCGAAGAGCATCTCCCAGGCCGCCAGCCGCTCCGGTACCGGGTCGGCGCCGTCCGCACCGTCCACGTCGTGATCGAAGCCGTGCAGCCCGAAGACGCACACGGCTTCCCGAATCGAGTGGGGGTGATCCAGCGGGTAGTCGAGGCGGTTCATGCGCAGGAGCGCCAACGCGTCGACGCCCCCCGACATCATGGCCGCCGTGCGCGTCGGCTGGGGCGGTTTCCGGGCCTCGAGTCCGAGCTCCACCTCGATCTTCGGCGGACGCAGCTCGGGATAGAAGCGCCGCATCACGTGGGCACAGGCGGCGGCGTTCTCGAACAGGACGGGACAGATGGGGCCGCGGAGCTGAACGCGGGCCTCGCCGTACCAGCACGCCAACGGCACGCACGCCATCAGAAAGGACTCGGGGCGGGCTTCGAACGAGTCCGCGTAGTCCTCGGACGTCTCGAAGTAGAGCGTGCGCGTCGGGAAAGCGCCGGATTCCCACTCCACTTCGGCCTCGGCCCGCACGCGCCCCGCCCGCATCACCCGCCGCACGCCGTGGATCTTCACGAGTGGACTCCCAGCCAACGAGCCACGCGGCGGCGGGTTCCTCGCCAGCCCGAAGCGGCCTCGTCCGAGCCGGGGGGCGCCGCGTCGATGCGCTCCTGCACCGCCGCCACCAGATCCATGCGACCCGCGGCGGCGAGCGGCTCGAGCAGTTCGTCCAGGAAGTCCAAGCGACCGGGAGTTCGCTCGCGCACCACGGCGACCATTTCGGGTGTGACGTCGCTACACCCAAAGGCCCGGCACTCGGCGAGCTTGCCCACTCCCAACAGCGCCAACATCGTCAGCACGCACTTGTGGCATGCACAGCAGTTGAGAGGCTCGCCCACACCGATGCCCTTCCAGCAGACCCGAAGCTCGTTCAGGCCCGCGGGCCAGTCTCCCAGGAGCCGGGCCTTTTCCACTCGCGAGATGCCGACGTCGCAGTGCACCACCTCGACCCCCTCGCTCGAGTAGTGACGATCCAGAATCGGATGAGAACCGTGCGGAACGGCGTGCTCCCAGCGGAGCCCGCTGGCGAACAGGATCCGCCGGATCCGGCTTCGACACGCGTGGGCGACGGCCGCCATGGCCGCGCCAAAGTGCTCGTCCGGCCAGTTGCTTCCCAGCGCTCGCAGGTTGGTCCGCACCCGCAGCAGCGGAAGCTGCTGGTCGGCCGCCGCCCGCCCGACGCCGGCGAAGGCGCGCTCCACGATCTCGCTCTCGTCCTCGCTGCCCGGGGTGTTGATGTCGAAACCATCGACGAACACGCCCAGGCCCAGCGACTTGGGGTGGTCCCGAGGCAGCTGCTGGCGGTTGCGCCGCACCAGCGCCAGCGAATCGAGGCCGCCCGAGAGCATCAGCGCCGTCGTGGCGCCGGGTGCGGGGACCTCGGGGCAGCGCCCGCCGGCCGCTTCGATGCGCGGTGCCGCCCGCCCGTCGTAGTACCAGCCGGATAGGGTGACGAGCGCCGTCTTGAGGCCGCGCTCCAGCCTGGGGCTGATGGCGCCCTCGACGGCGATCCGCCGCTCGCCGTAGGCCAGCGCCGGGGCGGCCGCCGCCAACAGAAAGGGATGGGCGCTCGGTTCCTCGGCCGCGGGATCCGAACCGTTCCCGAGGGCCGGAGCGATCTCGAAGAAGATCCTGTGCGGTGGCTTGGCGCGTTCTTCCCACACGACGTTCGCGGCCAGCACGGAAACCCCACCTCGACACTGCCACTCAAGCTCTTCGATCCGCACAACCCAACCCCCGTCCCAACGCCGTCCGCTCAGTGCGCCGAATCGCGTCTCGCCGAAACCGCACTGCTGCGGGCGACCAAGCGGGTGATCGTCTGCCGCAGCCGTGGCTCCGTCACGCGGCCCAAGAGCTCCTCCCACACGAATACCAGATGCTCGGGAAGCCGTTTCACGCCGTCGAGCTGCACGTGCAGGGGCACTGCGCCCGCGAACGCGGGCACCTCGTCGTGCCCGCATGCGGCGAAGGCCACGCGCGTGCGCAGGCACTTCTCGCACCGGGCGCAGTTCAACTCCGGGCCGCGGCTCTCCCAACAGACCCGGAGGTGCTCGCGCACCAACGGATCGTGCGCGATCTGTCGAATCTTGGCGGGCCGCACCGTTTCGGCACCGTCGTGGACGACGGCGAGTCGGCCGGGAAGCGACCACACATGATCGGTCTCCCAGTGGGAACCCCACGCGATCTGATCGCCGTGCGCATAGCTGGCCGGGATACGCAGCTCGCGCAGCGTGCCCGAGGCCACCATGCCCGCCGCCGCCAGCGCCGCGCCGTGGGTGCGCTCCCAGTTGACGCGACGAAAGGCCGGGTGCTCGCGCAGGTTGGAGCGCAGCACCAGCAGCCGCCGACCCAGCCGATTCGCGGCGCGCCGCAGCGAAGTCTCCACGTGGTCCGCCAGCGCGACGTCGCCCAGTGCGACGTCGAAGCCCTGGACGTACAACAACACGTCCGCCGGGTCGGCGCTATGAAGCAGCGTGAAGAACGAGTCGACACCGCCCGTGAAGCACTGGCCGACGAATTCTCCCGGTGCACCGGAGCCGTGCAGCAAGCGACCGCCACCCTGAAGTGGGAGTTCGGCCGGGTAGTCCCACCAACGCCGCCATACGGCGAGAGCGGGCCTCAGGCCCTCCAGCCAGTCCCGATCCAGCGCGGCCTCGACCTCGACGCGGGCCCCGAAGTGAAGCGCGGGAAGCAGCAGCATCGCCGCCCAGGCTTCGGGCACCAGCGACAGCCTCAGGTCGGCGGATTCGAACCAGATCGCCTCGGCCGCCTTCGGCCCCTCCACGACGGCCGATACGCGACTGCGGTCACCCCGTTCCTCCGTCGTAAACCCGCGGACTCGCCACGTCGCCGCCCGGGTCATCGGAACACCGGGTGCTGCGGGTCGCTGTCCCGCAGGGCCTCGAGCCGGCCGCGGACGTCCGCGCGAGAGACGTAG
>JAKSBN010000184.1 GCA_022361175.1 Pseudomonadota bacterium | reverse complement strand
TGAACTACGGCTTCTTCAACGAAGCCACGCAGGCGGTCCCTCCCAACACCGTGAGCGATGTGGACAGCGACGGCCATCTGATGGAGGGAGGTGCAGGGTTCTGAGCCACGACCGAGCGCGAACGCGGGAGGCCGTGGGGACCGACGGAACGGAGCGACGGTGCGAACGGTCTCAAAGAGCGTGCGCTGAAGACGCCGCCGCCGGGCGGCTCGAGTCAGGTGGTTCTGGCGGGGCGTCCCAGCACGAGGTTTCGCCGCAAGCGGGAAGGGCGCGCGCCTAGACGAACCCACTCGACGGACCCGGAAAACAGTGCGACCGCGCTTGGAGGGGGCGATCCGGTGAGCATCGGCAGGGAACGCGACGGACGCTCTTCCTTCGGCTCGACCGCCCGAGCGCAAGCTCGCAGGCAAGACCGAGTGAGGTATTCTCGCCCCACTGAAGCGGTTGCAGCAGCAGCGGGAGTCGAAGTGCAAGGGATCGAGGGGGCGGGTCGTCGGAAGTCTCACGAAGTCGAGAACCTGAGAAGCGCGCTTGCCGGCGGAAGAGGGGGCGACCGCGGGGCGGGTGTCCTAAGTAGGGGCGCGCTGCTTCTCACGGGCACCCTGGCGCTCTCGGGGCTGGCGCTCTTCCCCACTTCTGCTGCCGCCATGTGCGAGATCATTCCGGGGGTCGAGAGCACGTTTCGAGGGGCGCGCGGCTCGCTCAACCGGCCCTTCGGCATCCCTGGCCAGCCGGCAGCGCCCGTGGCGGTGATGCTGTCGCCGGGCCAGTGCGACCCGAAGCGGCCGAGCGCGCGCTTTCGAGATCTCGACGAAGACGGCACGGCCGTGAACGATCACTATGTGTCTCTGGTCTTCCAGCCGGCGGGGGCGCCGCCACAGCTGTTGGTGCTGGCACCGCCCGAGCACCTCGAGGCCTGCGAGGCTGGGGTGGCAGCGGCGGCCAGCGCCTTCGAGGGCGGGCAGGTGGCGTGTCGCAGCGCCGACACGGCCCAGCTGGCGATCCCGACCGATACGCGCCTGGAGTTCGCGTTTCCCGATACGGCCGGGTGGCTGGACGCCGCGCCGGAGTGGCCCCTCACGGGGCCCGTCCGCATCGCGGTGACGCCGGTCGAGGCGCCGCTGCCGGTCGATCTGGCTCGCTGGACGTGCGCCCAGTGTCTCTCCAAGGGCCACTGCGCGGCCAGCAAGGAGCTCTTGGCCTGCGTCGACGAGCTCTACGCCCGCGACGGCACGTGCGCGACCAAGGCCGACAAACGCCACGCCACGTTTCCGGGCGTCACGGCGCTGCCGCCGGTGAACGACTACGGGGCGCTCTGCGAGTCGCCTGAGGTGTGCGAGGCACAGCCCGGGGACTTGGCGTTCGGGTTGGACGAGGCCGGCAACGCGCTGGTTCCCATCGACTGGCGCGGCATCTTGCTGGAGCGGCAGCGCGTGCCGATCCCGCGGCTGGTGCGCGGTCGCCTCTCGATTCCGGCCTTCGAGGGCTCGGCGGATCCGGCCCGGATTCCCGGCCCCGGATTCCTGTCGTCGTTCTCTCTGGGCGGCCACCGGCTGCCGCCGCTCCTGGAGTCGTTCGGCGGTGTCGAGGCCGAGGAGGGCCTGCATCTCTTCGGTGCGGTGGATGCGGCGCTGGGCGTCCTGCGCGTGTCGCGCACCAGCCCCACCGACCGCGAATGCCGCGCCCCGGACGGCACCGCGCAGGGCATCGCCTGCGTGGACGACGCGACCTGTCCAGGCGCCGGCACCTGCGTCCAGGCGTTCCAGTGCTACGCCGGCCCCGAGCCGGTGTCGGGCGCCCATTGCAGCGCCGGCTGTGGCGACGGCCAGACCTGCGGCCCCGCGCTCTTCGACTTCGCCCCCCGCGCCGTGGCCGCCGCCGGACCCGTGTTGGTACCGGCTTCCGACCGCGAGCTCCAAGCCGAGAACCCCGTGCCGCTCGAAGGCATCGTCAAGACCTCCGTGCTGCTGGCCCTGGTGGAGCCGGAGGCCCTCTCCGGGCAGGCGCTCAACGCCGACGACGACCAGACCGACGCGGTGCTGCGCATCCGCGACCGCGTGACGGGACGCATCCACCCCATTGGCCAAGCCGCCAGCGACGGTCGCGCCGTGGTGGAGGTGCGCCGCCTGCCGCGCCGGGTGCCAGCCGTGGTGGCCGAGGGCCCCTACGTGGCCTTTCTGGAGCCCGAGCCGCTGGAGGGCGGCAGCGACAGCAACGGCAACGGCATCGTCTTCGACACGGTGCTGCGGATCTTCCGCCTGGAACCGGACTGCCCGCCGGGCGAGAGCTGTGCGGTCGAAATCACTGGGGAGCCCCTGGCCGTCGACCCGGCTCCCGTCGTGAACGGAGAGTCCCTGCATCTCTCGGGCGGCCTCTTGGTCTACCGCGTCCCCGAGCCCGCCAACGCGCCCGCCACGACCATCCGCGTCAGCGTGGGCAGCGACGGCTCGCAGGCCGACGGCGTGTCGCAGACCGGTCGCATGTCGCCCGACGCGCGCTGGGTCGCCTTCGAGAGCGACGCGGCCCTCGATCCGCGCGACGACAACGGCAAGAGCGACATCTACCTGCGCGACATGGTCACGGGAGTCACCCAGCTGGTCAGCGTGGACAGCGAAGGGCGCGTCAGTCAGGAGGGCGGCAGCAGCGTGCCGCCGGAAGACTGGGCCTTCAGCCTCCCCTCACTCTCGGCCGACGGCCGGTACGTGGCCTTCACCAGCGCGGCCAGCGACCTGGTGCCCGGGGACGTGAACGGCGACTGCGAGAGCGCCGCGTCTCCAGACTTCGACAAGTGCACCGACGTCTTCGTGCACGATCGCGTCACCGGCCAGACCCGCCGCGTGAGCGTGGCCGCGGACGGGGTGACGGGCGGCGATCACGCCTCGATGGCGCCGGCACTCTCGGCCGATGGACGGACAGTCGTCTTCGAGAGTCGGGCTTCGAACCTCGCCGACCCCGAGACGGACTTCGACTGTTACTTCTTCAAATCCGTCGATGGCCAGCCCTTCCTTCAGGAGAACTGCCGCGACGTCTTCCTGCGCGATCTGGCTTCGGGGAGCACCGAGCGCGCGAGCGTTTCGACGGGGGGCGAGCCGGGGCGTGTCTTTCACAACCCGTTTCATCCCGAGGTGGAGCCCACGGTGGAGGAGTTCCGGAAGGGGCTCGGCATGAACCGCGGCGGTTCCTATCGTCCCGCCGTTTCCGCCGACGGCAGCGTCGTCGCATTCGGAAGCACGGCCGAGAACCTGGTCTCCGACAAGACCTCGGTGATCTCCGATACCTACGTTCGGACGCGCGGGGACACCGAACCGGAGACGCTGCGGGTGAGCGTGACCAAGAGAGGGGACCAAGCCAACAACCCGCGTGTCGACTTCGAATCCCACGTGGATGGAGCACCGGCGCTGTCGGCCGACGGCCGTGTCGTGGCCTTTCGGAGCCGGTCGTCGGTGCTGATTCCGAAGCGCCGGAATCCATTCTCGGACCTCTTCGTCCGAGACCGGGAAACCGGTGAGGTGGAGCAGGTCAACAAGACGTATACCGGTGGCGAGCCGGCGGGCTTCGTCCGCGAGTACGCGCTTTCGGCGGACGGTCGCTTCGTGGTCTATTCCACGACGGCGGGGGACATCGTTCCGCCGGAGGTCGGCTGCGATGCCTGCATCCAGGTCTATGTGGTCGACCGCTTGACCGGGCTCACGCATCTGGTCGGCCGAGGCGAGGGTGGGAACGCGGCGAACGTTGCCGGCGGCGGCGCGTCCATTTCCGGAGACGGCCGCTCGGTGGTCTTCACGAGTCCGCAGGACGGCCTCGTCGCTGGAGATACCAATGGCGTTCGCGACCTTTTCGTGCGGGGCCCCGATGCGACTCGAACTGATCTGGACTTGAACCAGGACGGCGACTTGAACGACATCCTGCTGCAGGTGCGCGACCTGGCCAGTGGTGGCGATCCCGTGACGCTCGGGGTGGCGTCGCAGGTCCGGGTGGCCGGACGGAGCGTTGCGTTTCTGGTCCCCGACCCCGCCGAGCTGCAGCTGGGCCGCAAGCACGGCGAAGTGCATTGGGTCGCAGACGCAACGACGGCCCCCGTCGAGCCGCTCGGGCTGGTGGCGAGCGACCTGGCGCTGTCGTCCCGGTGGCTGGCGGCGTTGGAGCTCGAAGACTCGGCAACCGGAGATCGAAACGGCGACGGGGACAAGAACGACGAGGTTCTGACCGTGAGGCGGCTCGACTCCGGGCAGTCGTGGCAGTCGCTGGAGCTGGCGGCCACGTCGGTGGCCGTGATCGACTTCAGCACCGAGGCCAGTGCACTCGTCGCGTTGGTGGACGAAGCGGCGCAACAAGAGGACCGCAACGGCGACGGCGACTTCGAGGACGACGTCGTCGAGATCTTCCGCCTGGAACCGAACGGCGGCGTCGTGTCCCTGGGGAGTCCGGGAACGGCGCTCGAGTTCGTGGCGGGTGGGTCCCTGGTGGCCTTCCGCTCGCGCGAGTCGTACGAAGGGCGTGATCTCAATGGCGACGGGGATCTGGGCGACGACGTGCTCCAGG
>JAKSBN010000028.1 GCA_022361175.1 Pseudomonadota bacterium | reverse complement strand
CGGGGCCAGGCGGCCGCGCGCGGTACCGTCGGCTTCGGCGAGCTGCTGGCCCGGCTCGACGCCATCCCCGGCCTGGCACGGATCCGGTACACCAGCCCCCACCCGCTCTTCTTCGATGCCGAGCTCGCGGTGGGCGGCCACGAGCTCGGCGTCGAAGAAGAGCGGGTGGGGGCTGGTGTACCGGATCCGTTCCAGGCCGGGGATGGCGTCGAGCCGGGCCAGCAGCTCGCCGAAGCCGACGGTACCGCGCGCGGCCGCCTGGCCCCGTCGGACGTCGTGGCGGCCGTAGGCGTTCACGGTCTGGCCCAGCAGCGTGATCTCGCGGACCCCTCGGTCGACCAGCTGGCGCGCCTCGGCCACGATGGCGGCCGCCGCGCGGCTGATCTCCCGGCCCCGCGTCTGGGGCACGATGCAGAAGCTGCAGAACATGTCGCAGCCCTCCATCACCGTGAGAAACGCCCGGCCGGGCATGGCCGCCTCGGCGCCGGCGTGACGTTCGGGCAGATCGAAGCGCTCCGGATCCGCCGTCTCGTCGGTGCGGGTCGTCCGCTGGCCCTGCCGCGCGGCCGCCACCATGCTCGGCACCAGCCGCACGTTGTGGGTGCCGAACACGAAATCCACCTGGGGAAAGCGGCTGAGCAGCGCGTCGCCCACCTGCTGGGCCACGCACCCGCCGACGCCCAACAGCCGGCCCGGGCGCTCCTGCTTCCAGGCCCGCAGCGCGCCCAGATCGCTGTAGAGCTTGTGCTCGGCCTTCTCCCGGATCGAGCAGGTGTTGATGACCAGGAGTTCGGCGTCGTCCTCGGAGCCGGCCACGAAGCCCTGGTGATACAGGAGGTTCGCCACCTTCTCGGAGTCGTGGACGTTCATCTGGCACCCGTAGGTGCGAATGGCGAACTGGGCCGGGCTCGGCACGCGAACTCCTGGTGGGCGGGACCCCCGTCCCGGAAGCGCGAACGGTAGCGGAAGCGGGTTGGGCCTTCGATTTCCCGTCGCCGCGCCGAAAATCGGCCCGCCCCCGATCCGCAGCTTTCACACGCAAGGCTCCGAGATCGGAAGGAATTCCGCAGCACCCTCCACCCCCGCAGCGAGATGGTGTTTGACAAACCGGCGCGTACCCTCATAATGGCCAGACGGGCGCAGTTCGCGCGTCCGAACGGAGTTACAAGAGTTCAGACGGGTTATGGAGCGGCGGTGGATTAGGCATTTCTGACCGAAATGTCCAACCTCTCACCCCCCATCATCTATCCACCGCCCTCCCCCTGTAGAACACCCCGCTGGCGATGCCAGCGGGGTGTTTCGTTTCGCAGGGTTGCGCGGTCGCAGTTGCCGCTAGCGTCGCTGCGGTGCCGAGCCACGCCTCAACGCCAATCCAGTCAATCCAACGATCACGAGCAGGCCCGCCGAGGGCTCCGGCACCGGGGTGAGCATGATGCCACCCGTGCCCAACAAGGTGCCTCCGCAACCCACCTCACAAGAGCTGGCGAAGGGGTAGTCCCAGTCGGAGGCGCTCGTCCTGTAGACCAACGTGTAGTCCCCCGCGAGCAAGGTATCGCGCAGTTCCGGGCAGAGGCTCGCCGCGGGGTCGTGGTCCGGCCAGAGGCAACCGAAGCCCACAGCCACATGGGGGGAATAGAGATCGTCCGAATTGTCGTAGCGCACGATGTCCCCGAAGCCACCGCCTGAGAGCGTCAGCTCGAAGAAATCACGGTTCGTCCCGCCCATGCTCCGCAGGATCTCGTAGTCCGCGTCCTGCGCCAGCGTGAAGTCGATCTCGACGTGCACCCCTGCACCCGCCTTGACGGTCTCGATCGGAAAGTCGCTGATGTCGCCCAGGAAGAGCGCCCGCGCTTGCGCCAGCGAATCGAAGCGAATCTCGTTCGCCCCGAGAATGACGTCGAGCTCTGCATGGGCCGTACCGTGCCCCGGCACGTCCGGCCCCGGAGGCTGATACGTCCCCTGCTCCGCAGTCGTGGACCGGAATTGGCTTTGGATGTCGCCACCCAGGAACTCATCCCGGTCCTCCCCGTCCTTGTTCTCCGCGAAGCTGGACACCCGGATGTCCAGCCGGGTAATGGTTGCCGCCGCGGACGGCATCGCCGACATCAGCAACAGCGGGACGAGTGCCCCCACCGCCCGGCGGGCCCGCTTCAATCCTCTCATCTCTACTCCTCCACAGCATCAGCGTGTTGTGCATCTGCGCAAGATCCACCGCGGTAGCAGCATAGACGACCGGCCCGGAGCATGTTCGGTGAAGTTTGAGAGAGAATTCGCAACTGCCATGCGAACACACGCCGGCCGGAATCCGACACGGCAGAAGCGCGGTTCGACATCGCCCCCTGGACGGGAGCGGCTAGAGCACGATCTGGTCGACGATCTTCGCCAGTTGGCGGAGGTTGCGACACTCTTCGACGATGTCGCAGTACGGCAGGTAGCGGTCCATCACGCTGTCGCCGAAGCCCCAGGCGCTGGGGCTCTCCGGGTTCAGCCACACCACGTTCTTGGCCTTGTTGTGGATGTCGCGCAGGCACCAGGCCTTCGGGTCGTTGTAGTTGTTGCGCGCGTCGCCCAGGATCAGGACGGTGGTCTTGTTGTCGATGGCCGAGAGCGAGTCCTTCCAGAAGTCGTGGAAGGCGCGGCCGAAGTTCGAGCGCGTGTAGACGTTGATGACGTCGCCGCCCTCGAGCGCGTGCTCGATGGCCTCGCTGATCTCGTTCGACTTGAAGACCGGCGTCACCTCGCCCAGCTCGGACACGAACACGAAGGACCGGATCTTCGTGAAGGCCTCCTGCAGGCTGTAGACGAACTGGAGCATGAAGCGCGACACGTTGGCCACGGAGGACGAGACGTCGCACAGCACCACCAGCTTGGGCCGCTCCTTGCGGCGCTGCTTGAAGACGACCTCGAACGGGATGCCGCCGCGGGCCATGTTGCGGCGCAGCGTCTGGTGGAGGTCGAGCTTGCCGTGCTTGAGCCGCTTGCGGCGGATCGAGAGCACGTTCTTGATTCGCTGGGCGAGACGCGCCACGACCTCGCGCATGCGCGCGATCTCTTCCTCGGTGAGGTGGTAGAAGCTCTTCTCGGTGAGCATCTCCCGCCGGAACTTCTCCATGTAGTCGTGGTTCTGCGTCTGCAGCTCCCGCTCGG
>JAKSBN010000025.1 GCA_022361175.1 Pseudomonadota bacterium | reverse complement strand
TGGCCCCGGACGCCCGATCGACGCGGCAGACCGCGGGGTCGAGCAGGTGGCTCGGCTGTACGTTGCGCAACGCGTTGAGCATGACCGACCGGACATGCGGGTTGTCCCGCTCCAGCGCGGTCAGCAGGGCCCCCATGCGCCGCTCGTTGGGCCGCACCCCGTCGAGGGCGGGCTCGCCGGCGGCGTCGCCTCGCAGGAGCGCCGATGCGGCGTAGGAGCGAAAGCGGCGCAGTGCTTCGGCTTCGGGCTCGGCCGCAGCCGGTGCGGCCGGACCCAAGGTCTCCACCATGCGACGCTCGATCTCGCGTCGGCAAGACACCAACCACGTGGCCAGCTCGCGCTCCGTTCCCACGCTGCCAGTCTACTGCGTCTGCCCGAGTGCGCTCAATTGCCGACGAGGGCGGGCCGATAAATGAGGTTATGAGCCTACGTTGCCTGCAGCCGCGCGTCGTGGTGGTGGCGGCTCGAGACGAGTCGTTCACCGCCAACTGCCAGACGATCCTGAGTCGTCTGGGGTACTCCCTCCTGTCGCCGGAAGCGTTCGAGGAGGCCCTGGAACGGGACAACGATCTCGAAGAAGACGTGTGTCTCGTCGACGCCGAGCGGGCGGACGAGATCCTCGACGACCGGCGTCTGGAGGCGCCCGTGGTGCTGCTGACCGGCCGCCACGGGGTCATGGGATCGGATCCACGGGTGGTGGGCGCGGTCAAGCGGCCCGCCGGAATTCACGACGTCTACTGCGTGCTGCAGCAGTTGCTGGAAGAGGTGCCGCGCACGGTGCTGCGAGTCGCGACGCACCTGCCGGCCACCTGTCGCCGCGAGGAGAAGGCGTGGCAGGGCGAGGTGCTGTCGCTCTCGCAGGCCGGGTGTCTCCTGCGCAGCGACGAGTCGCCGCCGCTCGGGAGCCTGGTGACCGTGGGCTTCGAGCTGCCGGGCTTCGGAGATCTCGAGCTGGAGGCGGAGACGGCCTACCAACTGCTGCCGGACCTGGGTCTCGTCTTCCACGCGGCCCCGCCCCAGCAGCGGGACGCCATCGCCGCCTACGTCGCCGACGAGCTCTCTTCCTGACCCGCCGCCGTCCGGAAGGCGGGCTAGACTCGGCGGCAGACGGGAGGCCCGGTGGGCGACGCAACTGAAGACCGCGTCTGGCGCGATTTCGATCTGCTGGCACCGACGCCCGAGCACGCGCTCTTGGCGGACACGCTGCGCGAGTTCGTGGAGCGCGAGGTGGAGCCGCAGGCCGCCGATCACGACCGCCGCGAGGCGTTCAACCAAGCGCTCTTCCGCCAGGCGGGCGAGCTGGGCCTTCTGGGCGTCACGATTCCCGAGGCCTACGGCGGTTCGGGCCTCGACGCGGTGGCGGCCGTGCAGGTGATGGAGGCGCTCTCCACGTCCGACCCGGGCTTCGGCCTGGCCGTGCTGGCCCACTCGATCCTGTTCGCCCAGAACTTCTACGTGAACGCCAGCGAGGAGCAGCATCGCCGCGTCCTGCCCAAGGCCTGCAGCGGCGAGTGGATCGGCGGCATGTGCATGACCGAACCCGAGGTGGGGACCGACGTCCTGGCCCTGCGCACGCGCGCCGAGCGCAAGGGCGACGGCTACGAGCTCACCGGCACCAAGACCTTCATCACCAACGGCGGCGTGGATGCGGAAACGCTGGGCGACGTCTTCATCGTGTACGCGCGCACGGGCGAGCGCGAGATCAGCTCGTTCCTGGTGGAGAAGGGCATGCCCGGCTTCCAGCTGGGGCAGAAGTGGACGGACAAGCTGGGCATGCGCTCGTCGTTCACGGCTGAGCTGGTGTTCGACGCCGTGCCCGTGTCGCCCGCCAACCGCATCGGCGCCGAGGGCGAGGGCACGACGCACATGATGCGCAACCTCGAGATCGAACGCCTGGTGCTGGCGGCCCAGGCCACCGGGATCGCCAAGCGCTGCCTGCAGGTGATGATCGATTACGCCGGCGAGCGGCGCGCCTTCGGGAAGCCCCTGCGCGAGCACGGGCAGATCCAGCGCTACATCGCCGAGACCTACGCCGAGTACCGGGCGGCCCGGACCTACGTCTACGACACCGCCCGGCGGCTCGATCTGGGGCGCACCGGCCAGCGCGTGGACGCCGATGGCACCAAGCTGTTCGCGTCCCAGGTGGGCAAGCGCGCCGCCGACGCGGCCATCCAGGTGCTCGGCGGCAACGGCTACATGGGCGAGTACGTGGTGCAGCGCTTGTGGCGCGACGCCAAGCTGCTGGAGATCGGGGGCGGCACCCTCGAGGCCCACCACAAGAACATGACCAAGGATCTGGCGCGAGATCCGTCGCTGGTGGGATGAGCGTGGCGAAGCCCCCGGCGAAGGACGAGACCTCCGCGCGCGCCCTGCGCCTGACGGCCTTCGTGGCCGAGCAGGAGGGCGTGCCGACGGAGACGGTCCGCGTCTCGGGCCTGCGCCGGCTGGCGGGCGGCGCTTCGCGCCTGCTCTGGTCGGTGGATGTAGAAGTGGGCGAGCGCGCACTGGCGCTGGTGCTGCGCCAGGATCCGCCGGGGCGCGTGCTGCCGGGAGGCATGGAGCTCGAGTTCGCGCTGCTGCAGGCCGCACGCAAAGAGGGCGTGCCCGTGCCGGATGTGCACTGGTGCACGTCCGACGCGGCGGTGCTCGGCGCGCCGTTCTTCGCCATGGAGCGGATCGACGGTGAGGCCATCGCGCGCCGGCTGCTGCGCGACGAGCGCTACGCGAAGACGCGCCGGGTGCTGTGCGGCGAGCTGGGCGAGAGCCTGGCGCGCGTGCAGCGCATCGATCCGGACCCCCAGGCGCTGGCCTCCCGCCTGGCCCGCCCGCCCGAGGGCCAGACTCCCGCCGAGGCCGAGGTGGATCGGGTCGTGACCGGCTACCGCGAGTTCGCCGTCGAACCCCACCCGGTGCTCGACCTGGCCGAACGCTGGCTGCGCGAGCGCGCGCCGACGCCCGCGCGCGTCGGCTTCGTGCACGGTGACTACCGCGTCGGCAACGTGATGTTCGACGAGGCGGGCACCCGCGCCATCCTCGACTGGGAGCTGGCCCACGTGGGCGATCCGGTGGAGGATCTCGGCTGGCTGTGCGTGCGCGCCTGGCGCTTCGGCAACGACGCGCTGGCCGTGGGGGGAGTCGGGACGCGCGACGAACTGGTCGCGGCCTACGAGGGCGCCGGCGGCGATCCGGTGGACCGCGAGGCGCTGCGCTGGTGGGAGGTGGCCGGCAACTTCAAGCTGGCCCTGGTCTTCATCACCCAGGCGCGCGCCTATCTCGACGGCGCTCACCCGACGGTGGAGCTGGCGTCGCTCGGCCGGCGCACGGCGGAGGCCGAGGACGAGCTGCTGCGCCTGATGGAGGGGGACCCGTGAACGATCGCCCCAGCGCCGAGGAGCTGTTGCAGGCGGTGGCGCGCTTCCTGTCCGAGGACGCCGTGGCCCAGCTGGAGGGGCCGGCCCGCTACCACGCGCGGGTGGCGGCCAACGTCGTGGGCATCGTGGCGCGCGAGTTGGCCAGCGAGGACCGGCACCTGGCCGGCGAGTGGGAGCGCCTCTCAGGGCTCTTGGACGACGACGCGCCGGCGCCGGGGGATCGCGCGGCCCTGCGCGACGCCATCACCGATCGCACACACAAGCTGGTGGAGCGCATTCGCGCGGGCGATGCGGACGCGGGGCCCTTCCGCGACGCGCTGGTGGCGCACTTGCGGCGGGCGGTGGCCGACAAGCTGGAGGTGGCGCGGCCGCCGAAGCGGAGCTGAGGCGGTAGGCCGCTTCGCTTCTCGTTCGTACTCATGGGTTCGTGTCCGCCCGCCGCGGGTGGGGGCTGGGGCGAATGGCTCGCCGTGGGCAGGGGTGTTTCGATTCCACGTTGGGGGTGAGGGGAGGGCTTTGCTGCGAGCGGGGCTCGGTGGGGGGCTGCGTTTTATTTCGCCCCAGCTCCCCACCCGCGGCGGGCTCGACTCCGAGGATGTGCGTGGGGGTTGGGCGGCCTTGTTGGAATCGAGTTCGGAGGGCGGGCCGCGCTTTGGATGAAAAGGGTGCGTGGGGCTGGTGCGCGTCGCGTTCTAGGTCGGCAGAAGGGTGACTTTGAGGGCGCCGGCGGATTTGTTTTGGGCGGTGGCGAGGGCGGTGGGGGCGTCGTCGAGGGAGTATTGGTGGGTGTTGAGTTCGGAGAGGAGCTTGCGCTCGGTGTCGACGAGGGCGGTGGCGCGGGTGAAGTCGGAGGCGTCGCGGTCGCCGCCGTAGCAGTTGGACCAGGCCAGGGTGCCTTCCTTCACCAGCAGGGGGTACGGGTCGACCTCAGGGCGGCCCAGGAAGACGCCGAGGACGGAGACGGTGCCGCCGGGGCGGATGGCGTGGCAGGCGGCGCGCAGGGTGTCGGCGCGGCCGCCGACGCTCTCGACGACCAGGTCGAAGTCCACCTGAGAGGACAAGAGCCCCAGGGCTTCGGGTGTGGCCTCGTCTTCCGCCAGGATGCGCCCCGCGCCGAAGCGGCTGGCCAGCTCGGCCTGGCGCGGGTAGCGCGCGCTCTGCCACACCTCGGCCGCACCCAGCGTGCGGGCACAGAGCGTCGTCACCAGTCCGACGGGCCCGGCGCCCAGCACCAGCACGCGCTGGCCCGCGGCGAAGCCGCCGCGGAGCAGGCCGTGGATGGCCACGGCCACCGGCTCGGTCAGCGCGGCGAGGGCGGGCAACAGGTCTTCGGCCACGGGCGTCGCGCGCTCGGCGGGCACCACGGCGTACTCGGAGAAGCCGCCGGCGATGTGGACGCCCAACAGGCGCAGCTGGCGGCAGATCTGGCGATCGCCTCGAAGACACGGGTCGCAGGTGCCGCAGCAGCGCACGGGCTCGACGGCGACGCGTTCTCCCGGCGTGCGGTCCACACCGGTGCCCACGGCGTCGATGCGGCCGGCCATCTCGTGCCCCGGGATGTGGCCTTGCGGCCAGCCGCCGGTGCCGAGCAGATGGAGATCGGTGCCGCAGATGCCGCAGGCTTCGATCTTCACGCGCACCTCGCCGGCTGCGGGCTCGGGCAGAGGAACGCGGTCGAGGACGAGGGCGCGGCCGTCCTTTACGCGGACGGCCCGCATGGTGTCGGTCGCGGGCATGGGCGCAGCGTACCACGCCGCGGTCAGGCGGCGTCCAAGCGCTCCATCACGGCGCGCACCACGAGCGGCCAGGCGATGGTGGCGTCGGCGAACACCTCGGCGAAGCGCCCGCCCTCGGCCTCGGGCACGAACTTCCCCCACGAGACGCCCTCGGTGTAGCTGCAGCCCGAGAGGCCGCCCCAGTGCTCCGGCTCGGGGCAGATGCGGACGGCGTAGCGGTAGCGGCGCAGCGGGTCGTTGGTGCCGAGGCGCGACTGCAGGATCTCGAGGTAGGGGCCCACCTGTTGGGCCCAGTTGCGCGGCACGCCGCCGCCGATGGTGAAGATGCCCAGCGTCTCGTGGCGGCGGATCTCGTCGGCGAAGTGGTTGAGATCCAGGAACGGGTCGAAGCGCAGCGGCTCGGATGCGGACCGGCCTCGCGTCTGCATGTAGATGGCCAGGTCGAGGCCCAGCTCGGAGTCCGTGAACGCGGGCACGTAGATGGGAACGTCGCGTTCGGCCGCGCTCTTCAAGATGGCGCGGCCGGGCGCGTGCTCGACCAAGTACTTGCCGAGTTCCCGCATCAGCAGGTGGCTCGAGAGGACGGTGCCGTCGGGCAGCCCCGCCAGCGCGTCCTTCAGCACGCGCTCGGTGTCGTCCAAGTTCTTTTCCAGCTCGATGGTGTCGTAGACGCGGTTGTAGCCGCGCTGGTAGAGCTCTTCGTCCTTCATGCTGCGGCGGTGTTTGAAGTGCAGCATGCCGGCGCCTTCCACGAAGCCGTGGGTCATGAGGGCGCCGGTGGCCACCACGGCCTGGACCCAGCCGCGGTCGATCATCTCGCACAAGAGCATGCCCTGCTTGGCGATGGTCATGGCGCCGGAGATGGTGACGACGCGGTAGCAGTCGCGGTCGTTCACCATGGCTTCCAGCACGTCGGCGGCTTCGCCCAGTCGGCGCCCGCCGAAGGCGGTCTGGCCCATGGCGCGCACCAGCGCGTCGATGCTGGCGGTCTCTTTCGGGTCGAGCGGCGCCAGCGGCTCCAGGCCGTCGTCGTGTCCGGTTCCGTACTTGCTCTCGTTGCGCGGCTGGGGCATGCGCTCCTCCCATTTCCGTCGTCGTGCGCGTCGCGCGTCCCGGCGAGGTCCGTATCTGGTGGCCCGGTCGCCCGGCCGGCGGCGCGGAACGCTAGCGCGAGAGCGGGCCGGAAGCCGCAGTCGGAGCCGCGACGAGATCGGCCCGGAACGCGTCGGGCTCCGTCACGGGCAGCGAGCAGGCGGTTCCCCGGCACAAGTACGCGGTGGCGCCGTCACGGGCCTCGCGTCCGCGCAGCCAGGTCGGGTCGACGCCCTTGGGCGCATCCGCGCCGGGCGCGCTCACCAGCACGGCGTCCTCCGGCCGCAGCACCCGCCGGGCTCGAGCGGCCAGGGCCCGCGTGTCCTGGGCGTCGGGTTCGCCCACGACGACCGCCACCGCCAGGCCTTCGCGGGCGGCCAACACGGCGCGGAGCAGGGTCGGGAAGGCCTGTGGCGCCCGCTCCAGGAGCAGCCCGTGGGTCTCGATGACGCGCTCGGCGACCTGGCGCAGGTCGTCGAGCCCGGAGATCTCGGCGGCGCGCAAGAGCCCCAGCACCGCCAGGCCCGTCGCGTGGGGCGTGGCGCCGTCGTGGTCGGAGCGGGGCCGGTGGGCCAGGCGCTCTCCGTCCGCCGGGGTCAGGAAGAGATCCCGCTGGTCGCGGTCGTAGAAGCGCTCGCAGACGGCGTCGGCCAGCTCGAGGGCGGTGGCGAGAAAGCGGTCGCCGGCGCCCGCGCGGTGGAGATCCAGCCAGGCGTCCAGCAGGGCCGCGTGGTCGTCCAGAAAGGCCGGCACGTGGGCCCGGCCCTCGTTCCACACCCGCAGCAGCCGGCCGTCCGGGTCGCGCATGTGGTCCCACACGAAGTCGGCGGCCGCGACGGCCTGCGCCAAGAGCTCCGGGTCCTCCAACACGCTGCTGGCCCGCGCCAGGCCGGAGACGGTGTAGCCGTTCCAGGCCGCGATGCGCTTGCGGTCGGTGGCCGGCGCCACGCGCTCGGTGCGCGCGGCGAGCAGTGCCTCGCGCGACGCCGTGTGCCGCTCGCGCGGGGCCCGCTCGCGGTCGATCAGGTGCGTGGTACCGCCTTCGAAGTTGCCCTGCGGCGTGACGCCGTAGGCCGCGGCGAACGCCTCGGCTTCGGGCCCCAACACGGCCTCGAGTTCCGCCGGCGTCCAGACGTAGTACTTGCCTTCCTCGCCTTCGCTGTCGGCGTCCTGACTGGCCAGGAAGCCGCCCGGCTCGGCGCTGAGCTCGCGCGCCAGATAGGCCGCCGTCTCGCGGATCGGCCACACGAGCTCCGCATCGGGCGCGGCGCTTCGGCGCAGCACCTCGGCGTAGACGCGCAGCAGGAGACCCTGGTCGTAGAGCATCTTCTCGAAGTGGGGGATGCCCCAGTGGCCGTCCACGCAGTAGCGGTGGAAGCCGCCGCCCAGGTGGTCGTAGAGACCGCGCCGCGCCATCTCGAGACACGTCTTGTAGACGTGCGCGAACGCCGCCGTGGCCTCCTCGTCCAGCAGCGCGTCGCCGGCGGCCAACAGCAGCTCCAGGTTCGTCGGCGTGGGAAACTTGGGTGCGCCGCCGAAGCCGCCGTACTCCACGTCCGCCGTCGACAACACCGCGCGCGCCCCGGCGGCGACTTGGTCGCGGCCCGGAGCCGTGGCGCCCTCTCCGCTCGGCCGGGCGGCCAGCGCCCGGAGAATCTGGGCCGCGCTCTCCTCCACCTCGCCGCGGCTCTCGCGGTAGGCGTGCGACACGCCCGCCAGCACGTCGCGGAACGCGGGCATGTTGTGGCGCCGCTCGGGCGGGTAGTAGGTGCCGCCGTAGAAGGGGCGGCCGTCCGGGGTGCAGAACACGGTGAGCGGCCAGCCGCCGTGGCCCGTGAGGCGCACCACCGTGTCCATGTAGAGCTGGTCCACGTCGGGCCGCTCTTCGCGGTCGACCTTGATGTTGACGAAGTGCTCGTTCATGAGCGCCGCCGTCTCTTCGTGCTCGAACGACTCGTGCTCCATGACGTGGCACCAGTGGCAGGCGCTGTACCCGATGGAGACGAGCAGCGGCTTGTCCTCGCGCGCCGCGCGGCCCAGCGCCTCGGGTCCCCACGGATACCAATCGACCGGGTTGTGCTGGTGTTGTCGTAGATAAGCGCTGGTCTCGGCGGCCAGGCGGTTGGCGGGGCGGTCTTCGCTCATGCGCGGCAGTGTAGCGGCGGCGGCGCGTCGCGGTCTTGTGGTGGACCCGGCGATGGGGGACTGTCCTGGGGACGGGGGAGGACCGAGCGATCGACGCGGGACTGCGAGAGCGGGCGGCCACGGCTCTGGAAGGCGCCTACGAGTTCACTGAATCCCATGCGGACGAGGCGCTGCGACTGCGTCTCGGGGTGCTGATGGGCGTGCGGCCGCTGGAGGACTGGCAGGCCCACCTGGAGACCCTCGAGCAGGAGCCCGGCCAGCTGTCGGCCTTCGAGCCCGCGTTCGAGGCCTGGCCCGCGGAGTTGGCCGGCGTCGGCCAGGCCCTGGGTTCGCTGGACGACCTGCGCGGCCTCTTCGCCCCCTTGGTGGGGCGCGTCGTCTCCGGGCTGGCCGAGGCCCAGCAAGGGGACGGCTCTTGGGGGCGCGATCCGGAGCTCCCCCCGACGCACCGTCGCTTCGCCACGGGCATGCTCGGCGGCTACCTGGCCAAGACCCGTTCGGTGCGTCCCGAGACGTTGCACGCCGCGGGCGACTTCTTGGCGGAGGGCTGGTCGCCCGACCACGTGGCGGACGGCGACTGGCCCGCCATCGCGGCCCACGCCCACTTCTTCGCCAACACGCGCCACGAGGCCTCGGACGAGATCCTGCAGTGGTGCGGCCGCGAGCTCGAGCGAGGCTTCCGGGCGCGTCGCTTCGAGGCCCGCCAAGTGGCCCGGGTGCTGCTCTACTGCGACGCCATCGCCCTGCCGGGGACGCAGCTCACACGGGTCGAGCTCTTGGAGGCGCTGCTGGGGGAACAGGGGCGCGACGGCGGCTTCGCGATCCTGGAGATGGGCGGCCCGGCCCGCCGGGCGGCGCCCACCTTCGACGCCATGCTCGCGCTCGTGCGCCTCTGCTCGCGCTAGTGCCGCGACGGGCACACGCGAGATAGGCAGGCTAGGCTGCGCGACTCGAAGTCATGGAGCCCCCCCGATGAATCTGGCTGTTGTCCACGAGGCCGTTGCGGCCGCCATTCCCGAACGCGAGTGTCTGATCTTCCGCGATCGGCGCTTCACCTGGGCGCAGGTCACCGACCGAACCCGCCGCCTGGCGGACGTTCTGCGCCAGCACGGCCTCGGCTGCCACCGCGAGCGCTCCGAGCTCTCGAACTGGGAGTCGGGCCAGGACCACGTGGCGCTGTATCTCTACAACGGCAACGAGTACATGGAGGGGATGCTGGGCGCCTACAAGGCCCGGACGGCGCCCTTCAACGTCAACTACCGCTACGTGGAAGAGGAGCTCATCTACCTCTTCGACAACGCGGACGCGCGCGCGGTGATCTACCACGCGGCCTTCGCGCCCGTGCTCGAGAAAGTGCGCCCCAAGCTCTCGCAGGTGAAGCTGTGGCTGCAGGTGGCCGACGAATCGGGCCACGCGCTCTTGCCCGGTGCGCTCGACTACGAGGCCGCGCTGGGGGCCGCCTCGCCGGACCCGCTGCCCGAGACGCCGTCGCCCGACGACCTCTACATCCTCTACACGGGCGGGACGACGGGCATGCCCAAGGGCGTGCTGTGGCGGCAGGAGGACATCTTCAAGGCCGCGCTCTCGGCCGGGGCGACGCCCAAGAACCTGGACGACGTGATCGCACGCGTGACGGCGGGCCCGGGACCGCGTTCGCTGCCGTGTCCGCCCTTCATGCACGGCGCTGCGCACTGGGTCGCCTTCAACATGTGGCACGTGGGCGGCACGGTGCTGGTGCAGTCCGAGCCCACGCGCCTCGACCCGGACGATATCTGGTCGACGGTGGAGCGCGAGCAGGCCAACACCATCACGATCGTGGGCGACGCCTTCGCGCGGCCGCTGCTGGACCAGCTGGACGTCAAGTCCTACGACCTCTCGAGCCTGGCGATGGTGACGTCGGGCGGCGCCATCCTCACCGCCGGCATCAAGGACGAGATCCTCGCGAAGCTTCCGCACGTGCGCGTGATGGACGCCCTCGGCTCGTCGGAGACGGGCGCGCAGGGGTCGAACTTCTCGACGGCCGATGCCAAGGCCAGCACGGGCAGCTTCGCCATGGCGCCGGACAACGAGGTGCTGAAGCAGGATCTGTCCGGTCTGGTGGAGCCCGGCTCCGACGAGGTGGGCTGGCTGGCGCGCCGCGGCAACGTGCCGCTCGGCTACTACAAGGACGCCGAGAAGACAGCGCGCACGTTCCCCGAGGTGGACGGCGTGCGCTACTCGGTGCCCGGCGATCGAGCGCAGGTGGGCGCCGATGGCAGCCTCAAGCTGCTGGGCCGCGACTCGGTCACCATCAACAGCGGCGGCGAGAAGATCTTCGCCGAGGAAGTCGAGCACGCGCTGAAGCACCACCCCCAGGTCTACGACGCCGTCGTGGTGGGGACGCCCAACGAACGCTGGGGCAGCCAGGTGACGGCCATCGTGCAGCTGCGCCAGGGCGCCAGTGCGGACGACGCCGGCCTCGAGTCGGGGCTGAACGAAGTCGCCGCGACCCACATCGCCCGCTACAAGCTGCCGAAGGCCTTCGTCTTCGTGGACCAGGTGACGCGCGCGCCCAGCGGCAAGGCCGACTACCGCTGGGCCAAACAGACCGCCCTCGAGGCGTTGGGGCAGGCGTCCTAGCGCCGGTACGACAGACCAAGGAGGACCCCATGGGCCAGGTACTGCTCGAGCGCGACGACCACGTCGCGACCCTCACCCTGAACCGCCCCGAGCGCCTGAACGCCATCACGGTGCCGATGCTGTCGGAGCTCTCCGAGCAGCTGCTGGCCTGCGACCGCGACCCCGAGGTGCGGGTGATCGTGCTGACGGGCGCCGGCCGCGGCTTTTGCGCCGGCCTCGACCTGCAGGACCAGGCCTCGGGCCAGGGTCTCGGCACCGGGGGCGGCAGCGCGGCGAAGCCCTTCGACCTGCGCAACGCCCCTCCCACCGTGCTCCACAACCTGGACAAGCCGACCATCTGCGCGCTGAACGGCGGCGCCGCCGGCTACGGCATGGACATGGCGCTCGGCTGCGACATCCGCGTCATGGCCGACTCGGCCAAGCTCTCGGCCGCCTTCACCAAGCGCGGCATCCTGCCCGAGAGCGGGGGCACCTGGCTCTTGCCGCGGATGCTGGGCTGGGCCAAGGCCGCCGAGGTCGCCTTCACGGGGCGCACCCTCTCGGCCGAGCAGAGCCTGGAGCTGGGCCTGGTGAACGAAGTCGTGCCCCATGCGGAGCTGGGCGAGCACGTGCGCGCGCTGGCCAACGAGATCGCCGCCAACGCCCCGCTGGCTGTCCAGGCCACCAAGCGCATGATGCGCCTGGCCATGGACGAGACCTTCGAGGCCAACGTCCACCACGTCTATCTGCAGCTGCTGCCGCTCTTCCGCACCCAGGACTTCAAGGAAGGCGTCGCGTCCTTCCTCGAGAAGCGCCCGCCCAAGTTCGAGGGGCGCTAGCGCTCGAGGGTCTCCAACAGGGCGCGGATGCGCGCGGCGTTCGCGCCCAGGTCGCCGCGGCCGTCGCGCGATTTCGAGCGCACGTCGACCACCGAGCCGGCGCCGGACGGGCGCACGCGCACGACGATGTCGTCCACGAACTTGAAAAGACGCGAGATCTCGCGCGCCTCGAACTCCAACGCCGCGGGATCCTCGCGCACCACCTCCCAGCCGAGATCCACGGCGCCCGCCAGCGTGCGCTCGTAGGCCTGGGCCGGCGTGTCCGGCAGGATCGCCGGCTGCAGGTCGGGGTAGCCCTCGCGCACGATTGGGACGAAGGTGGCCGGGTAGCTCATGTCGCGGCCCTGGTTGGCCGGGTCCTGCAGCGCTTCGGTGAACGCCGGCGGGTCGTCCAGGTTGGTCGTGATGTCGTTGATCGGCGGCGCGCTCGCGCCCGGCGTGGCGCCCAGCACCGTGATGCCGAGGAAGGCGGCGCCCAACACCGCGCCCAGCGTGCTGTGGCGGCGGCCGACCGAGTCGCCGCCGCGCGTCAGCCAGAAGCCGAGGGCGGAGAGCACCAGGGCCAGCAGCGCGCCCAGGTTTCCGAGCTGATACATGAGGAAGCCCACCATGGGCGTGAGCAGCCCCAGGTGGATGCCCGCGAGGCCGAGTCCAGCATCCACGAACGCCAGGGCTCCGATCCCGAAGGCCACCAGGGCGACGCGTGAGGATTGGGCGGGAGTCGACTCGGACATGCAGGGCCTCCGGGTGTTTGGGTGGGCGCCAGTATATCCCCCGGTGGGAGAATCGCGCGGTTGATGTCCGGGTTTCGCGGCCCGCCGCGGGGTGGTGGGGGCTGCGTGGTAGAATCCGCCCCGGCTGCCCGGCGGGAGTTCGGGTCGGTTGGCAGCCATTCTCTCTCGCCTGTCACCGCCGTGGCGGTGTGGCCTGGCGCGTCGCCCACGGCGCCCGTGGAGTTGTCCCTGCATGCCGCTAGAGCGCCAGCGCGTCGGATTCGGGGGGTGGTGCGCGCTGCTCTTCCTGACGGTCTGCGCCGTGGCCTGCAGCCCGACGGCTGAGGAAGACCTGACGATCGGCTCCCTGACGTTCGGCGCCGGATCGATGGAAGCGCTGGTCACGCTCGGACCCGACATCGTGCCGGGGAGCCTGTCGGTGCGGCTCGACGGGCGGCGTGTTCCGCTGGAAGCGGCCGGCGAAGGGCGCGTGCGGGCGCGCACGGCCGTCGGCGCCGGACGGCACTGGCTCGTGGCCGTGGCGCGGGTCGAAGGCTGGTTGTCGGCGCCGCGCGTGCACTGGATCTCGTTCCGCACGCCGCCGGGGGCGCCGGAGTTGGCGTTGAGCCAGCCCCGCGACGGCGCTTCGGAGGTCTCGCCGGCGACTTGGCCCGAGCTGGTGTTCTCGCAGCCGCTTCTGCGCGCGGCCCGCGACAGCGTGCGCCTGCGCTGCGACGACCGCGAGCGCGGCTTCGTCACCTCCGAGCTGGCGCCGGATCGCCTACTGCTGAACCCCGACGCCGATCTGCCGCCCGGCACCCACTGCCGGGTGTTGTGGCGCGGTGCCGACGGCGGGGAGGGGATCGAGTTCTGGACGGCGGCCGCGGCACCGCCGCTGCACGCGCTCTACGACCGCAGTTCGGATCGGCTGGCGCCGCTGCCCGACGACTACTTCGCCGTGCCCGACGCCTCGCGCTCCACCGGGCTGCGGTTGGAGATCCCGGTGCCCGAGCGCTCCGTCGATCTCACCAATCTCTTCGCCGGCCTGCTGCACGACGTGAACGGGCTCGACGGCTTCAGCCCGCTGGCGCCGCTGGTGGTGCCGTTGGCCGACGCGATCGATCCGGCGTCGCTGCCGGTCTCGCTGCTGGAGTCGGTCGACCCGGCCGCGCCCATCGCGCTCTTCGACCTGGACCGCGAGGCGGAGACCGGCCCGGCGCGGGTCGCCTACCGCGTCGAGCTGCGCGACGACACGACGGCGGTGGGACGCCGCGGCCATACGCTGCTCTTGTTTCCCGCGGTCTCGCTGCGGCCGGGCGGCCGCTACGGGCTGGTGCTGACCCGGCGCGTGTACGCCGCC
>JAKSBN010000130.1 GCA_022361175.1 Pseudomonadota bacterium | reverse complement strand
TCTTGTTCCGGGTCAGGGGCTGAACACGGTTCCGGTTTTTCAACCTGCAATACATGTCACGGAAGCGGACATATCACTCGTGTTACGAATACCATACTCGGCCAAATGCAGGCTTCTTCAACTTGTCCGGCTTGCGGAAGCGTTCATCCGTGAAATCGCGGAGCAGATGGCCAAGTACGGCGGCAGCTTCCCGAACCTCCAGTTCCCACGGCGCGAAGAGTGGGCAGTAGCTGACGCTTCTGGGACGGCGTCCCGCCGTCTCGCCAACAGCTACCCCGAGTTTGCTGCGCGCCAGAGAACTGGTGCTTGTCCCTTGAACCCCCAGCGCCGGCGCGACAAGAAGCTCAAGTGTGGGTGATATCTACCGCACAGCTCTGGTTCGCAAATCGTACTAAAAGTCGCGTAGTCGCGGTGATTTCTGCACATTTTTTGCTTCCCGAGGCTATTCGATCGGTTCACAATATGTGCGGGTCTCGGGGGGCGAGTCTTTCGCGTGCTCTCCCCCTGTGTGCCCCGGTCCGCAGACCACGGGACGGAGTCTCGGGCCGAATCACGGGACGAGGGGGGAATCGAGTTGCTAGCTATGCATTCGACGTCGACTGAGACCCGGCGGTTCCACCGTTGGGGCACGCTCTTTTTGGCGATGGTCTTTCTCTTGTCCTCCGGGTCTGCGTGGGCCCAGGAGGAAGACGACGAGGCTCCCGAGCAGATCATCGTCACCGGTTCGCACATCAAGCGCTCGAGCTTCGAGGGTCCCTCCCCCGTCGAAGTGTTGACGCGCGACGACTTCGCACTGCAGCAGCCCGAGGTGATCACGGACATCACCCGGCGCTTGACCGGAAACACCGGTGCCGAGTTCCAGGAAGACCAGTTCACGCAGAATGCGACGTCCGGTACGGCGAGCGTGAATCTGCGTGGTCTAGGCCTGTCCTCCACACTGGTACTCATCAACGGCCGCCGCGCCGTCACGAGCCCGGGCGCGCCGAATACGGGCGCTACGTTCATCGACATCAACAACTTCCCGGTCGATCTGATCGAGCGGGTCGAGATCGTGAAGGACGGCGCCGCTGCACTCTACGGCTCAGACGCAGTCGCGGGCGTGTTTAACTTCATCACGCGCGACTTCGAGGGCTTCGAGCTCACCGGCTCGTGGCAGTCGACGACGGAGGACTTGGCCACCAAGGACGCGCAGGAAGACCTGCGACTGGCGGCCGTCTTCGGCGTGCAGGGCGATCGCAGCCGCTTCACTGGCAACATCAGCTGGCTGAACCGGAAGCCCCTGGACTTCGAGAACCGGAAGTTCACACTTGAGCAGGACGGGGTGCTGCTGGGCACCAGCGGTCTCGGCAGCCCGCCGAGCTTCATTCCGCTCGGAGTCAACCCCGCTGGCTTTGCTCCGCTCGTCCAGGCCGCCGACCCCGGCTGCGACACGGCGGAGAATTCCCAGACGATTCCGGGCGGGGTCGTCCTGCCCGGCGGGGTGGGGTCGCCGACGACCTGCCAGTTCCAGTTTGCCCCGTCCTTCCAGCTGGTGGGCCGCGAAACGCGAATCGACGGGTTTGGAACTTTCGAGCACGACCTGACTGATACGATCAAGGTCTTCGCCGAGATCGGCTGGAATACCCACCGCAATAGCCGCACCACTTCGCCTTCGTTCCCGGCCCTCTCGTTCCCGCAGATCCCGGCCGCGAACCCGGGCAACCCGACCGGCACTGGCGTCGGCGCTGGAGACGGCGTTCCGGTCGTCTTCTTCGGTCGTGCCTTCGGCGAGGCTCGTGGTCCCGAGGTCAGCCGTAATCAGATCGACACCTGGCGGGTCGTGGGTGGCTTCGAAGGCGAGCTGCAAGACGTGGTCTCCTTGACGGGAGGGCCCGAACTGCCCGACTTCATTTCGGACGTGACGTGGAGCTTCGACTACATCTGGACCGAGAGCCGGCTAAACCTGCGGACAGCCGACACGCTGGCCCAGAACTTCTTCGATGCCCTCGACGGCTTTGCTGGCCCAGACTGCGACCGCGGGGGGGCGGGAGCTCCGACCGACCCGGACTGCTTTTTCTTCAATCCCTTCGCCAGTGCGCTCACGGCAGGGCCCGGAGACCCGGGCTTCAACGATCCTCTTGTCATCGACGAGATTCTGGGCAAGATCGAGGCGACTACCACTACGCAGCTCCAGGTGTTCGACGCCCTCTTTGGCGGCACGGCGCTCGATTTGCCCGGTGGGCGCCTCGGCTGGGCGTTGGGGTTCCAGTACCGCTCTGAGAGCCGCGATCTAGAGACCGACGACAACTCGCAAGCCGATCGCTTCCTGTTCACGGTGGGAACGCCGGAAGTGAGCGCGCGGCGCGGTGTCTTCTCGGTCTTCGGCGAGCTGCAGCTGCCGGTGATCGACGGCGTCGAGATCCAGTTCGCCGTTCGACACGAGAACTACACGACGGCGGGTAATTCGACGGACCCGAAGATCGGCGTGAAGATCGAGCCGTTCCAGATGCCGGGCCTGGACGCCGCGCCGGAGTTCCTGTTGGGGACGACGATTCGGGCCAACTACAGCACGGCGTTCCGGGCGCCCAGCTTGTTCCAGCAGACGGCCACCGGGACCGCGCTGGAGGGACTCGTCGATACGCCTACGAGCCCTCTCTCCCCCCAAACCTTCCGGGCCCAGCGCAACTTCGGCGATCCGGACCTGGACAACGAGGAGTCGGAGACCATCAGCGCGGGCCTCACGTTCGAGCCGCTCGATGGTCTCTCGGTCAGCGCGGACTGGTGGTACTTCGACTACGAAGACATCATCGTGCGGCCCTCGGCCCAGGCGATCCTGAACGCCATCGCGGCTGCGGGCGCGGCCCCCGGCTCGGCGGCGGAGCAGGCGGTGTGTAACGCCACACCGGGCTGTTTGAGCATCCTTCGGGATCCAGATGCCGGCAATGCGTTGCTGCGGGTCAATACGACCTTCTTCAACGCGGCGTCGGTCACGACTGACGGCTTCGACTTCGCGTTCGAGTACACGTTCATGCCCAACGACTGGACGGATCCGGGCTTCGATCTCGGCGTCTTCAACCTGAAGTGGGATGCCACCTACATCCGCCAATTCGAGATCGATGCGGGTGGCGGCCTCGGCAAGGTCGACGTCGCCGGCCAGCGGAACTTCACGAACTTCTCGTCTTCGCTGCCCGAGCTGCGCTGGAACCTGGGTCTCATCTGGACCTGGGAGAACCTGACGATTGCCAACTTCGTCCGCTACATCGACGACTACGAGGACGACGAGGGGCTGGACGGGACGCCCGGTGACAAGATCGACTCCTGGACGACCTGGGATCTCAGCATTGCCTACCAGTTCGAAGAGATTCTGGGCGGCACCACGATCCTGTCGACGAGCTTGATCAACGTGACCGACGAAGATCCGCCCAACGTGCTGACCAACGGTGGTTTCGACACGAAGGTGCACGACCCGCGCGGGCGGCTCTGGCAGGTGGGCTTGACGCACATCTTCTAGAGGTCGATCGCTGCTCTTGAGAAGCCCGGGTCGTGGCAGCGGCCCGGGCTTCTCGCTTCTTCTGGTCTGCGCCCCGTTTGCGCGTTCCTGACGGCTCCCGGGCGGCGAGGGTGCTCTCGCCGCTTCGCTCCGATACGCTCTTTGGGACCGACTGCGGGCGGAGGTGGCATGGCTGCAAGCCGCAACGCCGGACGAGGGGAGCGTGCGATCCTGGGCCGCTGGGGCCGCCGGCGATCCCTCGCCTCGACCCGCGGCTTCGCCCTTCTTACCGCCCTGGCCGTCTGCGGCGGACTCGCCTGCGCGCACCAGCCAACGGTGGCCTACGCCCCGGACGAACTGCGGTCGGTGGTGACGCATCGCTGGTCGGCGGTATCGAAGCGGGTCACACTCCCCGAGGTGGAGGTGCCCTACGCGCTGGATGCGGAGTGGGCCGAGCGCGCTCGCCGTCTGGCTGGCAACGGCACGCCACGCGATCGCGCGCAGCGCTTGGCGCACGCGCTGACAGACCCGCGTGTCCTCGGTCTTCGCTACGACTCCGCCGTGACGGCGGCGGCGCTGCCCACGCTGGAGGCGGGCGTGGGAAACTGCCTGGCGTTGACCTCGGTCTTTGTGGGCCTGGCTCGCGCGGCCGGTCTCCGCGCCTACTACCTGAAGGCCAGCGAGCGCCAGCGGGAGGCCAGCCAGGAGGCCGGCTTTATCGTCTCCACGGATCACATCGCGGCCGTAGTCGAGACGGGAACCGGCGTCGCCGCCTTCGACTTCGCGGGCGAGATCACCCGCTATCGGCGCTTCGGAATCCTGTCGGACATCCAGGCGCTCGCACACCACTACAACAACCTGGGTTTCCAGGAGATCCGCGAGGCCGAGGAGGCGGGTGAGCCGACACCCTGGGACCGGGTGGAGGGGCACTTCGTGGCCGCGACCTGGTTGGACCCCCAGTTCGCCCTGGCGTGGAACAACCTGGGCATCGTCCACGCGCGCCTGGGCGACCAGGAGCGGGCCATTCGCTACTACCGCGAGGCGCTGGAGCGCGACGATCGCTTGGGCGCGCCCTATCACAACCTGGGGCTCCAGTACCAGGCGCGCGGCGAGCTGCGGGCCGCGGTGCGGGCCTTTCGCGAGGCGGTCCGGCGGGAGCCCGACAACCCCTTCCTGCACCTCCGGCGAGGCATGGCCCTCTACGAAGCGGGGCGACTGGAGGAGGCGGCCACCGTCTTCGAGCGGGCCATTGTTCTGGGCGCGCCCGATGCGCGGTCCTGGTTGGACCGCACCCGCCGAGCGCTGCGCGAAGAGCGACGGGCCGCGCTGCTGGGGGAACCTACGCCCGCGCTCTAGCGCGGGCTACTGCACTCGACGCGCGCTGAACGAGCGGGTGCCTTC
>JAKSBN010000144.1 GCA_022361175.1 Pseudomonadota bacterium | reverse complement strand
GGAGCGCAATGAACTGGCAGCGCGCGCCGAAAAACTCCCGCCGCCGGATTGGAATCCCCTGCCTCCCCCCGCCGTCGCAGACCGACGCGCGGTGCGGGGTTTCGCTCGACCGAAGCGCGTTCGCTCGGCTGCTCGGGCGAAGCGCTTCGGCGTAATCCCTTTCGAATTGGTGCGATCGCCCGATACCGCGGAACGGTCGCGACACTAGTCTGTGCCCCAGCTTCGCGGCCATTTTCCGGCCGTGGTTTTTGGGGGGAAGGCGATGACGACGATTGTTGTTGCGGATGACCACAAGATCGTTCGAGAGGGGTTGATCAAGCTGCTCGAGACCCGAGACGACTTCGAGGTCATCGGCGAGGCGTCCGACGGCGAGGAAGCGGTCCAGCTGGTGCTCGACAAGCAGCCCGACGTCGTGATCATGGACATCTGGATGCCGCGCCTGTCCGGCATCGACGCGACTCGCCGCCTCGGCAAGCGGGGAATCCAGTCCAAGATCCTGGTGCTGTCCATGCACGAGAGCCGCAGCTACGTGGAAGAAGTGCTGCGCGCCGGTGCGTCGGGCTACATCGTGAAGAACTCGGCCTACAGCGACCTCTTGCACGCGATCGACGCGGTGCGGTCGGGCGCTTCGTATCTTTCGCCGGCCATCACCCAGCAGGTGGTGGACGCGATCGCGCGCCCGGGCGACGCGTCGCCGTCTGGTGTCGCCATGTTGACGGACCGCGAGCGCGAGGTGCTGCAACTGATCGCGGAGGGGCTGTCCAGCAAGGAGATCGCCAGCATGCTGGGCGTCTCGCTCAAGACGGTCGACTCGCACCGCTCCAACCTCATGGAGAAGCTCGACATCCACAAGGTGTCGGGATTGGTTCGCTTCGCCATTCGCGCGGGGCTCGTCGAGCCCTAGACGCCGCCGTCGTTCCACGGATCCGGACGGGCCCTGCCCGTCCGGATCCGCCCACCGTTCGAAGTCCCCAATCTGTTTCTCGAGAGAATCGTCCAGCTGCGGGGTCCGGCCTTCACCCCAGGGCAGTGGCGCCAGGCCCCTCGCAGGAGGCGTTGCTGGCTCGCACGCCGGGTCGCGTTTCCACTGCGCGCGCTTTCGTGAACGGGTCTGAGTCTGCGGGGATCGCACCAGGTGCTGCCGGGAAGCTGCGATTCCAAGCACACGCAAAAGTTGCGGTCAGGGTAAAGCCCAGTCCCACAAATGCCGAAGAAATCCAACGTCAGCGGAATTCGGGACCCTCCGTACTCTCGCTGATCCGGTTTTCTGCGAGGACGCATGTTCGAGGAATTGATCGCAACCCTGTCGGCGCGCTTCGTCGACCTGCCCGCCGGGCAGGCGGGCGCGGGCATCCAGGGTGCACTCGAGCAGCTGGGGCAAAGTCTCCGGGCCACGGCCGTGCGTTTGTTCGAGGCTGCGGAAGACCCCGAGCGCTTCGACGAGGTGTCGCGCTGGCTCGAGGAGCCCACGCCGTCCGAGGCTGCCGCACCGCTGGATCTCCGCGAGCTGCCGTGGCTGGCCGGCTACCTGGGCAAGCTCGAACCGGTTCGCGTCGACCGGGTTTCGGCCGCGGCGGTGTGGCCCCGGCGTGAGTACGCTTGGTGGCATCGGCGCGGCGTCCTGGCCTTTCTCGCGGCGCCGGTCGTCTCCCGCGGCAACTTGACCGGAGTCCTGGTCGTCGAGGTGGCGGGTCCGACCCCGGAGTGGCCGGATCACGCGCTGACGGCGCTGCGCGTGGTGGCGGATCTGGTGAGCGGGGCGCGCGAGCGCCAGCGCGCGGAGGCCAGCCTGGCCCAGAGCCGGGAGGAGCTGCGCCGGGCCCAGCGTCTCGAGGCCATGGGTCGCATGACCGGCGGCATCGCCCACGACTTCAACAATTACCTGACCGCCATCATCGGCTACAGCGAGCTGGCCCACGGCGGGCTGGACGAGAGCGATCCGGCCCGCGAGGAGCTGGAGGAGATTCGCTCGGCGGCCGACCGGGCGTCCGGCTTGGTCGAACAGATCCTCTCGTTCAGCCGCAGGCGGGAGAGCACGCCGCGCGTGGTCGACCTGAACGCCGTGGTGGCCGGCGTCGACCGCATTCTGCGGCGCGTGGCGGGAGAGGAGGTTCGCCTGGAGCTCGACCTGGCGCCGGACGTCCCCACGGTGTGGCTCGACCCCGCCCGGCTCGACCAGGTGTTGGTGAATCTCGCCGTGAATGCCCGCGACGCCATGGGCTCGGACGGCGGTCGTCTGACCATCGAGACGCGCGTCGCCGGCGCGCCCGGATGTCCCCTCCCGCCGACGGCCGCAGCCGGCGAGTTTGCCGTGCTGTCCGTCCGGGACACGGGCTGCGGCATGGACGGCGAGACCCAGGCCCAGATCTTCGAGCCGTACTTCACGACCAAGTCGCCCGGTCGAGGGACGGGACTGGGACTCGCGACCGTGGCGGAGATCATCCACGAAGCCGGCGGTTCGATCCTGGTGGACAGCGCTCCGGGGGCCGGCGCGACGTTCCACCTGTTTCTCCCCGCGCGGCGCGAGCGCGCGACCCCCGACGATGCGCCCGAGCGGGCCCTTGCGGGTGTTGCGGGGGGCTCCGAGACCATCCTGCTGGCCGAGCCCGAGGCCGCCGTGCGGGAGCTCCAGCGTCGGGTGCTGGAGGGGTACGGCTACCGGGTGATCGAGGCCCAGCAGGCGGAAGCGGCGCTGCGGGTGAGCGGCCCGGTGCACCTCCTGATTGCCGACCTGGCGATGCCGCGGCTGCGGGGCCGCGAGCTGGCCGAGCACTTCCAGGCGGTGCGCCCCGGCGTGCGCGTGCTCTTCACCTCGGACTACCCGGAAGCGGTGCTGCGGGACGCCGGGCTCGCCGCGGAAGAGGGACACGTGATCGAGAAGCCCTTCACTCCCCGCCAGCTGGGGGCCGCGGTGCGTCGGGTGCTCGACCCCGCCTGACTCCCGCTCTGACTCGACACGCCCGAATCCGGTAGTGTTGGTGGCGACCCACGCGGGAGAGCGCCATGCGGGACTACTTGCATCATATCTTGGCGGGACGACCGTGGTGGATGAACCCGCTGATGCTCTTCTGCGCGTTCATGACCTTCGTCTACCTGCCCTGGGACATCTTCTGGAAGCCGGTCGCGGTCGACCAAGAGGTGTGGTTCGGCATCCAGTTCGAGGGCTGGGCGGCCAAGCTGACCGCGCCCTTTCACTGGTTCGTCTACGGCGCCGGGTACTACGGCTTTCGCCGCATGCGCTCGTGGATGTGGCCCTGGGCCGCCGTCTACACCGCCCAGATCGCGCTCGGCATGCTGGTGTGGAACTGGATCACCACGGGTGGGCTGCTGGGATGGTTCGTGGGGATCATCGGCGCCACGCCGTTCGCCGGGCTCACCTTCCTGCTCTGGAACGCGCGCTCGCACTTCCAGCGGGAGGAGCGCTCGCTGCGCGAGCGCTATGGCGAATGGGCCCTGGTGACGGGCGCCTCGGCCGGCATCGGGGAGGCGTTCGCGCGCGCACTGGCGCGCGACGGCGTGTCCGTGGTGCTGACGGCGCGCCGGCGCGAGCGGTTGGAGACCCTCGCGGCGGCCCTCGAGAAGGACTTCCAGGTGGCGACCCGAATCGTCGTGGCGGATCTCGGCGAGCCCGGCGGTGTCGAAGCGGTGATCGAGCAGGTGCGCGATCTCAGCATCTCGATTCTCGTGGCCAACGCCGGCGCCGGCTACGCGGGTCGCTTCGAGAAGCTCGAGCCCGAGCGCCTGCGCCGGATGGTGGAGCTCAACTGCACCGCTCCCATGCTGCTTACTCGCGCGCTCCTGCCCGGCATGTGCGAGCAGTTCTGCGGAGCGGTGATCCTCTCGGGCTCCGTCGCCGGCCGCCAGCCGCTGCCCTTCCACGGCGTCTACAGCGCGACCAAGGCCTTCGACCTCTTCCTGGGCGAGTCGCTGTGGGCGGAGATGCAAGGCACGGGCGTGGACGTCGTCGTACTGGAGCCGGGCCGCACGGAGACCGAGTTCCAGGCCGCGGCCGGCGAGATCCCGCACGCCGGCGAGTCGGCCGAGAAGGTGGTGGCCAACGCCCTGCAAGCACTCGGTCGCCAGCCGTCGGTCGTCTCGGGGTGGGGCAACTGGCTGCTCGCCAACCTGGGTCCGCGCCTGGGACCGCGTCCGTTCGCGCTCCACGCCGCTCGCGACGTCGTCCTGCGGCAGACTCCACAAGACATGCGGTAGGCCTTGTTCGCCCGGCTGGCGCGCGCGGCTCTGGCCGGAGCCTTCTTCTCCGTCTGTTTTCCGCCTCTCGATTGGACGGCCGTGGCGGTGGTGGCGCTGGTCCCGCTGCTGTGGGAGCTGGCCCGCTGCCAGCGGCTCTTGGAGGGCGCTGCAGTCGGGCTCGTCTTCGGAGTCGTGTTCGGGCTGCTGGCGACCTTCTGGCTGGTTCCGACGCTGCGCCACGGCTTCGACATGCCGCTTCGCCACGCGCTCCCGTTCGCGGTGGCGATCGTTGGCTACCACGCCTGGCCGTACGCGCTCTTCGGCGGCCTGGCGGTGTGGCTGCGCCGCGGACGCCTCCCCTGCGTCGTGTCGATCCCGTGCGCCTTCGTGTGCGTCGAGCTGCTGCGCAACGGGCTGCCGAACGGCGTGCCGTGGCTGCTGCTGGGGCACGCCGGCCACGCCTGGCCCACCTGGCTGCAGTGGGCGGCTGTGGGAGGCGTGCCCGCCCTGAGTTTCGTGCTGGTGTTCATCAACGCGTGCCTGGTGGAGGCGGGACGGGCCGCCAACCAACGGGGGCCATGGGCCGGCGCTCGCTGGGTCGCTGTCGCCGCCGGCGTGGCCTTGGCGGTGAGCGGTGCCGGTGCGATCGCGCTCCGTGCCGAAGCCGCTGCGCCGAGCGCGCACCTCCGCGTCGGCATCGTGCACGCGGCCATACCGCAGAGCGAGCGCTGGCAGGCGGCGACCCGGCGCACGAATCTCGAACGCCACCTGGAGCTCACACAGCGCGCCGCGGAAGGCGGCGCCGAGGTCGTCGTCTGGAGCGAGACCTCCGTCGAGTTCGTTCCCGGCGATCTGCCGGAGCTGGCCGCCGAGCTGGCCGGGGCCTTGGACGGCGATGCCCACCGGCGCGTGATCGCGGGCGCCCCCATCCGACTGCCGGGCGAGGAGGGCCCTGTCGTGAACGCGGCCTGGATGGTGGACGGCTCGGGGGCCGAGCGCGGCCTGTACGCCAAGCAGCACCTGCTCCCGATCGCCGAGACCGATCTGGCACGGCTGTTGGCCGTTCCCGGTGTGCGGCGCGTGCTGCGCCCGTTTCTGTCCGGACCTCCCTATCGCGCCGGCGACTCCGTCGACCCGCTCGACGCCGGCCCGCAGGCGGTGGGGGTGTTGGTGTGCTTCGAGGCGGTCTACCCGGAAGCGGCCCGCCGACGCGCCGAGGCGGGAGCCCGGTGGCTGCTGAACAGCAGCAACGAGTCGCATCTCGCGTCGGCCGTGGCGGTGCGACAGCACCTCGTCATCTCGATCTTTCGCGCCGTGGAGACGGGGCGTTCGCTGGTGCGCGTCGCCAACCGCGGCCACAGCGGCTGGGTTTCGCCCGCGGGCCGCTTCCACCAAACCCACGCGCCCGGCGAAGCCGGCAGCACCGTCGTCCGGATCCCGCTCTACGACGGTGCGACGCCCTACGCTCGAGGTGGGTTCGCCTGGCCTCTCTGCGCCGCCGTCCTGCTCCTCGTGGCCGTCTTGCTCCCGGCTCGCAAAGCGCCGGCCCCGCCCTAGCGGGCCACGCTACGCGGCCCCGACCCGCAAGAACCGTCCGCCCTCCACGGCCTGGACCCGCCCCTGTCTCTCGAGCCGGGCCAGATGTTGGCCCATGCTGCGTCGCTCGACGGGCTCCGCGAACAAGACGGCGTCGCCGGGTCGGTAGACGAAGCGGTGGGCCGCGATCTCGTCCAGGCTTCGCGGCTCCGACAGGTACTCCAACAGGCGCGTCTCGCGGCGCTGGATCACTTGGGCGAAGCGGTCGAGGCGCTCCCGAAAGGCGGCGCGACCCGAGAGCACGCCCACGTGGTGGAAGGTGGCGTAGTGGGCGGCGTCCAGCTCGCGGATCCGCTCGAGGCTGCGCTCGAAGTCCTCCAGGTCGGACCAGGCGTCCCCGTAGTAGGGGCCGAAGCTCGAGAGGTCGATGTCGCCCAGGTAGAGCAGCGGTCCGTCCATGGCAGGGCCGTCGATCCACAGACACGAATGGCCGCGCGTGTGTCCGGGCGTGTGGATCACCTGCACGGACACCCCGCCCAGCTCGAAGACGTCGCCGTCGTGGAACGGGACGGGGTCGGGACAGGGCGTGAAGTGGAACTCCTCGACCAGGACGCGCCGGAAGCCGGCCTCGATCTCGCCCTGGAAGCCGTAGATGGCCAGCATGGACTCCAGGTCTCGGATGCCCGGGAGGTCCTCCGCGTGGAGATGCCAGGGAAGGTCCGCAAACAGGTGGTTGCCCGCCACGTGGTCCTCGTGGCAGTGGCTGTTGACGACCCGGTCGACGCGCGGCAGCGGCCGCGGCGGCAGCAGGCCCAGCGAGGGATCGACGACCAGCGCCTCCTCGCGGCCCGTGACGACCAGGCTGTTGCCGTGCGGGTACTTCCCGCCACGGGCGCCGAACAGGACGGTGACGGCGCCGAACTGCGCCTGCTCCAACTCGGTCCCCGCTGCGTTCCCGGTCGTGTTCGAGGTCGTGTTCCCGCTGGTCACGCGTGCTCTCCACGCTCGGACCCGGGCTGGGTCCGAGCGTCCGACAGGGTGACCGGCCCGACGCGGCTCCGCCACCGGGTGCCGTCTTGCCGCGCCTCGGCCGGTCCGCGAAGCTGTGCGCTCGAGCGGAGGCATGTCGATGGCGCGCGCACACTGGATCGTGAAATCCGAGCCCTTCAAGTACTCGTGGGACGACTTCGTGAAAGACGGGTCCACCTACTGGGACGGAGTGCGCAACGCCGAGGCGCGCAACAACCTGCGGGCGATGAAGAAGGGCGACCTGGCGCTCTACTACCACTCGAACGAGGGCAAGGAGATCGTCGGCATCGCGCGCATCACGCGCGAGTCCTATCCGGACCCCACCTCGGATGACGAGCGTTGGGTCGTGGTGGATCTCGAGCCCGTGAAGCCCATGCGCGAGCCGGTGACCCTGGCCGACATCAAGGCCGATCCCGCGCTTCAGGAAATCGCGCTGGTGAAGCGCTCTCGCCTCTCCGTCCTGCCGTTGGAGAAGGCGGCCTTCGATCACATTCTCAAGCGCGGCGCGACCCGACTGCGCTGAGGACGCGACCGGCGCTAGCCGTCGCCCCGGAAGCGATAGCCACAGCGGTTGGCGCGGGCCTGCCGCAGGCCCGCGGCCGCCGCGTGCAGGAGCGCTTCCGAGGTCTGCCCGTCGTCCGGGTGAAACGCCACGCCCACCACCGCGTCCAGCGCGAGTCGCTGCGAGTTCCAGGTGACGGGTGCCTCCAGGGCCTGCAGCACCCGGCGCGCCACCAGGGCGGCGTCGTCCGGCGTACGCACGCGAGCCAGCACCATGGCGAAGCGACCGTCGTCCAGGCGGGCCGTCGTGTTGTCGGCCCGGGTCAGTTGGAGCAGGCGCTCCGTGACCTCGGCCCACGCCAGCTTGGCCGCATCGAGATCGAGTTCGTCCAGGGCGGGCGCCAGCCCTTCGCAGCCGATGACGAGCACACCGAGGCTGTGGTTGTCCCGCAGAGCGCGAGCCAACGCCTGTTCGAGCCGATCGCGGAGCAGGGCTTCACCGGGCAGACCGGTTTCGGGGTCGAACATGACTCGGCGCGGGTCCGCCGTCAGATCCGCGTCCGCCAGGTCCGCGGCGCTGCCGATGGCGACCGGCTGCCCAGAGAACGTCCGGTGATCGATCGGGACGCGCTTCGACATTCCGTTATCGTGGTCGGCCTGCGAGGGGGCGGTCTTGAGCATCCCCCGGGCCGTGCCCGTGTCGGCGCGGGTAAACGCCCCAGGCGGGGACCGAGGAGCTCTGGATCCCGGATACCCGTTCGAACCTCTGAAACGAACCCGCAAAGGAGTCCGCGCCATGAGCTCTCCCACCGACGTCGCCCGTCTCGGGGAAGAGGTGCCCCTGCTGGAGGGGATCCGCACGACCCGCGCCATCCGCCGCCTGCGCAAGGACCCGGTCCCGGAGGCCCTCGTCCGCAAGGTGTGCGAGGCGGGCACCTTCGCGCCGAGCGGTGGCAACCGGCAGCCCTGGCACTTCGTGGCGGTTCGGGATCCGGAGCGGCGGGCCTGGATCGGCGAGCGCTATCGGCGCGCGTTTCACGAGTACATCGCGCCCGCCGTGGAAGCGTCGCGCGACCCCGGGTTTCCGGAGGCCAAGCGGCGCAACCTGCGAGCCGCGCTGCACCTGGCCGATCACATACACGAGGCGCCGGTTCACCTGTTTGTGGCGGGCTGGACGCGGCGCGGCCGCCCCCAGCTGCAGGCGCTGTTCCCGGCGATCCAGAACATCCTGCTGGCGTGCCGCGCCGTCGGTCTGGGCGCTTCGCTCACCACCGTCCACCAGGCCTTTCAGCGCGAGGTCGACGCCTACCTGGGGCTGCCCGAGGAGATCCCCACCTGTGCCCTGATACCGATCGGCTGGCCCGAAGGGCGCTACGGGCGCCCCCCGCGCGAGCCGGTCGACGGACGCCTGCACTGGGACCACTTTTCAGCGGAGCCGGAGTAGCGGCTAGCGGGAACTCGCGCTCGCCAGGTGACGGTTCGACAGTGCGTCGGCGTACTCGTTCCAGCGCGATCCGTCGTGGGCCTTGATCCAGCGCAGTTCCACCCGTGGGTGCGTGCCGGCCAGGTGATACAGGCGCTGCACCAGCTCGAGGTTCTTGATGGGACCGGTCTTGCGCTTCCAACCGCGGCGCTCCCAGCCGGCCGCCCACTCGTTGATGGTGTCGACGCAGAGCTTGCTGTCGGAGTAGACGGTGACTTCGGCGTCCTCGGGCAGCGCCGCGTAGGCTTCGATCAGGGCGGTCAGCTCCATCCGGTTGTTGGTGGTCTGGGCTTCGGCCCCGTGCTTCTCGGCCCGCACGCGGTTGTTCTCGACCCACACGAAGCCCCAGCCGCCGGGCCCCGGGTTTCCCTGGCAGGAGCCGTCCGTGAAGACGCCGTCCTTCGGGCCGTCGTGGTAGCGGGCCAGGACCTGTTCGGTCGTGAGTACGGGCGCGCCTCGGGCCATGGTCAGGCGCTCGTCCGAAAGTGGACGACGTCGCCGTCCTGGATCGCGTACTCCTTGCCTTCCAGTCGCATCTTCCCCTCGTTCTTGGCCCCGGCCTCGCCCTGGCAGGCCACGTAGTCGTCGTAGGTGATCACCTCGGCGCGGATGAAGTGATGCTCGAAGTCCGAGTGGATGACCCCGGCGGCCTCGGGCGCCGCGGCGCCGCGGCGCACGGTCCAGGCGCGCACCTCCTTCTCGCCCGCGGTCAGGAACGTGATCAGGTCCAGCAGCGAGTAGGCGGCCCGGATCAGGCGGTGAAGGCCCGGCTCTGCGAGGCCGAGCTCCTCCAGGAACGCGGCCTTCTCGTCCTCTTCCAGCTCCGCCAGCTCGGCTTCCACCTGGCCGCACAGGCGCACCACGCTGGCCCCCGCCGCTTCCGCGTAGCGCTCGAGTGCGGCGGTGTAGTCGTTGCCGTCTGCGGCCGACGCCTCGTCCACGTTGGCTACGTAGAGGATGGGCTTGGCCGTCAGCAGGTGGCAGTCGCGAAACGCACTAGCCAGCCGGTCCGGCACGTCGAACGTGCGCGCCGGGCGGCCCTCTCCCAGGTGGGCCAGCAGGGCCTCGAAGAACGCCACCTCGGCCACGGCCTGGGCGTCGCCGGACTTGGCCGTCCGCCGCGTGCGGTCGAGGCGGCGCTCCAGCGTGTCGATGTCGGCCAGGCCGAGCTCCGTCTCGATGGTCTCGATGTCGCGCACCGGGTCGGGCGTGCCGTCCACGTGGATCACGTTGTCGTCGTCGAAGCACCGCACGACGTGAACGATGGCGTGGGTCTCCCGGATGTGCGCCAGGAATTGATTGCCAAGGCCCTCGCCCTGCGAAGCGCCGCGGACCAGGCCCGCGATGTCCACGAACTCGACGGTCGCCGGGATCACCTGTTGCGAGCCGACGATGGCGTCGAGCGCCGCCAGCCGCGCGTCGGGAACGGAGACGACGCCCGTGTTGGGTTCGATCGTGCAGAACGGGTAGTTCTCGGCGTCGATCCCGGCGGCGGTCAAGGCGTTGAAAAGCGTGCTCTTGCCGACGTTCGGGAGACCGACGATGCCGCAACGGAGTGCCATGGGGCCCGGAGGATCCCCGATCTCGTCGCAGGCGCAAACGGGGTCGCGGCGGGCGCGTCAATCCCCAAGGGGTGGTCGGCCAAAGAGCGGCGCGGGGTCTGTCTCAGGATCGGGACGCGGATCGGGAGGGCGCAAGTCCGACAGACTCCCGCCGATAGACAGGGCATGTCCGGCCCCCAGAATGCGCCGCCGCGACCCGACGCCGCCCAGAACGCGCCGCCCATTCACGCGCTCTGCGCCCACCCCGACGCCGAGTTCGGGGGGACTCTGCGGCGCGAGCTGGTGGCTCGCGGCTGGCGGGTCGAGTGGGTGACGGATGCGGCCGCCGCCTGGGACGCCCTGGAGCGGGCCACGCACTTCGGACACGCCTACGACCTGTGCCTGCTGGATGCGCGGCTGCCGGGCGGGGGCCCCGAAGAACTCGCGGAGCGCGTCCACGGACTGCCCGGGATGGCCTCCCTGCCCATCGCGATTCTGACGCCCGGGACGGCGGAGAGCTCGGAGGAGCCGCGGCCCGACACCCCCTGGCGCGTGTGCATGGCGCCTTTCGATGCGCTCTTCAAGCAGCTGCTCCGCCTGGTGGCCCGGGCGGGAGAGCGGGCGACGAGCGCGCCCGTCCTCGATCTCGAGGCGTTCGAGGCGCTGGTGGAGCTGGGAGGCTCGGAAGACCCCGGCTTCGTGCTCGGTGTCGTGGAGCAATTCGGCGAGGACGCCGCCATGCTGGCCGGTTCCATCGCCGCGGCGATCGAAGCCGGCGACTCCGTGTGGCTCGGCCGCTGTGCCGAGACCCTCGAATCGACCAGCGCCAACGTGGGAGCCCGCCGCGTGGCCGCCGCGGCGGCCCGGTTGCGGGCCCGCAGTGCCACGTCGCGCTGCGCGGGTGCCCTGCGCGACGTGGAGCAGCTCCGGCGCGACATCGCCGCCGCACGGGCAGAACTCGGCAAGCAGCTCGAGGCCCGCCGCGCCGCCGTCTGATCCTAGCCGCTGACGGGTGTGCTGCGCCGAATCGCGCGCTGGCGCAGGCGCGTCTGCAGGTCGGGCTCGCTGCCCCGCGTCACGCGGCTCCAGCTGCCGTCGCCTGCCAGCGTCCAGCAGAATCCGGCGTCCTCGAGACACAGCGACAGGATCTCTTCCAGGCGTTCCTGCAGCGGCGGGTCTTCCACCGGAACCACGGCTTCGACCCGCCGGCTCAGGTTGCGCGGCATCAGGTCGGACGAGCCGATGAAGTAGTCGCGCCCTCGCTCAGCGCTGCCGAAGCGGAAGACCCTCGAATGCTCGAGGAAGCTCCCCAGGATCGAGCGGACCCGGACCGACTCCGAGAGGCCGGGCAGGCCCGGTCGCAGCGTGCAGATGCCCCGCACGATCAGGTCGATCTCCGTGCCCCGGCGCGACGCTTCGTAGAGGGCGTCGATCAGCTCCGGGTCGGAGATGTTGTTCACCTTGATGACGATGTGCCCGTCGTCGGCCTCGGCTTCGCGTTGGATGCGCTCGATCAGGGCCGGCCGCAGCTGGTCGGGCGCCACCAGCAGCTTGCGATAGCGCCGGTGGTGACTCGCGCCGGTCAAGTGGTTGAAGAAGTGGGTCAGGTCGTCGCCCAGCTCCGGTCTGGCGGACAGGATTCCCACGTCTTCGTAGAGGCGGGCCGTCACCGGGTTGTAATTTCCGGTGCCGACGTGGCAGTAGCGGCGGATGCTCTCGCCCTCTTGGCGCACGATCAGCGTCACCTTCGCGTGGGTCTTGAGGCCGACTACGCCGTAGACGACGTGGACGCCGGCCCGCTCGAGCGTGCGCGCCCACTCGATGTTGGTCTGTTCGTCGAAGCGCGCCTTCAGCTCGACCAGCGTCACGACCTGCTTGCCGGACTCGGCCGCCCGCATGAGCGAGCGGAAGGTCGAGGTGTCGGGGCCCGAGGTTCGATACAGGGTGTGCTTGATGGCCAGCACGTTGGGGTCGCCGGCGGCCCGCTCCAGCAGCGCTTCCACCGACGTGGAGAAGGCGTCGTACGGGTGCTGGACGAGAATGTCCGTCCGGCGCATGAGATCGAAGAGCCCTTCGTCGGTCTCGAGCGCCGACGCCAGCGCGATCGGCGTGCGCGGCTTCCAAGGCTCGTCCTTCAGCTCGGGACGGCGGAGACCGTGCAGTGCCCAGAGCGCTCCCAAGTCGAGGGGCTCCGTCTGCACGTACACGTCGGCCGAGCTCAGTTCGAGCTCCTCCATCAGGAGCTCTCGCACCTCGTCGCTCATGCGCGCGTCGATCTCGACGCGGACGACAGCGCTCTGGCGCTCGCGGCGCCGCAGTCCCGACGCGATGGCTTCCAGGAGGTCGTCGGCTTCGTCCTCCTCCACGTCCAGGTCGGCGTCCCGCGTCACCCGGAACGGGTCGCAGGCCACGATCTCCAGACCGGGGAAGAGCGCGCTGATGCGGTGGGCGATCAGCTCTTCGAGCCACACGAAGCGCTCGCCGTCGCCGAGCGGCACCAGCCGCGGCAGCAGCGCCGGCACCTTGACCCGAGCGAAGCGGTGGCCCTCCCGGCCGGGCTCCTGGGCGAGCACGGCCAGGTTGAGGGACAGATTGGAGATGTGGGGGAACGGGTGCGACGGATCCACCGCGAGCGGCGTCAGCACGGGGAAGACGCGTTCTTCGAAGAAGCGCTCGAGCGCGCGGCGCTCTTCGTCGCGCAGCGACGCCAGCGGCACCACGTGGACGTCGGCTTCGGCCAGGGCCGGAAGCAGGTCCTTCACGAACAGGTGCTGGGCCCGCGCGGTCAGTTCCAGCACCACCTTCCGGATCTCTCGCAGCTGGGCCTCGGCGGTGAGCCCGTCCGGCGAGCGCAGCTCGACGCCGGCGTCGCGCTGCTCGCGCAGGCCGGCCACCCGGATCTGGAAGAACTCGTCCAGGTTCTGGTGGAAGATCGCGACGAACTTCACGCGCTCGAGCAGCGGGACCGCGGGGTCCTCCGCCAGCGCCAAAACCCGTCGCTCGAACGCGAGCCAGGAGAGCTCTCGATTGAAGTACCGCTGGTCGCCAAGGGGGGGAGACAAAGGCGGAAGCTCGACGGATTCTCGGGAGGATTGGAGGTCGTGGACGGTCACGTTCGCAAGGGTAACGGGGTCCGGAAGCGCCTACGGGCGACTTTCTCAGGACTTCGGTGTCGATTTTGTGAAGGTTTCGTGAAGGCGCGCATGCTTGCCTGAAGCCTCGGCGCGCACCGTTCCACGTCAAGTTGACCCCGAGGGGCAATGGGCAACTGGGCGACTGGACAGTTAGGCGACTAGCCCTCGGCCAGCCGGTATCCGATGCCCCGGACCGTCTCCAGTTGCTCCCGGGCTGCGCCCAGCTTGCGTCGCAGCGTCTTCACGTGGGCGTCCACCACCCGCTGCGTGATCGCCGCGTCCTCGTCCCAGGCTTCGCGGATGAGATCTTCGCGAGACAAGACGACCCCCGCCCGCTCTGCCAGGAGCCTCAGGATCGTGAATTCCTTGGGGGTCAGGTGCACCGCCTCGCCCCCGACGGTGGCGACCCGGGCGGCCGGGTCCACGCGCACGTCGCCCACGGTCAGGGCCGCTTGCGCCGACGCCATGCGGGGAGTGGAGGCGTTCAGTCGGCGCAGGATGGCCTTGACGCGAGACTCGAGCTCGCGGGGGAAGAAGGGCTTGGCCAGGAAGTCGTCCACGCCCACCTCGAAGGCCAGGATGCGATCGATCTCGCTGGCCTGCTCGGCCACCACCACGATCGGCACGTCGGCCAGCGCCGGCGTCTCGCGCACCATCCGAAAGAAGCCCAGGCCCGAGATGTCGGGCAACGACAGATCCGAGACGATCAGGTCCGGCGGGTGTTCGAGGGCGAGCTTCAGTGCGGTCTCACCGCCTTCGCCTTCGAGAACGCGAAGTCCGATCCCCGCGAGGCTCGCGCGAATGGCCTCGCGTCCGCTGGCATCGCTGTCCACGGCGAGAACGGTGTGTGATTGCTCCATGTCGACCCCGACCACCCTGTCCCCCGTCAACCGTTAGAAGGAAGCACGCGCACTTCACGATTCGGTGACGAACCGGTGGGGATGCGGGTCCGACTCCACGAAATCCGTGAAGTCTCCGGTGCGAGAGAGACCCGCGAGCGTCCGGCAATCGTCATGGATCAGCCCGCGGTGCCGCTGTCACACTTCGGAGCGTCACCGAACGAACTCACCGCGAAACGGAAACCACGCTGAAAGCCAGGCAGCGGGACATCCAGGAGCGGCGACGCCACGCAACAGTCGCTGGGGCGTGCGAGATGCCGCCCGATCGGGCTCTCTTCGAACGCCGCTTCGAGGCGTGTTTCGCCCGTGTCTACGCGCTCGCGGCGCGCCGGGTCTGCGGCCGGGAGGCGGCCGAGCACCTGACGGAAGCGATTCTGCTCCGCTGTACGGGCGAGCTGGCCGACTCCGGCTCGAGCGACTCCGCCGTCTTGCTCCGCGTCTTCGCCGAGACCCGGCGAACCCTGCTGGCACAGGGCCCGGCGCCATCGCCTCCTACCAGAACCCGCTAGGAAGAGCCCGACTCCGCTCGGCGCAGCGGCGCGCGGCCCCGGTCGACGCTGTCCCGGTACGCGCTCGGGGTCATGCCCACTCGCTTGCGGAACACGTGGCTCATGTGGCTCGG
>JAKSBN010000107.1 GCA_022361175.1 Pseudomonadota bacterium | reverse complement strand
GGACCGGCGGCGGCCCCCTTCGCGTCCAAGCGGCGGGCCCGGTGCTCGCCGTCGCGGCCCCGCTCGAGCTCGATCCACGCACCGCACTGCGACCGCGCCGCTTCCGCCGCGGCAGACAACCGCGCGCCCGGGATCGCATCGACGGTCAGCACGAGCTGGCCGCCGGCGGCTTCCACCCGTTCGAGCAGCGTTTCCGCCCAGTCTCCGGGTTCATCTCCGCCGAGCTGCCAGGCGCTGTGCGCATCGATCCACCAGCCGGTCGCCTCCGGTGCGGCCTCGCGCAACCGCTCCGCCAGGCTGACGCCGAGGGGAGTTCGCAGCTGCGGCGCCAAGTCGGCCTCCCACTCGAGCAGCACCAGGCGGCCGTCGCGGAGCTGCGGAGCGAGATCCAGCGCGAAGGCCTCGGCCTGCGCCAGCCAGCGCCGTGCGGCCACGTCCGTCACGCAGACGCTCACTTCGCCCGCATCTGCACGGTGGTGGACCCAGTCGAACCCGACGGCGGTGCGCCCCGAGCCCTCGGCTCCGGCGACCAGCACCGAGGGGCGAGAGCCTCCGGGTCCGCACGCAGCGTCGAGAAATGCCGGCCGAAGTGTCACGGATCTCCCCGTCGAAGCGGTGCCTCTTGCCGGCCCATCGGACCGCTCCTGCGCCGCCTTTACCTCGGAGCGAGCGAGTTGGGATGCGATCGAGCGCCGCGAGAAGACCGGAGACGACGTCGGGGGTTCTCCGACACCGGAAGACGTCAGGTGTTCACGACCGTTTCCGGCGCCGGCAGCAGCGCATCGCTCGCCAGGCATTCGGGGCCGAGGCCCTGCCCTGCCGCGCGGTGAAGGGCGGAGAGCACGCGCGCGTTGACCGGGGCCGCGACGCCATGCCGGCTCGCCAACTCGAGGATTCGGGCGTGATACCGATCGGCCTCCAGGGGGCTTCCCTCTTTCAGCGACGACCACACCTGGTTGTAGAGCGGCACGCGCCGCGCCGCCGTCCCGCGCTGCAGCGCCTGGCGCTGAAACCGAATCTCGCCTTGCAGATCGCGGTCTACGCCGTCACACGAGGTGGCGGAGATCCCGGCGGCCTCCAGCACCTGGGCCGCCTCTTCCAGGAGCCGCGCCTTGGTCTCGACGAAGGCCTGGGTCTCGTGATCCTCGCGGCGCACCAGGGCGTTCGGCGCGCTCATGAGGTTGATGCAGAGCTTGAGCCACTTGTCCTCGGCGATGCGCTCCGAAACGCCGACCGAGAAGCCCGCGGTCCGAAGCGCCCGGGCCAGCTCGTCGAAGCCCTCGCACTGGGCGCTGCCGGCGGCCCACCCCAGCACGAGCCGTCCGCCCGCAAGCGCGCGCACGCGCGTGTCGCCGAAGCGGGTCGCCGTGTAGCGGACCACCAACCCCGCCACGTGGCGAAACGTCCGCAACAGCCGCTCTTCGTTGTCGACGTCGTTCTGGGCGCTCACCACCAGTGCGTCGCGGGCGGGGGCGGCCAGCGCGCGCGCGACGGACTCGGTGTCGTTGGCCCGGGTGCAGACGAGAACCGGTCCCGAGCCGACCCAGTCCGCGTCCACTTCCGCCAGCGCTCGCGCGCCGACCCGGGCCGAGTGCGTCTCGCCCGTGGTGGGATCGCTGACGAGCACGCCGTCTCGTTCCAACTGGCGCGCGACGTCGGGCCGTCGCACCCCCATTTGGACGGGCGTGCCCGCCTGGGCCAGGCGTGCGCCCAGGCTCAGGCCCACGGACCCGGCACCCACGATCGTGATGGTCATGCAGCTCCCGTGGCGGGCGGCCACGGGCCGAAAGCTACCGGATGGCGCCCAGCACCCGCTCGACCACGGAGGCGATGAGTGCGCCGGCGGACGCCACGTCCAGCCCCTGGTTGGTGCGCAGCTGGTCCCAGCTCGACCAACTGAGGGCCCAATCGAGCGCGTCCAACAGCGCCGTCCGGTCGGGAGCCAGCGCCAGCTCGGGCGCGAAGGCGGCCTCCACCTGGGCCCGCATGATGGTGTCGGCGCGCGCGCGCACCTGCAGGATCAGGTCCGACTCGCGCGCTCCCAGCACCGTCGCCCGCCGGACGGGGCCGATCGCCTCGTACATGCGCACGCGATAGTCGACGAAGGTGGCCAAGCGCTCGCTGCGGTCGCCGCCGAGCCGGGGCGGTAGCAGGATCTGCGAGTTTTGCTGCATGTGCCGCAGCACGACCTGCTCGTGAAGCGAATCGATGCTGTCGTAGTGCTGGAAGACCGAGCGCAGGGCCACCCCGGCGCGCTCGGCCACCTGACGCGCCGTCGGGCGGTACTGGCCCTCTTCGTAGAGGGCGAGGAGGGCATCGGCGATGGCCTCGCGGTTGCGCTCGCCGCGCCGGACGCGCCCATCGGTCGACTCGAGCGGGTTTCGGGCCCTCGGTCGAGGCACGGCCCGCAGCTCGTCTACCACTTCGGCCTGCCCCATGTCACTTCTCCCACAGCATTCCCACAGCATTGCTCGGCCGCGCCATGCCGAGGAACCCAGGCCCCGCTTTCGGACAGTGGTCACACCGTAACGCGAACAACAAGCGCGCTGCAGCCGTGATCGACGTACTTTCGTGTCGGAATTCGTCTGACACGTTCAGACGCGATGCGTCAATACTGCGCAAGAATTGGCGCGGGATTGCCCGCGCCGGAGGCCCGTGATTCTCTGCAGCGCCCGGCCAGCGGGCGCGGGCGCGCCTGGGGGCGGGCGCGGAGCTGGCACCCCGGGAGGGAATCGAACCCCCGACCCGCGGCTTAGAAGGCCGCTGCTCTATCCAACTGAGCTACCGGGGCCCGGGCGAAGGCTAGCAGCTCGCCCCAGAAACCGACGTCCAGGTGGCGCTGGGGGAGGGCCGCAACCGCCGCCCGCCCCGCGTTGACACCCGCTACGGCCCCAGATAGGTTCCTGCGCCTCGCGCGGTGGGTGTAGCTCAGTCGGTTAGAGCACCAGATTGTGATTCTGGGGGTCGGGGGTTCGAATCCCCTCACCCACCCCACGCACTTCCCAGCGGACGGCCTCGGCGGTCGCGCCTTCCTCCGGCACCGCCGACGGGCGGAGCCGAGAGGAGTGAGTCATGGCTTCCCCCGACGTAGGCGACCGGGCCCCCGACTTCACGCTGCCGTCGACCGCCGGCCCGTTCTCGCTGGCCGAGAAGCTGGCCGACGGGCCGGTGCTGCTGGTCTTCTACCCGGGCGACGATACGCCCGTCTGCACCAAGCAGCTCTGCAGCTACCGGGATCATCCCGAGGTCTTCGCCAAGCTGGGCATCCAGGTGATCGCCATCAACCCGCAGGGCGAGGACTCGCACCAGCGCTTCGCGGACAAGTACTCGCTGCCGTTCCCGCTCCTGACCGATGCCGGGGGCCGGGTGTGCCGGGCCTACGCCGCGCTCGGGCTCTTGGGCACGGCGAAGCGGGCGCTGGTGCTCGTCGGTTCTGACGGGCGCATCCGCTGGCGAAAGACCGACTTCCCGCTCTTCCACCAGAACGCCCGGGACCTGGAGCGCGTGCTCGCGGAGCTCGACGGCTGATCCCCTGAGGGAATCCTTGGGTCGGAACCGCCTCTGCGGCTATGGTGGAGGCGTTCGCGGGGGCTGGGCGAATCGGAACCGCGCTTCCGAGCGTCCAACTCTTCGGTGGTTTAGCCGTACTGGGGGCGCCACTTTGAGTGGAGCAACGAGTCGTTCGGCGTCGGTCCGCAAGGCGGACGCCGAGATCCAGCGACTCTGGCTGCGACGAGATCCGACAGCGCTCGATCGTGCGCACGAGCGTTATCGCAAGCAGCTGGAATCGGTGGCGTATCGCATCCTCGGCAACCGCGCCGACGCCGAGGACGTGGTGCAGAAGATCTTCCTCTCGCTGGGGAGGGCCTCGTATCGGGGCACCGCCAGCTTGTGGACTTATTTGTACCGGGCCGCAGTCAATGGGGCCGTGAACGTCCTGCGCTCGAAGCGCCGCCGCGAGGCGGCCGAGCAGAGACTGCTCGAACGACAGATGCTGCTTCAGAGCTCTCCGGCCCCGCCCAGCCCGGAGAGCCAGGTTCTGGAAGGCGAGGTCATGGCGGCGGTGGCGCGAGCACTTCTTCAGGTCAAGCCGCAGCACCGGCGGGTGCTGACGCTGCGGATCGTCCACGGGCTCTCGAACACCGAGATCGCGGAGCGCGAGGCGATCCCGCTGGCCACCGTCGGTACCTGGCTGCGCCGCGGACGCGAGGAGCTGCAACGCGGGCTGCGCCCGGTTCTCGACGAGCTGGGAGGGGGGACGCGATGAGGCACTGGCGGGCCCGGCGGCTCTTGGCGTCGCTCCTGGACGGGACCCTGCCCCCGCGCCGCGCCGCGGCCGTGCGCACGCACGCCGCCCAGTGCCGCGAGTGCGCCGCGGCCCTGGCCGACTTCGAGCGGGCCGACGCGCTCTTGCGAGAGCTTCCGGCGTCGCTGATGCCGTTGGAGCCGAGCCCGGCCGCCCGCCACCGCCTGCTGTCCCTGGCCCGTTGGGGCGCCAACGGCCAGATCGAGTACGCCCCGCGCTCTCCGGTCCCGGCCCTGGGCTTCGCCAGCGCCATCCTGGTTTTCTTCCTCTCCGTGACCGCCGGGACCTGGGTGCCGGTGGTTCCGGCCGCCGCCCCGCCCATCGTGGTGGCCTCGGCCATCCCCGAGGCGGCCTACGCGCCGATGGGGCTGCGTTCCGCCCAGCACTAGGCCTCCAAACACGCTTTCGCCTCTTTTTCACCTCAGTGCGGGGCGATCGCCGCTCTCGCTCGGGCCCGCGCGAGCGCTAGAATGAATCCGTTCCGGGGCCGTTCCGAGGAAGCTGGATGAACCGAATTCGCGCAGCAAGACAGGCACTTGGGTGGACGCAGACCGAGCTGGCCGACAAGGCGGGCGTGTCTCCGCGCACCATCCACGCCGTGGAAAAAGGGCGCCCCTGCCGCCAGGCCACCAAGCGACGCATCCTGAATGCCTTGGGTGTGCCGTGGACGCTGCGTGAAGAATACTTCTCAAACGGCGTTCGTTCGGTGCGCCGCGTGGCGCCGCTGCCGGCCGCTCGCGCGTCCTAGCAGACACTCTCCACAGCGAATGTACTGTTGGCGCCCGCCGATGCGGGCCTAGTTCTCGAGCGTGACGCGCAGCCGGGCGGCTTCCTGCAGCGCGGCGGCAACCGACCGCGCCATGAAGTCGGTGAGCAGGTCGCATACCTGCTCCTCGTCACCGCCGCCCGCCGCCCGCGCGGCCTGGGCTTCGACGCCCAGCCGCTCCGCCTCGAGCTTTTCTTCCAGGTCGCTCCACGCCTGCCGCAGAAGCGGCGCGTTGCGCTGCGGATCTCGCAGCGCCGCGTCCTCCAACTGCTTGAAGACCCACCACGCCGCCGCGTCGTCCGGGCTCTCGCCGCCGCGCGCGAGCGCCGCCGGGAGAATGCCGTCCAGATACACGGGCAAGAAGAGACCCGTGCACGGCGTGCCAAAAGAAACCCAGACCGGCCAAGCCGGAGTCGGGTCGGCGGGCAGCGGGGCGATCAGGCTGGCGGTCGTCGACCCGCTTGCGCCGTAGGCACAAAGCCCGTTCCGAGGGTCGGCGCTCTCACCCGCGCCGCCGTCGTGGTCGCGCAGAAGCGCCTGCACAGCAGACACGTCCAGCCGAGTCGACCGCTCGAGAAGCCACAGGGCCCGTCGCTGACGCGACTCGGAGTCCGCTGCGAAGCCCGCCTCCGTCGGACCGTACGCGGTCGCGAACTCGATGCGCTCCGCCTGACGCCACCAGCCCTCCGAACGCGCGAAGGATTCGAGATCGCGCGACCCGATCTGCCAGTCGCTGCCCAGCTGCAGGTGGTTCGAGAGCGCGGCGCGGTCGGTGCGTCGCGCGGCCCAGCGCCGGCCCGACGTCTCGAGCACCCACGCCTGTTGCGGGTCGGCAATGGCGAAGCTGTTGTGGCAGCCCGCCTCACCGGGTGCGACCGCCGAGCCACCCTGGCCGTGGGTCTCGATCAATGCCGCGATGATCTCGAGCGCCTCGCGCGCATCGCGCCCGCGCTCGAGCCCGAGACGCACCAGATCCATGCCGATCAGGCCGGGCTTGGTCTCCACCGGCTCGCGCGTGGGGACGGGCTGGTTCCCGATCGCCACCGCGTGCTCGTTCACCCCCTGCTCGAAGCCCCACCCCCACCACGGCGAGTGTCCCATCAGCCGATACGTCTCCGCCACCTGCGGAATCGAGATGTGGGTGCAGGCGACGCGGGCACCCCGCGGATGGAAGGCCGCCGGGAGCTGCAGAAACGGCTGACACTCCCCGGGGTTGCGATCGCTGTTCTTGGCGAAGAGCGCCGAGCCGCTGGCCGTGTGGGCTCCGGTCGACACGATGGAATGAGACATCGACCGGCGAAGTTACCAGAACCCGGCGCCCCGCGGCGGACCGGATTCGCGCCCATCACCGGCCCTCGCGCCTCCGGGGAGACGCTCCACCAGACGCCACAGGCGCTCTGCTGGCGGTTCCTCGGAGCCTCCGGTATCAGCCTGGCGGCCCCGGGTCCGGAGGGCCCGCCCTCCGGCAGCCATCCCGCGCGCGCCGGCAGCGCCGCTAGCTGGAGCATCAGGCTTCGAACCTGAGGGGCGGGGGTTCTAGTTCCCCTAGAGTGCTCGGGTTTATGTCCAGCCAGTGTGACGGAAGCGATCGCGGGTTGTCACACCCCTTCGCAGATCGACGGTGAGCCCGGCAGCATTCCCCCGCACGGATAGAGATCAGCGACCCCGCGGTGGTACCGGGACGGACTTCTTGGGAACTGAACTTCCACTCGAAGCACGCGCATCGATGTCTTCGCTACGGATCTACCGAGAGGTTTCATCTTGCCCCGGCTGAGTTGAACCAGGACTTGCCGGGTCGATGTGGATGGCACGTGCGTTGCTTTAGGAATGTCGCGTTCGCAGCGAGAAGAGTTTCGGTGCGAACATCTAAGAATCGCTTGAGCGACCCAGAGGCCCTGGGAAACTGGGACAACCTCTGAATCCGATGGCCCTACCAGCATCCGTTGCGGGCCGGACCACTAAACCCCTTCGAACTGGTCTCCAAGCACCTCCCGGTCACGAAAGTGATCGCGGGACAAGGTGTCTCTGCGTTCGCAGACCGGCGAGGCCATTAGAAGAGGTTCATCAGCAATGTCTGATACTCAAAAAAACTTGGTCCGTTCGGACCACTGGGTCGAACCGGCAACTTCGTCAATGAGAACGAAGTTGCACGACGACATGGCCGCAACCCCCGAACCCATCTCGGAGATCCGAACCGAGATGGGTTCGAGGCCGCGGGCTCAGGGCGCGACGGGGCTCGGGCGCTCGGCCTCGATCTCGAGCTCCTTGCGCTGCTGCTCCCGGAAGCGCTGGATGCGCTCGCGCTCGATCAGCAGCATGAGCTGCTTGTTGCGCTCGCGGATGCGCTCGAGCTCGAGGGCGAG
>JAKSBN010000289.1 GCA_022361175.1 Pseudomonadota bacterium | reverse complement strand
CGGGACCGTGAGCCAGATCGCGAGGAAGCAGCCCGCGATCACGTAGCCCCGGGATCCCTCTCCCAGCGACGGGGCCACGTACTGCATGGCCACCGCCACGAACGTTCCGAGGACGGCGGCAGCGGAGCGGTACGTGTTGAGAGACGTCCGCTCGTCGTAGTCACGGGCCATCTCGGGCAGCAGCGCCAGGTAGGGCACGGACAGCACCGTCATCGAGAGGCTGACGCCGATGTACATGCTGATGTGGTAGATGAACTTGGCGGCTTGGGACTCGAAGGGCGTAAACCAGAGCAGGGCGAAGAAGACGCCGAAGGGGATGGCGCCCAGAAGGAAGTAGGGCCGTCGCCGTCCGGCCTGCCAAGTGGTGCGGTCGGAGATTCGCCCCATGAGTGGATCGGTGACGGCGTCGATGAGCCGGGGGATCCAGACGACCAGGCTCGCCAGCTCGGGCCGCAGCCCGGCGTACACCGGGAGGTAGAAGGCGTAGATCAGCGACAGCGCTGAAAGCACCGCCCCCACGGTGTGATCGCCCAGGCCGAACACGGCCTTCTGGAGCGGGGACAGACTGCCCGCCCCTCGGTCCGCTTCGTCGCCGCTCACGTTCCCCCCAAGACGGCGCTCATTCTACCCGCGGCCTCGGGCGGATGCGAAACGGGCCTCGGAAGCCATGCCTCCGAGGCCCGTTCGGCAGTTTCGGGATTAGTTGAACTCGGGCTTGCGGTAGAGCGTCACGACCGCGGCGCCGCCCAGGCCCAGGTTGTGCTGGAGAGCGACCTTGGCCCCCTCCACCTGGCGGGCGTCGGCTTGGCCGCGAAGCTGCCAGTTGAGCTCCGCACACTGGGCCAGGCCCGTGGCGCCCAGCGGGTGCCCCTTGGAGATCAGGCCTCCGGAAGGGTTCACCACGACCTGGCCGCCGTAGGTGTTGGCGCCGGAGTCGACGAACTGGCCGCCCTTGCCCTCGGGACACAGGCCGAGGCCCTCGTACGTGATCAGCTCGTTGCAGCTGAAACAGTCGTGCAGTTCGACCACGTCGACGTTCTCCGGACCGAGGCCCGACTGTTCGTAGACCTTCTGGGCGGCCTTCCGCGTCATATCCGCGCCGACCATCTTGATGCAGCTCTTGTCATCGAAGCTGCTCGGCATGTCGGTGGTCATGGCCTGACCGGCCACCTCGATCGCCTTGGCCTCGAGCCCGTGCTTCTTGACGAAGTCCTCGCTGGCCAGGATGGCTGCGCCGGCGCCGTCGGACGTGGGGCAGCACTGCAGCTTGGTGAGCGGCTCGTACACCATGGGCGCGCCCAGCACGTCCTCCAGGCTGTACTCGTCCTGGAACTGAGAGTAGGGGTTGTTGACCGAGTGCTTGTGGTTCTTCCAGCCGATCTTGGCGAACTGCTCCGCGGTCGTGCCGTACTTCTCCATGTGCTCGCGACCCGCGTTGCCGAACATCTGCGGGGCCGGCGGAGCCTGGGCGAAGCCGCGCAGTTCGACCATCAGCTTGAAGTGCTTGTCCATGGGATTCGTGCGGTCCGTGTACTTCACCCCCAGCGAGCCCTTCTCCATCTTCTCGAAGCCCAGTGCCATGGTGCACTCGGCCAGCCCGCCCTCGACGAACTGCTTGGCCATGAAGAGCGCCGTCGAGCCGGTCGAGCAGTTGTTGTTGACGTTGTAGATGGGAATGCCGGAAAGGCCGATCTCGTAGATGGCGCGCTCGCCGCAGGTGGAATCGCCGTAGCAGTAGCCGACGGCGGCCTGCTCCACGGCGTCATAGGGGATGCCGGCGTCTTCCAGCGCCTTGGTCCCGGCCTCCTTGGCCATGTCCGGGTAGTCCCATTCCTTGGAACCCGGCTTCTCGAACTTGGTCATGCCGACGCCGACCACGTACACCTTCCTGCTCATGGATCTTCACCTCGAGGGTCGCTGCGGGCGGCCAGGGCGGCGGTCCCGCGCAGAGTGCGACGGTTGGGAGTTGACTCGGGAGTCAACGACGGTAGCACGGGCGGCTCCGGGGCCGTACCCTGGCCTGGCGGCCCAGCAGGACGGGGCCGAACGCATCGAATTCGTTGAGAATTCAATCAATTGAACTCAAATCATTGGGGGCGCGCCCGCCAGGGGCCCCGCGCGCGGAGGTGCACTCGTGGCCAGCGTCTTTACCCGCATCATCGAGGGCCAGCTGCCCGGTCGCTTCGTTTGGAAGGACGACCGCTGCGTCGTCATGCTGACGATCGCCCCCCACGCCCCGGGACACGTGATGGTGATTCCGCGCGAGGAGATCGATCACTGGCTGGATCTCTCGCCCGAGCTGCTGGCCCACCTGACGCGGGTCTCGCATCAGGTGGGGCAGGCGCTCCAAGACGCGTTCAAGCCGGTCAAGGTCGGCATGATGATCGCCGGCCTCGAGGTGCCCCACGTGCACGTTCACCTGATTCCGATTCGCGCGCTCGGGGACTTCTCGTTCTCCAACGCGGACCACGATGCCAAGGCGGAGGCGCTGGACGAGGCGGCAGCGCAGATCCGGGAGGCCCTGCGAGCGCGGGGCCACGCCGAAGTCTCCGACTGAGCGGGACCTACACCCGAAAGTGTCGACGGATCAGCCCGAGGACCCACCGGTCGGGGAGCAGGCGGCGGCCGAGGGGCACGGTGATCGAGTCGGGTCCCACGCTGTAGCGGACGCGCGGCCGCACGTCCGTGAGCGCGCGCTCGACGGCCCGGGCCACGACGTCCGGGCCCGGCGCCTGCGGCAGAGACTCCCGGACGACCTCTTCGCAGCGTGCCCGGGTGGCTGCGTAGGGCGAGGCGGACGAGTCGCCGTAGTCCAGACCGTCGTTGAAGGGCGTCTGGATGTCTCCGGGCTCCACCAGAGACACGTGCACGCCGAACGCGTGAACCTCGTTGTACAGGGACAGCGCCAGCGCTTCCACCGCGGCCTTGCTGGCCGAGTAGTGGGACTGGAAGGGAATCGGCGCTCTCCCCGCGAGCGAACCCACCAGCACGACGCGCCCCTGGCCCTGCTCGCGCAGGTGGGGCAGCACGGCCCGCACGCAGCGAAGGACGCCGAAGAAGTTGGTGTCGAACTGCGCGGCCGCGGCGGCGAGATCCACCTCTTCGACGCTTCCGAAGATCCCCATGCCCGCGTTGCAGACCAGGGCGTCGATGCGGCCCGCCTCCGCCACGACTTGGTCCACTGCCTTCCGGACCGAGGATTCGTCGCCGACGTCGAGCACCAGAAAACGCACGCCGTCGCGGTCGTCGCGGACGGACCGGCTGGTCCCGAACACGCGGAAGCCCCGAACCGCCAGACGCCGGGCGGTGGCCTCCCCGATCCCCGACGATGCGCCGGTGACGAGGACGCTAGCCGGCATGGTCGCGCCCGCTCCGGTCGGCGTGCCCCAAGTCGCGGTCCGGCGCGACCACGTCGCGCACGCGCCGCTTGAGTTCGGGCGCTTCCGGAAAGCGCCCCTCGGCCGCGCGTGAGAACAGGATCTCGCCGTTCAGGCGGATCTCGAAGACGCCACCGCGCCCGGGCACCAGGGCGACCTCGGAAAGCTCCTCGGAGAAGGTCTGCAGCAGCTCCTGGGCCAGCCAGGCCGCGCGCAGGAGCCAGCGGCACTGGGTGCAGTATTCGATCTCGATCCGCACCTGCGTCGCTCAGCCGCTGAGGAGCATGCCGCCTTCGACGGGCAGCACGTGGCCGGTGACCAGATCGGTTCCCGTGACGATTCCGACGATGGCCTCCGCCACGTCGTCCGGGTCGCAGACCCGGTCGAGCAACGCCTTGCTCTCTTGGAAGGTCTTGACGGTCTCGTAGGTCTCGGCGCCGAGCCCCTCCCGCAGCCAGCGGCCGGTGATGAAGCCGGGGGCCACGGCGTTCACCCGCACGCGCGGCGCAAAGACCCTCGCCAGCGTGACGGTCAGGTTGTTGAGGGCGGCCTTGGAGGCGCAGTAGGCGATGGAACTTCCAACCCCGGCCAAGCCGGCGACACTGGAGGTCATCACGATCTCGCCGCCGTCCGAAGCGTCCAGCAACGGCTTCGCGGCCCGCGCGCAGAAGAACGGCCCCTTCAGGTTGACGCCGAGAATCCGATCGAAATCTTCGCCGGAGAGGCCCTCCAGGTCGGCGTGGGGCACGAAGGACGTCGTGCCGGCGTTGCACACCAGGACGTGCAGCGCTCCGAAGGCGCGCTCGGTTTCCGTCAGCAGGGCGCGACAGTCCGCGTCCCTTGAGACGTCCGCGCGCACGGCCAGGGCCTTGACGCCGGCGCGCTCCGCTTCGGCGGCCACGGACTCGGCCTCGCTCTCGGAGCGGCTGTAGTTGACGACGACGGAGCAGCCGAGGTTTGCCAGCCGCAGGGCCGTAGCGCGCCCCACTCCCGTGCCGCCTCCCGTGACGACTGCGACCTTGCCTTCTACCTGCATGAGACTGCTACCCGCATGGGATCTCCCTTCGTCGAACCGTCACCCAGGGTATCACGCTCGTCTGGGGCACGCGGCTTGCACACTGGGTCCCGACGTCCGCCGAACGGCGGCCTGCGGCCGTGAAGGCGCCGCTCGTTCCAGTCTGGCGTTGCAACCTGAAAGCCCCTGCCCCCGCGAAAGGACCCGCGTGAAGCGCTGCAACCTCTGCGATGCGGATCTCAGCCCCCGCGCCGCCTGGGAGCCGCTCTTGGTTCAGCCCGGCTTCGAGATCCTGTGGGACGGCCGCTGCGAGAGATTCGACATCCAGACGGCTCTGTGTCTGGAGTGCGGGCTGGTGTTCACGCACCCACAGCCCGAGGCAGAGCTGCTGGCGCGGTTTTACGCCGCCCAAGAGCGCGAGCTTTTCGCGCCAGACGGCCGCGGCGGCGACCGGATTCCGGCCGAAACCGGGCGGCGCGATCAGGCGGCGTGGCTGGCGGCGCGCGTCGGTCCGCTCCTGGGGCGCCGAGTCCTCGAGATCGGCTGCTACGACGGCTACCTGCTGGACCGGCTTCGGGCCGCCGGGGCGCAGGTGCTCGGGATCGAGCCCAGCGAGGCTGCGGCGGAGCTGGGCCGGCGGCGCTTCGGGATCGACATCCGAACGGCTCTGGTGGAAGATGTCTCCCTGCCGCTGGCCTCGTTGGACGTCATCGTGCTGTCTCACGTCCTCGAACACCTGGCCGACCCGCGCGAAACGCTCCTGCGCTGTCGTCGCTGGCTGCGTCCCGGCGGGTTCCTGTTCGTCGAGGTCCCGAACGTCCTGGCGCCGCGGGTGGAGAGCGCTGTCCACTTCTTCACCTTCGACCACCTCTACAACTGGAGCCCCGAGACGCTGACCGAGCACCTTCTGCGCACGGGCTTCGAGGCCAACGCCGTGGACGATGACTTCCCGTTCCCGGCCTTCCGGATGCTGGCCGTGGCGGCCAAGCCCGGCCGCAGCCGCAGCGAGGAGCTGCGGCCCGGACGAGACCGCGTGCGCGGCTCGGTCGAGGGATACGCTCGACGGCGCGAACGCTTTCTCACGCGACTGCGAGGGCGGGTCGATTCGGAGCTCGCGGACTGGTGCTCGCGGGACCGATCCGTGGTCCTCTACGGAGCGGGCTACCACACCGAGTACCTGCTGGCCGAAACACGACTCTCCCAGGCGCGCATCGTGGGCCTGGTGGACGGCAATCCCGCCAAACAGGGGCGGCGGATCCTCGGATACCCCGTATTCGCTCCCGAGGACCTGCCGCGCTTGAACCCGGACGTCGTCGTGGTGTCGAGTTACGACTTCCAGGACGAGATGGTGGCGCGGGTGCGGGCGCTCCTCGGGCAACGGCCCCAGGTCGTCGCGTTCTACCGCAACGTACGCGCGTTCAGCGGTGCGGGCTGGGAGCCGCGTTCCCCCGCGGCCTGAGGAGGCGCGGCCGGCTCTGGGAGAGCGGCGTCGGAGCCGGCAGGCCGAGCGCGCGGCGGATGCCGCGCACCAGGGCGGCGTGGATCAGCAGGCGATAGCCGTCCGAGAGCATCGCGAGGGTCCCGCGCACGCCGAACGCCGCGCTCTCGAGATCGACGCCCGCGAGCGCGGCTTCCAGGCGGGGCACTGCACGCCGTGCTTCGTCGAGTCCCCGTTCCAGCCACGATCCGGCCTCCCGCGCATCGTCGATGCCGATGGCGCGCGCCAGCTCCGGGTCCGGATGCAGTCGATGAAAGAAGGCGGCCAGCTCGCCGTAACCGGGGCAGCGGGAGTGAAAGGCATCGAAGGTGACCGGGTGGTCGTGCCACACGAGAGCGTCTTTGTGGTACTCGATGCGATGACCGGAACCTTCGAGCCGATAGCCGAGCTCCATGTCCTCGAAGCGCGCGGCGGGAAAGCGCTCTTCGAAGCGATGGACGTCGAGGAGCCGCGTCGGGGTCGAGACGTTCGTGGTGTAGTAGTACGACCAGCCCGTGTCCGCGGGATCGGAGATGCGCCAGTAGGCGAACTGGCTGCCGCCGTTCTCCTGGTAGTGCATGAACGGCGTGATCTCGAGGGAGGGGAGCCAGGTGGTGTGGCCGAGGATGGAGACGCGATCGTCGTCGGCCGCCGTGTGTGCACGCAGATGCGCTTCCAGGAGCCCGGGCGCCGCGACGCAGTCGTCGCCGGTGAAGAGCACCACGTCGCCGCGGCACCGCGCGATCCCGGCGTTGCGAGCCCGGGCCGGGCCGCCGTGGCGAAGCCGAACGGTCTTCAGCGGAAACGGCCAGGGCCGAGTCGCCGCCGCGGCCAGCCAACGGGGTGTCTCGTCTCGAGAGCCGTCGTCGACCACGACCAACTCGGACACCCGGCCGGCTGCGCCCTGCGCGGCGAGCGAGTCGACGCACTTCCGGAGCTTGCCCACGCGGTCGCGCGTGGGGACGACGATCGAGATCTTCACGCCGGCGGCCCGGGGGAGGAAGTCGCCGCCTTCCGGTCGCGCGCCACCCCGCGGCGGCGCCCCAGGAGCTCGTACGGGCGCCGATAGTCCTTCCGAAAGTGCGTGAGGTCGGTGATGGCGGGGCCGGCATACGGTGTGAACTCGCTCCAACCGTGGCGCGCCGCGTAGTCGCGGTCGACCCCGTCGCAGATCGCGCGCAGCGAGCAGCGCTGGCAGGGCGGTCCGTGCTCCATGTTGTACTCGTCGCGCGTTTCGACGGCGCGCGGATGGCGGTCGAGGTAGTCCTCCAGCCGTTCGTAGAACAGGAACGGCTTGCCCCCATAGGGCGTGCCCTCGATGGGGGAGCCTCGGGTGCCGTTGCGCCACTCGTAGGGGTCGAGTTGAATCTGTTTGTACCCCACCACGTTGCGCTCGAGCCCGGGCATGGCGCAGTACGGAGCGAAGCGGACGTTCACGCCCTTGCCCGCCGACTCCAGGATCTCCACCGCCTCGGTCACGAAGGGCGCGATCTCCCGGTAGCGGGCCTTCTTTTCGACTCCGGCGCTCGGGTTCTGGCGCCAGCCCCACTCGAGCTTCATGATGATGAAGTTGTGGAAGCGGATGTTGCGGTCCGCGAGGTAGCGCGCCAGCTCGGGAAGCTCGCGGTAGTTTCGCGCCTGCACGACCGTGTTGGACGTGTAGGAGAAGTCGAGCGCGTCGAGCGTCTCCATGGTGCGCTGGATCTGCCCCAGGTCGCCGCGTGTCAGCTCCTTGAAGGTCTCCTGACGAGCGGCGTGAATCGAGAACAGGAAGTCGGACAGGCCGGCGTCCAGCAGCGCGTCGAGACGGCGTCGGCCCGAGCGCTTGTCGCGGCGGAGCGTGAACTGTCCCAGCGTGATGATGCGGGCCCGGACGTCGGCTTCGCGCTCGACGTGCCGAACCAACTCGACGATCTCGGGGTGGAGAACCGGCTCGCCGCCCGTGATGTCGCAGTGGGTGAGTCCCCAGCGAGCGAAGTCGTCCGCCAACGCCGTGCACTCGGCGAGGGCCCGGTAGGGCAGCGTGCGCAGGGCGTGGAACGGGTCCTCGTGGCCGTCGAAGTGGCTGTAGTAGCAGAAGGCGCACGAGTGGGGACAGCGCAGCCCCACGTCCAGCACGCCCGTCGGGCTCAGCTGTCCGACGGGATGTCGGGTCGTCGTTCTCGTTTCCACGTACCCCTCCACTGGAGGCCATCGGCGGGTGTCCGCGAAAGCTTGAATCTTGCGGGGATACTGGAAGGCCGAAGGGATTTGGCTCTCAGCGGTAGAGAGCCATCACGCTCGCCACGTAGAGCGCGTTGTAGAGCGCGTGAGCAGCGATTCCCGGCCACAGGCTGCGGACGTGCTCGAACACCAGAGCCCACACGAGCCCGCTCCAGAACGTCATCAGGAAACCGGGCAGCCCGTAGAAGTGGAGTACGGAGAAGACCGCGGCGGAGACGGTGGCGGCACCCCAGACGGGGAGCCTTTGCCGCAGGGTCCAGTAGAGGATTCCTCGGAACGCGATCTCCTCGAAGAGTGGAGCCCACGCGACGAAGTCCAGCACCGCCGGCCACAGCTCCGAAGCGGGGCCCCAGACGAGCGTTTCGTCGAGGCCCTCCGACCAGTGGTCCGCCCAATCGAGGCTGAAGGCGGCCCACCCGATGGCCTGGGTCATCACCAGATCCAGTGCGGAGGCCACCGCGAACGCGGCCAGCCACAGGGGCACGCGGCGCTCCGACCAGCCGAGGCCGAGTCGCCACGACCGCGCTGGAAGCATCCACCAGGCGAACACGACCAAGGGCAGGGCGGAGATCAAACTCCCCGAGGCGTACAACCCCTCCGCCCACCATTCCGACGCCAGCAGCGCGAACAGCCAGAAGAAGCAGGCCCGGCCGACCGTATCGCCCACCAACAAGACGCCGATCCCCACTCGCGGGTGCCAAGGCGGCGCTGGCAGGCGGGGAGCCGGGTTCCGGCGCCGCCGCCACCAGACCAGGCCGGCGGCCACACCGGCCGCCACCAGCACCGCTTCCAGCGCGAGCAGGCCCGCTCCATAGCCGAGCAGGCGCCGGCCGAGTTCGAGCCGGCTGGCGCGGTAGTCGTCGGCGAGATCGGTCTCGCCCTCGGCGCGGGCCAACCGCTCGAGCACGCGCGGCCCGAGCCAGTCCTCGCTCCACCAGCCCGCGGTCGCACGGGCGAGGCCCGGCGCGGCGGGAGATTCGGCTTCGTACGCCGCCCGCAGGACGCTCTCTAAGAAAGGGGCGAACTCCGTCGGCCGAGCGACCGCCACCGCTTCGTCGAGCCTCCCGGCCTCGGCCAGCAGGCTCGCCAGCCGCAGCCGGACCCAGGCTTCCCACTCGGCGCCGAGCCCGTCCGCCTCGATCTCGTCCAAGAGCTCCTGATGGACGTCGACCGCGAATCCGACGTGTTCTCGCAGCGAGCCGTGGTACAGCCGCCAGAACGGACGGAACGCCGAGGCCTCTCCCGCCTCCGCCAGAGCCAGGTGGCGATCCGTCACCCGTGCGGCGGAGTGCTCGGGATACTGGAGCCAGACCAACGGACCCTCGTCGACGCTGAGGGCGCTGGTCTGGACCGTGAAGAGCAGCCACACGGCGAATGCCGCGGCCAGTACCCAAGGATGGAACGCGGCCGGTGCCCGGCGCGCGGAGCGGGGGTGGGCCCCCGGGGCGGATGACATCGCGCCAAGAGGGTGGCGGATCCCCAGGGGAGGCGCCACCGAACTGAACGGTGCTGGCTGGCGACTCTATCGGGGCAGAACGCCCCCATTCTTGTTTTTCGCCGGGGAGCCGATTGATGTATGGTCTGCGCCATCGGAAGACGCTGCGCGGCTGGGGGGCTGGCGCAGTCGAAGCCCTCCGAAACCCACTCTTCAGTTTGCCGTGCAACTGGTCCGACGCGCCGTCAGGGAGATCCCGCTGGTGATGGCATCTGCTCTCTCGACCCAACAAGTACCCGAGCCGACCGCTCGACCCCTGCTGAGTGCGGCGGAGATCCGCCAGCGCTACGCGGGCGCGTTCAAGCCGAAGCCCTGGATCTTCTGGTCGGATCTGGTCGCCAGCGCCGCCGTGGGCTGGACGGCCTACGTCCTCGCCGTCTTCGCGCCGCTCGGCAGCGTGACCCATGGGCTCGCCAGTGTCGTGGCCATCCTGGGCCTCATGCGGGGGGCGCTCTTCATTCACGAGCTGGCGCATCTGAAGCGGGGGGCCGTGCGCGGGTTCGAGGTGGGGTGGCACCTGCTGATCGGCATCCCGCTCCAACTTCCGAGCCTCATGTACGTGGGCTCGCACCACGAACACCACCGGCGGGCCGTTTTCGGGACGTCGCAAGATCCCGAGTACGCGCCCATCGCCCGCTGGAGCCGCCTGCGGTTGCTCCGTTCGCTGCTGGACATCGCCTTCGTGCCGCTGGCCCTGCCGCTGCGTTTCTCGGTGCTGGGTCCGCTCTCGTTCGCCGTGCCACCGCTGCGCCGGTTGCTGGTGGCCCGCGCCTCGACGCTCGTGATCAACCCCGACTACCGCCGCCCGATGCCGACCGGCGAGGAGGCCCGACGCTGGGCCATCCAAGAGGCGGCCGTGGCCGCGTTCTTCTGGGCCTACTGGGGAGCCGTCGCGCTGGGATGGGCTCCGCTCCAGTGGGCCGTCCAGTACTTGATCGTGACGTTCGGGATCCTGGTGCTGAACCAGCTGCGCACGCTGGCGGCCCACGGCTACGAGCACGAAGGCCGCGAGCTCTCCACCGAGGAGCAGCTGCTGGACTCGATCAACCTCAGCGGCATGCCCCTGGTGACCGCCCTGCTGGCGCCGGTGGGGCTGCGCTTCCACGCCCTGCACCACTTCCTGCCGGCGATTCCCTACCACGCGTTGGGCGGGCTGCATCGGCAGCTGTCCCGCGAGCTCCCGGGAGGCTCCGCCTACCACCGGGCGGAACGCGACGGCCTGGTCTCGGCGCTGTCGGACCTGTGGCAAGACGCATCGGGGCGTCGCGACACCTAGCCGGAGTGTCCGGCCCTAGCGGCCGCCCAGGCGCTCGAAGACCGCTTCCGGCGAGTCGCCATCCGCTTCCACCGAGAGCTCCGTCAGGCCGCGACCGATCTCGGCGCACACGCTCTCGTGCCCATCGACGCCCCGGGCCTGAAGCTCGGCGGGCAGCACCCGCTCGAGCACCACGCCCATCTGGTCGGGAGTGACCGTGCGCACTTCCAGGCCGGCCTGCTTGAGGGCGAGCCGCACCGTGCCGCGGGCTTCCAGCCGGTCGAGACTCGTGCGCTCTTCGAGCTGCTGGCAGGTGAAGTCGAAGGCGATGGCGTCGGCCATGACTCAGCCTTCCCCGTGCGCGGCCGTGAAGCGGCGCCGGATCGCTTGCGTGTAGAACCGGGGCGCCAGGAAGGCCAGGTAGAGGAAGACGCCGTTGGCGATGCCGGCGAGGCTGTCCACCAAGGGAGTCCAGAACTGGATCAGGGCCGGATGGCCGATGGCCAGGAAGATGCCGTCCAGGGTGATGGCGAGCGCCGAGCCGCTGCCGACCAAGCCCCACAAGAGAAAGCGATTGCAGGTGACGGGGTCGGCCAAGCCGAGGGCGGCCTGGCGCCGCGTCTTGTCGTAGTAGCGGAGCGACTCGATGGCCGTCCAACCGTAGTTGACGAACGCGATGGCGAGCGCCAGCGCGATCCACGGGCTGGCGGCCGCGAACCCGCCCTCGTTCTCCATGCCCCGCATGCCCGAATGGAGGAGGCCGACCGCCTGCACGACCAGCGCCACCCCGACCAGCGCGACGATCCCGCGCGCCCACAGAACGCCGGGACGGAACACCCGCGCGGTGAAGCAGCAGAGCAGGAACTGGCCGCTGCTGAGGCACACGATCGACAGCAGGCCCGCGAGGGCTCCCGCCGCGCCGTTCAAGTAGGGCGTGGCGATCACGAGCGGATAGCCCAGTCCACCGAGGAGCGTGAAGGCCAGGCCGAGCGCGAACTCCGGGAATCCGCGCGAGCGCCGGGCCAGGAGCATCAGCTTCACGCCCACCACGCTCCATACGATGAACATGGTGACGACGCTGCTGAGGGCCAGGAACTCGATCATGGCTTGGCGCTCGCCGGGGGGAGAAGGTGTCAGCGGAAAAGCGACGGGGATCGTTCCGCCGTCGCCCTCCCATCGGCAAGCGGTGGGAGTTCCTTAGCGATGGCGCCTGGGGCGAAAGCAGGAAGGGCGACTGGGGCTGACGACGCTTCGGTGTCGGCTGCATCCCGGCGGGGTGCCGCCGTCAGGACGGCCCGGAGACGTCTGGGTCAGCGCAGGTCTCGCCGCCACACGAGCCGGGCGATCACGGGCCAGCCGAAGACCAGGGGGTGCCGGCGCTGGCGCTCCGAGAGCTCGACCCGCGTGCCGGTGTGACGCTCCAGCTTCCACAGGACGTAGGGCAGCCAGTCCCCGAACGTGAAAGCCGTTTTAACCAATCTGAGGAAGGCCAACAGCTTCGCGATCGGGCGCCGAAAATGCCACGTGAACCGGGCGCCCGTTCGGCGGCCGGCCGGCATCCTCACGGCGAACTTGTCGCCGTGCACGTTGATCTCGTCCAGCCATCCGCGCTGCTCCAAGAGCTCCAGCGCGCGCGCGGCCGCCGCGTCGTAGCGCTCCGGCGCCGCCTCGTAGAGGGCGCGTACCGAATCGGCGGATTCGGTGCGGAGCTCGGCGCCGTAGGTGCGCCGGAACGCCTCGTTCCAGAGCACGTTGGAGGCGAACCGCTGCGCTCCGTGGCGCACCGGCAGGAACACTCCCAGGCGCTGGACCAGGGTGACGATGGCCTCGCCCACCGCGTCGACCACCGAAGCCCGGGCGTCGTCGTCGCGGGCGTAGACCAGGAGCGCGGGTTGGGCGAAGCGGGCCCAGATGTAGGCGTGCAAGCAGTCCGGGCCGACCGCGGCGGCGAAGGCGGTGGTCGAGAGCAGCGCGTACTTGGCCCGCAGCCGCTCACCCTCGTGCTCGACCTCCAGATAGAACACGTTGGGCGGCAACAGGTAGCCCAGCATCGCCGTAGCGATGGACGCTTGTGCGGCGCGGTATCCGTCCACCAGGACGTAGAGGTCGACGACGCCCTCGAGGTTTCCCCGGCGCAGACAGGATCCGTAGAAGAGAATGCCGGCCACGGCATCGCCGTGGCGCTCGCGGATGGCGGCAGAGAGCGATTCGACGCCGGCCGGCGCGGGCCGGGCCAACTCGGTGCCGACGAGCTCGGCGAGCGGGGAGTCGGGCTCGAGCGGCACCGCCTCAGGCGCGGACGAAGTCGACGCGGTCGTCCGCCGTGATGCGCACCGTGCGGCCCGACTCCGGGGCGTAGAGCTCACCGTCCACGGTGAAGCCGCAGTCGAGCCGCAGTTCCAGTCGGTGGAGGTTGCGGCTGGTGTAGCCGTTCTCCTGGGTCACGCCCGCGCCCGGGCGGCCGCGGAGAATGCCCGAAGCGCAGCGCCCGAAGCGATCGGCGCCACAGGCGATGGACGTGAACTGCAACGGCGCGGGCTCTCGGCCCCAGAACGGACGCATCTTGGCGAACAGGCGACCGAGGGTGGAGGAGATGATCAGCTGGTACTCGCCGTCCCGCGCCGGCTCGCCGTCCAGCAGCATCTGCACCTTGTTCGGAGTGAGCACGCCGTCCGTCCGGCGCATGGCGAGCTTGGCCACCAGCGCACCGGTGACCACGGTCGAGCCGAACACGCCCTGAGAGCGTCCCTTCGGAAACAGCCGGTGCACCAGTTCGATGGCCCGATAGATGACGCCGGCGCCAAAGAACATGCCGTAGGTGTCGAGTTCGTCCCGCGGCGACTGCACTCGGAGCACGTGCCGCGGGCACAGGCGATCGTGCAGGCGGCCCGTCTTGGCGTCCTCCAGCAGGCCCGCCACCCCCCGCACCGGGTCTCGGGAAGCCCCCAGGTCGAGCGCGCTCATGTTGGTGCGGCCCCCACGGAGCGGCGCGATCCAGGGCACCCGGTCGCCGAACTCGCGGCTGCCGAGAATCTCCGTCAGCGCGTGTTGGACGGTGCCGTCGCCCCCGTTCACGATCAGCAGCTCGACTTCCTGGCGAGCCAGCTCGGAGAGCGCTTCGGGCACGGCCTCAGCCGAATCGGTCTCGACGTGCGCCACCTCCGGGTGCCGGCGCAACAAGGCCAACAGCCGGGAGACCTGGGCATCGCTCCGACCGGCGCGAAGGTTGTTCAGAATGCCAATGCGCAAAGCTCGACTCCGAGGGGTTGCAGCTGTGTCTGGAGGCGCTTCAGGGATCGGCCTTCGATGGCGCCTGGGTAAGATCCGCCGGACCCAGGAACGTTACGACCGACAGGCCCGAGCCCTTGAGGAGGAGGGGATGTGTTTCTCCCGGGCTCGGCGCCAACGTTACCAGAACCCCTCCTGGCGCCCACACCCTGACCGGCCGGATTTTCGACGAAACGGCCATGCGAAGCAAAGTGGGGAGATCCTCCCGTGGGTCGTGCGCCAACAGTGCTGATTGCAGTGATATGAGAGTTTTTCCCCACGGACCTGCCAAATTCCATGTGACGGGCGCCACGAAACCGTCCTTCGTGCCCGGTAGGCGCCCACTGGACTCCGCTTGGACATCCTCGGTGACAAGCCGGTTCGATTCCCCTCGGGCCAGCAACCAGGCGTTCGTGTGCCGCCCCGATGCGTGCTGAAGGTGGATCCACGCAACGGGCGGCTCGGCGCGGGGAGCGAAGAACTCGGCGCGGCCCCGCAAGAGCGCCCCTTCGCCGCGGCGACCGACCGTGTGGGTCACCGCTGCGCGGCCCGTCACGGCCAGGGGCTCCGCCATGCCGCGGAGAAAGATGCGCCCGTGGACCGGGGCGGAGGCGTCCAGCAAGTCGATCTCGAGTCCGTCCGGCAGCGCGGACGCCGGCAGCGAATGGCCGCGACGAACGTCCAGCTTGAGATCCACCTGGACGCTCTTCTTGCTGATCTTCAGGTGGGCCTCGCCGCTCCGCCAGTCGAGGGCGCTCTTGCCCATGACGAGCGACAGGCGATCGGACGACAGCTGCCACTCCCGGGCGCGGCGGCCGTTGCGGAACTGGCGCCGCTTGCCTTCGGGCGGGATCACGTGGCCGATCGCGATGCCGTTGCGGTCGCCCGGTCCGGCGTTCGTGATGGTGAAGCGGGCCAGGACGCGATGGCCGGACTCGAGCTCGATGGTGAAGTCCCAGTGCTCGAACGCCGCCCGACCGCTCGGCAGCCGCGCGGCGGGGTCGAGGCGCATCTCTGCGGAAGCCGCGCCGCAGAGGAACACGCAGGCCGCCGTCGCGATGGCCAGACGTGTCACGGCGACTCCCGTCCCTCGTACCAGGGCGCGATGGCCTCGCCGCGGCGTCGCGCCAGAAAGGCCTGGGCCAAGCGCACGCTGTGAACGGCGAGCGACGCCAGCGTCCAGCCGGCGACGGCCGCGTAGCCCAGATCCGGGCGGCCCGCGATCACGCCTCCGGAGAGGAACAAGAGGTTCGGGTTGCGGCGCGCGATCACCGTGCGGAACGCCGCGTCGAACGGACGCCAGCTGAAGATCTCCATCTTGAAGAGAGCCAGGAAGAGTCCCTCCAACAGGCGCCCCGCGACGTATCCCACCACGATGATCCACATGGCCGCCTCGACCCCGGGCGCCGCCAGCGACAAGCCCACGGCCCAGGCCGCCCACCAGAAGGGCGGGTGCACCAGGTCGAGCCCGTGATCGAGCACGTTGCCGAGCCGGCTCGACGTGAGCGTCACCCGCGCGAGCTTGCCGTCCACCGTGTCGAGAAAGGTCATGAGCCAAGCGGCGACCAGTCCCCACGCGAACGCGCCCGCGGCGAAGGCCCACAGCGCCAGCCCCGTCAGTACGTAGCTCCAAGCCGTGACCGTGTTGGGCCGCACGCCCCGCCCGGCCAGCCAGCGCGTGACGTGCAGCGCGGGCAGCGGCCACACCCACTTCGTGACCAGGTCCGTCGCGCCCTTGTACGATGCGCTGAAGATGCGGCGTTCGGCCTCGCGCACTTCCTCGGGTCGGGCCCGCAGCAGGAAGGGCGGATCGAACTTGCGAAGCTGGTGGTTGTAGGCCGGAACCAGCTCGGCGGGCGTGGCCGTGTGCATGTCCGTGAGACGCGTCGGCGAAGCGTCGGATTCACTGCGGAGCGCGGCCACCGTCTCGGCCAGGCTCTCGCGGGAAACATGGGCGGCCACCGGGCGTTCGCCTTCGGGGCCAAGCGCGGTGTCGGGCGCCTCCAGCAAGGCGGCGACGAGGCGCTCGTCGTAGAGCCAGTCGTCGCGCAGGACCGCGCAGGTCCCGCCCGCCTGTGGAGTTCCCGGGTCCTCGTTCGGGGCGAGGTGTCGGACGTCCTTCACGCCGGCCCGGATCAGTGCGCGCCGCAGGCGTTCGCGCGGTTCGAGGCCGAACACGTGGACACGCGCTCTGTCGGGCCCGGAAGCGAGGATCCAGGCCTGCGAAGGAATGGCTGGCGCAGGAGACGTCACGTTCTCGTCGGTCCTCGGCAAAGGCGCGCGCAGGCTATCACACGGGTGGCAGCTGGGATAGCCTCGCGGTCCCCTGAGGAAGCACTCGTGTACACGCTCGCCCACATCTCGGACCTCCACGGCACGCCCGTCGAGCCGCCGACTCCGGTCGCGGTGGCCAACAAGCGCGTGTTGGGGTGGCTGTCCTGGAACGTGCGCCGCCATCGCGTGCACCGGCCCGAAGTGTTGGAGGCGCTGCGCGAAGATCTGCTGTCACAAGCTCCCGACCACGTCGCCGTTACGGGTGATCTCACCAACGTGGCGCTGGAAGCCGAGTTCGAGCAGGCGGCGGCGTGGCTGCGTCGACTGGCAGAGCCGGATCGCGTCAGCGTGGTACCGGGCAACCACGACGCCTACGTGCGCATGCCGCTCGCGCGGTCGTGGGACCGCTGGGTGGAGTACATGCGGTCCGATGCGAGTACGGCATCTTCGGTGGGACGCCAAGCCTTTCCCACCGTGCGTGTGCGAGGCCCGCTCGCGCTCGTCGGGCTGTGCTCGGCGGAGCCCACCCCGTGGTTCCGCGCCACCGGTTCGTTGGGGGAGGCGCAGCGCGGGCGCTTGCGCGAGGTGCTCGCAGAGCTCCGCCAGCGTCAGCTCGTGCGCGTGCTCCTGATTCACCATCCTCCATTGGACGCGGGACTCGCGTCCCGCAGGCGCTTGACCGATGCGCGGGCGCTGCAGTCGCTGTTGGCGGACGTGGGCGCCGAGCTCGTGCTGCACGGGCACCGTCACCGCACGTGTCTCGAGCACGTGGCCGGGCCGAGCGGTGAGATTCCCGTGATGGGGGTCCGCTCCGCATCCGACGTGGGCGAACGCGAGGAGAAGCGCGCCCAGTATCACCTGCTGGGGTTTGGCCGGGAGCCCGCGCGTCTCCACGTCCGGGTGCGCGGCTTCAACCGCGCATCGGGTCGCTTCGCCGACGAGCGTGAGCACTGGGTGGATCTACCCGTCTCGAAGAGCTAGGCGCTGCCCTCGCGCGCGACCAGCTGCTTCACCAACTCCCAGTCCGCGAGCTTGTCGACGTCGATGGCCGCTTCGGCGAACGGAAGCACGATGGGAGCGATGCGGACGCCCACGATCGAGGACGCGCGCTCGAAGGCCGCAGCCAGGTCCAGGCGGCGCAGGAGAAACAGCAACAGGGTGGAGAAGCCGAACGTCGCCACCAGCCGCCACGGCCGCTTTCGCTGGTGCTCGGCCCGCGACCAGAACTCGGCGGCCGCGCGTGCGCGGGGTGTGCGAAACGCGAACAGATTCGCGCCGGAGTAGCGCTCTCCCCGGAAAGGAAGGTAGGTGCGGCGGGCGTCGGGGAAGGCCGCCCGGATGCGCGACGCCGCGACGAGTGCGACCGCCACGTCTACATCGGCGTCCCGGTCGGCCTCTCGCAAGAAGGCCTCGACCCAGTCGGCCTGCAGCAGAGCGTGGTCCGCCGTGGTGACCAGCAGCGGCTGCGTCCCCGCTCGCTCGAGGCCGGCCAGCACACTGCGGCTCGGCGAGGCGGCGCTCGCCGACAGGCGCAGCGCGCCGGCGGCTTCGCGCGCGGCGAGCTGCGAGAAAGACCGCAGCGCATCGGGGTCGTCGATGCTGACTTCCACGCCGTCCACGCTGGCGGCCGCATCCAGCGCCCGCAGTACCCGCTCCAGCATCGGTTCGCCGCCGACGTCCAGCAGGGCCCGGTGCGGGGCCCCCGCCGCTCGTGCCAGGGGATCCTCGGCGCTGCGGCGGCCGGCCAGAACCAAGGCGGCGTAGCGGGCTCGCATGGCATCCATTGCGCCGCGAGCGTAGCGCTGTGTTTTCGGCTGGGGGAGAAGTCCCCTATGCTCGCTCCGAATGGGGGTGGTGGCGGTGCAGCAAGGGCTCGTCTCCGTGCGAGTCGTGTCGATGCGAGTCCGAAGGGCGGCGCGCGGCGAGGCCAGCGGAATGCGTTCCTCGTGACGCCGGCGTCCGGCGATGCGCCCCCGGCTTCCGAAGACGGAGCGGCACAAGGCGCAGCGGGCCGCCCGGCGCGAGTCTGGATCGAGGCGGCGCCGGCGGGAATCCGCGTCTTCGGAATGGGCCTGCTCGAGCGGTTGCTGCGCGCGCTGCTCGATGCCGGAGTCGAGCCCACCGAGATCCGCGTCGCGACGACCGGCACCGAGGACCCACTGGCGGGGCTTCCGTCGGAGCTCGCGGAACGCTTGCCCCTGGTGGTCGACCGGGCCACCGGGCCCTTCGTCGGTCGTCTGCAGCGGGCGTGGGAGAGCGGTTCGGGGCCCGTCATCGTGCTGCCGGGGGACGCCATCGTGGATGCGCGGTTGCTGGCGCATCTCGTCGCGGCCACCGGCAACGTCGCGTTCGTGGGAGAGAGTGAGCACGGCGTTCGCGGCGTGCTGCGACTGGAGTCCGACGGCACTCTCGCCAGTGCCGAGAACCCGACGGAGCTGGCGCAGCAGAGCCTGCGAGGCGGACTGGCTCGCTCGCCGGCAGACACCGGTTTCGACGGCTACATCGACAAGCTGCGTCGCGAGCTGGCGCCCTACGTCCTGGCGGTTCCGGACGAGGCGGCCCGGAAGCAAGTGGAGCGCTGGCTTTTCTGGTCGAACTACAAGGGCTCGACCGACTTTCTCACCAAGTACGTCTATCCGCCCTTCGTCTGGCTTCTGGTGCGCCCCCTGGCGCGCTGGCGGGTTCATCCGAACTGGGTGACGGCCGTGGACATCCTGGCCACGGTGGCCGCGATTCCCTTCTTCGTCGCCGGACAGTGGCTTCCCGGGCTCGCGCTGGCCTACCTGATGAGCGTCCTGGACTCCGTGGACGGGAAGCTGGCGCGGCTGACGTACACGTCCTCCAAGATCGGCGATTGGATGGACCACGGCTTGGACATCGTGCATCCACCCTTCTGGTATCTCGCCTGGGCGTACCCCTTGGCGCAGGGGGACACGGGCGCACCGGTCTTTCAGGCCGCCGTTTGGCTCTTCGTCGTGTACGTGCTCGATCGGCTCGTGGCGCCGGCCTTCAAGTGGCGCACGGGCCGGTCGATCCACGGATATCGGCCGCTGGATGAACGCATGCGCACGTTCATCTCGCGTCGGAACGTGAACTTGCCCGTCTTCACGCTGGCGCTCGGGATCGACGCCCTGAGCGGCGGCCAGTCGGTGGCGGTGATCGCCTTCTATTTCATCGCGGGTTGGCAGGTGGCTTCGTTCGTCTGGCATCTGGCCCGGCTGGTCCGCTTCTGGAACCACCGGCCGGACACCGTGCGGCCCGCCTAGCCCTCGGCGGCGGCCCGGGCGGGTGAGACGTAGACGGGCGCTTCGCGCTTGTGCTCGCGGCTCTCGAGGACGGCGCGCACTTCCGCCAGGTCGGTGGGCGAGTCGATCTCGCCCCACCAGAGACCGGTGATGGCCGCCGTCTCGACGCGTACCGAATCGGCCATCCCGTTCACGACGGACAGGTACCAGGCGCGCAGCGCATCGGGGTCGCGCACCGCGCAGTCGAGCGCCTCGCGGAACAACCGAGGTCCTTCGCCTCGGAACACCATCAGTCCGATCGACTCGCCGTTGACGATGCTGGCGTCCAGCGTCTTGCCGACCGCGCGCAGCCGCCGGCCGCCGTTCAGCGACACCTTCATGTCGTCGTCGTCGTAGTCGTTCTTCTGATTGATCGCGATCGTCAGGACCGAAGGAGACGACGCCAGCAGGCTCTCCAACACGGGAACCTCGAACAGCGTATCGCCGTTTAAGAGCACGAAGTCCTGGTCCATCTCGGCCCGTGCCAGCCAGCACGTGATCAGGTTGTCCGTGGTCGTGTAGAAGGGGTTGTACACGGCCCGCGTCTTGAGTCCGGGGATTCGGGTCTCGGCCAGAAATCGTTCCACCTTCTCCGCCCCGAAGCCCACGAGGATCGTCGCCTCATCCACGCCACACGCGGCGAGCGCGCGCAGCTGCACCTCCAGCACGGATTCGGGTCCGCGCACGGGGAGCAAACACTTGGGGGAGTCCGCCGTCAGGGGCAGCAAACGCTTGCCCTGTCCGGCGCTCAGGATGATGGCTTTCATATCTGTCTTGGATTCTCCAATTGGGAGCCGTCCCGTTCGCTCTCGCGGTTTCGCGTACCGTGGCGGGGCATCGAATCCGCGCGCGATGCCGAGCAACTTGTTTGCCTTGCGACCAATTGCCTCGCGGCCGATCGCCGGCCTAGGATCTGGCTCGTCCAAGGGGGAGCGGGGCGTACTGTAAACCAAGTTCCTCAGCGGCACCAAGCGCAGTCGACCTGAGCTTTCCGCGCGGGGACGGTTGTTTTTCGACGTCGAGTTCGACGACGCAGGTGACAAACCAGTTCAAATGGCCATTGCCACAGACAATCGTCGTCGCCCGCGGGGCACTTTATATCGGTATCTATTCCGAGAACTGACTTTCCCCACACTCTACACCCTCGGGGGTCTGACTCTCGTCGTTCTCACGCGCGATTTGTTGGGCTTGACGGAACTTGTCATCGGTCGCGGACTGAGCGCGGTCGACGTGGGTTGGATCGCGTTCTACAAGACAGTTCCGCTGGTCGCGCAAACGCTTCCGCTGGCCGTGTTGGTCGGTTCGTTGATCGGCCTGGGGCGTTTGGGCGCAGACCGCGAGATCCTGATTCTGGAAGCCAGTGGCGTGTCTGCGCGGCGTCTCACGCTGCCGGTGGTGGGCTTCGCGGCGGCGTTTGCGGCGTTGGCGTTGTCGCTGTCGGTGTGGGGGGCGCCGGCTGCCGAGCGACAGCTCGGACACGCGCTGCAACAACTCGCGGAAGAGAATCCCGCGGCGACGATTCGGCCCAACCACGTCCACCGCTTCGGCGACACGAAACTCGAAGCGCGCAGCGTGAATGCGCGAGGCGACCGCATGGAAGCGGTCATGCTGCACATGCCGAGTCTGGGCGAGACGGTCTTCGCGAAGCGCGGCACCGTCGGGCCGCGCCCGGACGGGGGCAACCAGCTGCGACTCGAAGAAGGGGTGCTCGTTCCCAACCCGCGCAAGCGCGCCCGGGAGATCCGCTTCGATCGCATGTCCGTCGTGCTGCCGGGCGGGGACGAACCGATTCGGCTCGAGGACGCCGAGCCGCAGGACGCCATGACTCTGGGTCAGCTCGCGGCCATCGCCAACGCCCAACCCGAGGCCGCTCCCCGATCGGCGGCACACCGCGCTCGCCTGACGTGGCACCGGCGGCTGGCCCTGCCGCTCTCGACGCTGCTGTTCGGCTTTCTGGTCGTGCCGCTGTTCCTCACACGGGGGCAGTTTTCGCGCTCCGGCGGCGGCCTGCTGGGTCTCGTCGCCGTGATCGCCTACTACGGCTTGACGCAGTTCGCCGACGGCTTGATCCAGGCACAGTTCGTGCCCGTGGGCGTCGGCGTGTGGTTCCCGAACGGAGCCCTGTTGGTCCTGGGCGGGGTTCTGTTCGCCCGCCTGGCGTCGCTCTCGGCGTTCGGGCGCGACAGCGACCGTCCCCGTTCGCGCGAACCGCAGTCCATCGGCCGCGCTCTCTCGACCCGCATCCATACGCGCTCGCTGGCGCTGCCGCGCTACGTGGTCGGCCGCTTTCTCCAGATGGTCCTGATGTGCTTCGGGGTATTGCTCCTGGCCTATCTGCTGGTCGACGTCCTGGAGCGTCTCCAGTGGTTCGCCAAGTACCAGGCGACGGGCTCCGAGGTGATCCGCTTCTACGGTGCGCGGATTCCGTTGCTGGCCTCGCGGGTGGTCCCCATGGGCCTCTTGGTGGCCGTTTCGCTGACGGTCAGCCTGCTCGCCGTGCAGGGCGAGCTGATGGGCATGCGGGCCTGCGGAATTCCGTCCGGACGCGCCGTGCTTCCGATGCTCCTCCTGTGCGGTGTCGTCTCGATCTTCTACGCCGTGTTGACGAACGAAGTCGTGCCCCGGACGAACGCGCTCGCCGACTACTTGAAGACGACCGAGATCAAGGGTCGCGATCTGGACGATGCGCGCGGATTGACCAGCGTCTGGTATCGGGTGGGCGATCACCTGTACGAGGCCGAACAGCTGGATCCCGGACTCGGCTTCGCGCGCCACATCACCGTCTACGAGCTGGGGTCGGCGGGACTCCCGAAGAGTCGGGTCGACGCCCGCCGCGCCAGGCACATCGGCGACGGTGTGTGGCGCCTGGTGGACCCGGTGCGGGTCGAGTTGGGGGAGTCCGGCCTGCGCGAGCTGCCGGCTGCGCCCTTCGCGAAGCTGGGTGAGGACGTCCCCGCCGAAGTGGACACCATGCACCTGTCCGCGGCCCAGCTCGAGCGAGAGATCCAGGAGGTGGAGGCCAGCGGTTACCCCGCCACGCGCTTGCGCGTCGACCTGGAGGTGAAGCGGGCTGCGCCTTTCGCCTGCCTGGTGTTGCCGGCGCTGGCGCTCTTCTTCGCTGTCGCAGGGCCTCCCTTCCCCAAACCGTCTCACACACTCGTCGTGTCGGCGGCGGTCGCGGTGTTGCACGTCTTGCTTACCGGAGCCGGGGCGTCGCTGGGGTACGGCAGTACGCTTCCGCCGCTGGTGGCCGGTTGGGGGCCCACGCTTCTCTTCGGGGCGATTGCCGCGGTGCTGGGGCTGCGCGTTCGCGGTTTCGGCCAGACGTTCTGATACCCTCGTAGTTGGACCCACTGGAGACCCCCATGCGTCGAGACATCTTCAGCGACGAGCACGAGCTCTTTCGCCAGCAATTCAAGCGCTTCGTCGCGACCGAGGTGGAGCCCCACGTCGACCGCTGGAACGCGGAGGGCATCACGGACCGCCACACCTGGAAGCGCATGGGCGACGAAGGCTTCCTGGGGCTCAACATGCCGGAGGAGTACGGAGGCGCCGGCGGGGACTTCCTCTTCGATGCCATCGTCATGGAGGAGCTCGCCTACGCGCGCGCCCATGCCCTGCAGACGTCCCTGCACGTGGACATCTGCATGCCCTACCTGCTGAGCTTCGGCAGCGACGAGCAGAAGGAGCGCTTCCTCCGGCCCGCCATCACCGGCGACTGCCTCCTGGCCATCGCCATGACCGAGCCCGGGACCGGCTCCGACCTGGCGAACGTGCAGACGCGGGCCCTTCGCGACGGCGACCACTACGTCGTGAACGGCGCCAAGACCTTCATCTCCAACGGCCAGAACTGCGACGCCGTGATCGTGGTCGCCAAGACGGATACCGAAGCGGACCCTCCGCATCGGGGGATTTCCCTCATCCTGGTGGAGGCCGACCGGGAGGGGTTCTCGCGCGGGCGCAACTTGAAGAAGATCGGCCTGCGAGGACAGGACACGAGCGAGCTCTTCTTCCAGGACTGCCGGGTCCCCACCGAGAACCTGCTCGGCGCCGAGGAGGGCCAGGGCTCCAAGCAGCTGATGGAGCAGTTGCAGCAGGAGCGCCTCTGCATCGGCGTGGGATCGATCGCCTCGTGTCGTCGATCGCTCGACGACACGCTCGAGTACGTGAAGGAGAGGCGCGCGTTCGGCCGCCCCATCGGCCAGTTCCAGAACACCCAGTTCAAGCTGGCGGAGCTGGCGAGCCAGGTCGAGATCGGCCAGGTGTTCGTGGACAAGCTGCTCGCGGCGCACGTGGCGGGGGAGGAGATCGTCTCCGAGGTCAGCATGGCGAAGTGGTGGACCACGGACCTGCAGAAGCGAGTGGCTGCCGAGTGCCTGCAGCTGCACGGTGGCTACGGCTTCATGCAGGAGTACCCGATCTCCGCCGACTACTGCGATGCCGCGGTCCAGTCGATCTACGCGGGAACCAACGAAGTGATGAAGATGATCATCGCCCGGCGCCTGGGGTTGGGGTAGAGCGCGGTGTCCTTCAGCTGAGCGGGTCCGGGCTCGGCTCGGGCTCTGCCGTGCGCGCGGGACCCGGCTCGCGGCGGAAGCCGTCCAATGAAGCGCACAGCGCGGGAGTCCACAGCACGTCCACCAGCCAGGCGACGGCGAGCGCGAAGGCGCCCATCGCGCCGAACTCGGCCTGGGTCCTGAGGTCGCTGGTCGTCAGCAGGAGCAGGCCCGCGCAGAGGGCGACGGTCGTGATCGTGACCGGTCGGGCGACGGCCATCAGCGCGTCGGCTGCACTCGTCTCGGCGCTCCGCCCTTCGTGCCAGCCGCGTCGAAAGCGAACCAGGAAGTGGATGGTGTCGTCGACGGCGATGCCGAGCACGACGCAGCCCATGAGAGCGGTCGCGTTGTTGAGCGTGATGCCGAAGGCCCCGAGCGCGCCGAAGTAGATCGCGATGGGAAGCGCGTTGGGGATCAGCGCCAGGAGCCCGATGCCCACGGACCGGAAGTAGGCGCACAGGATGGCCCCGATCGCGACGAAGGCCGCGGCGAGGCTCCTGACCTGCCCCGCCGAGATCTCGTCGGCGGCGCGGCTCACCAGGAGAGCGTTTCCCGTCACCCTCCCGGTGAAGCCTGCGGGAAGCTCGCCGAGCCGACGCTCGATGCGGGAGGCCAGCGCCGACAGGGCCGCGGAGCGCGTGACGCGGGAGCGGACCTCGACGGTGGCGTGGGTATGGGGTGCGTCCAGCAGGCGATCGATCTCCTCACCGGCCCCCACCAGCAGAAGCTGTGAGACCAGGGCTTTCGAGTCGGGGACGCGCAGCGCGTCGGCCCCGCCTCCCGAGAAGGCCTGGTGAAGCAGCTGGACGTGGTCCGCCACCGACGTCGTCCCGCCGATCTCGGGTTGGGACTCGAGCCAGTCTTGGAGCCGGACCAGCTCTCGCAGCGCGGCCGGTTCGGCAAAGGCGCCGGGAGTCTCCGCCTCGATCGCTATCGTGAACGGGTTGGCGCCATCCAGGGCGTCGTTGATGGCCTCGTAGCTGGTCCGAATCGGTGCTTCCGGGGCGAAGTTCTCGATGATCTCCGTGTCGACCCGAACGCGGGTCGCCAGGGCGAGCGCCGCAATCCCCGCGACCAATCCCAGCGCCACGATCGTTCGCCGACGGCCGACGGCGAACCTCCCGGTGCGCTCCGCCAGGCGGTCGAAAACCTCGCGCGTGCGAAGGCGCGCTGTCGGCCGCGTCGGTCGCGCGAGCCCGAGCACGGCCGGCAGGAACAGGAGCGTGGCCAGCTGTGTGGCGGCGACGCCGACGGCGGCGAAGCGCCCGAACTCCTGGATCACCTCCAGGTGGCTGGTGGCGAGGGAGAGGAAACCGGCGATGGTGGTGACGCCGGTCAGCAGCACGGGAAACGCGACGTGGCGGAGCGCGCGCCACGCACGCAGGGCCGGGTCCTCGGTTGCCTCCAGGCGGTGATACGCCGAGAGGAGGTGGACCGCATAGGCGAATCCGACGATCAACACCAACGGAGGCACGATGGTCGTGATGACGTTCAGGGCGTGTCCCGACCAGCCCATGACGCCCAACGTCCAGAGTTCGGCGACGGCGATGCACGCCACCGGCGCCCAGGTTCCGATGACGCTCCGAAACACCAGCGCAGCGATGACCGTCATGAGAACCAGGATCGCGGGGATGACCGTGGCCATGTCGCGCACCAGGATTCGGCTCATCTCGGCCTTCACCACCGGCGTCCCTGCGAGCCAGATGTCGCCCGTCCGGATCTCCTCGCGAGCCGCCTCGAGCACCATCCGGTCGAGACCGCGCTCCAGAAACGCCTCGTCGTCCATCGCCTCCAGCTCGACGACCACGGCGGCGCGCCCGCCGCCGCGCGAAATCAGGCGACCGGAGACGAGGGGATGCCGGGCGGCGCGCAAGGCCAGGGCGTCGAGTTCGCCCGGCTCCTCGGGGACCTCGGCCAGCAGCGCCGCCAGCGTGACGTCTTCGTCGCTGCCGGCCAAAGCGGGCGTATTGGCGAGGCTATGTACCCGGGACACGCCGTCCAGGGACGCGAGGCGCTCACTCAGCCGGCCCAGGTCCCGGAGATGGTCGGGGTCGGCGAAGACGTCCCGATCGCTCACCAGGACCAGGGCGTCGTCGTTTCCGAAGCGATCGCGAAGCGCGTCGTAGGCTTCGCGGCTCTCGTGATGTCTCGGGAGGAGCTTGTCCAGGGCGGGCTCGAGCCGCAGCTTGACGGCGCCCGTTCTCAGGTCCACGAGTCCGGCGACGGCAACCAGGGACAGGAGTCCGCAAGCCGCCAGCCAGACGACGGGGCGGCGATACCAGGGGAGCGAGGCGTCTTCGGGGCTCGGGAGTCCGCTCAACCTTCGCCCTTCGCCAGGGCGCCGGCGCGGAAGAGCTCTTCCGAGAGGTCCGGGTCGACGGTGACTCGGTGGATCACCAAGTGCGTCTCCGTCTGGGCGAGGAGGTCGAACATGTGCATCTCGCCCGGCACGAAGTGACCGGCGTGCCGCTGGATCGCGGACGCCGGCGTGCTCAGGATCTTGCGCACCCGCTCGCCCCGGTCGACGAACTCCGTGCGCAGCGGCAGGCAGGTTTCCCGGTCGACGTAGCTGACGAGCCGATCGACGCCCGCGTCCGATCGCTGCGGCCGGACGCTCACGACCCACACCGGCCGGGATTCGAACGAGGACTCGCCGAGAACGGAGACCTGAGCGTCCTGCGCGAGGCCTCCGATGCGCTCCAGGTCCGCGACCGAGAAGTCCGATCCCAGCAGCGGGCCGGAGAAGGAGCCGCCGGCCAGGCGCTTGACGCGCGCGAGTGCGGGCAGGTAGAGGAAAGCCTCGTCCTCTCCGTCCTGCGCCTCGCGCAGCAGGATCGCCGTGCCCCGCACGTCGTCCGGCGCGTTCACGCGGAGCAGCAGGCGCACCAGTCCGTCCGTCGAGCGCTGGTAGTAGGCCTGTCCCTGCGTCTCGCGGAACGCGCCACTGCGGTCATGGGTGCGCAGGCCGAAGGCGAGGCTCGCGCCTTGGCCGGGCAGGTTCTCGCGCATGCACTGGCCAACGGTTTCCGCGCTCGCCACCGAATCGGCGGCCGCACTGGTCCCGATGGAGATCAGGACTCCAGTGAAGAAAGATAGGAAGGCCGAACGGGTGAGCATCGCGGACACGGTTCTCGCTTCCGAAGGGCTCGGTTTCGCTCGGCTCTCGGTCGGCGGACGTCTGCCCGGTGCAGCCCGTCGACTGTTGCCTCACCGGGTCTCCGCCGCGGGATTGGCACGCCAGGCGCGGGTCGTGCCGACACGACCCTGACCCCCCATTTCGGCAGAACATGGCGCGACCCCCACCCTCTGCGCCCCCTGTTTCGGCCAACGAACGTTTGCATTTTTTGCGGCGGTCACAGGCCAGTTCGACGACCCTGCCCGCGCTCCCCATCGACACGCGTCCATGAACACCCGCGCTTGCCTCGTCTTCTGCTGGTTCGCCTGTACGGCGACTGTGACCTCGATCGCACTCCCCGCGCGGGGGTTCGACACCGTTCCGTTCTCACCAGAGTTCCGGCAGGAGATCGAGGACCGCTTCTTCGGATCTGACGGCCGCGTCGCGCCGGAAAAGTGCGCACGCTACCGCGACGAACTGGAGATGCGTCGGCGCGAGCTGGTGTCGCTCTTCGAGGCCGAAGCGCGCGATCGGGGGCGGGGCAAGCGGGCCGCGAAGCGTCGCGCTCTTCGCCGCAAGCAGGTGGTCGTGTACGACCTGCTGCTGGGCGGGGACGACGACGTCGGTGCGCTCGAGAGGCTCGTCCACGAGTCGGACGCGGACGTTGGGCGGGCCCGGGCGGCCCGCATCTTGGAGTTGGACCACGCGCTCAAGGTGGCCGGGGAGGGGCTCTACAGCCTGCGGGCAGCGGAGCTGGTCTACTGGGCCACACTCGTCGACTGGCCGGTTCCGACACCGGGTGGTGACGTCGAGAAGGAGGCTCGCAACCTCTACGACCCCGAGTCCGGGTCCTTCTATGGCCCCCAGGATCTGGCGCGCCTGACCGCCCTGGGCGGAGACCTCTCGCAGCTCGGTCCGCCGCCGAGCTCAACGGTGTGGCGTGACCCCGGCGTCGTGTCTGAGCGAGACCTCGCGGCGGGGCGCGAGCCCCGCGCGGACGATCCCGCCGGCGGAGCTCCCGTCTTCCCCCCTGGTGCGGTGGAGGAGGTGAGGTTCGACGGGCTGCGCCGAACCCAGACGAAGCCCAAGCTCGACCTGTTCCTGCGTCGCGGGGGGCGGAAGTGGCGGATGAAGCTCAAGGTCGGCGGCGAAGTCCACGCCGAACCCACCGTCGGCGTCCTGCTGCGGGCCCTCGGCTATCACGTGGATCCGACTCGCTACGTCCGCAATCTCCGCATCCGCCTCGAGCCGGAGGAGCTCCAGGCTCTGCGCACGGAATGGCGGTCCTACTACGAGCACAAACGACTGCACGATTCCTACCGGTTCGACGACTACTTCGAGACCTCGAGCGACGAGCACGGCCCGTTTCTGGTGGCGCGAGAAGGCGTACTCGAAGCCAAGTCCGACGACGTCTACCGGGTGGGCCCGTGGCCGTTCGGCGGGTTCGGCCACGAGTCCGAGCGCGAGGTGCGCGGGCTCGGCCTGTTCTTCGTCTGGATCGCGAACACCGACTTGAAGGAGTCGGAGAACAACAAGCTGGTGCTTCGGGCCGAAGAGGGCGAAGCGCGGGCCTTTCACGTGCTGCACGACGTGGGCCACGCGTTTGGCCGCATCGTGAACGAGCAGGTCAACGCGTTCCCATGGGACGTCGTGAGTCGCAGCCTGACGGGTCGGCGAGTCTTCACCTTCAAGAGCCTCCACCCGAGCAGTCTGCGAGAAACCATGACCTTCGCCGACGCGCGCTGGATGGCCCGACTCATCGCCCAATTCGAGCGCCGTCAGCTGGAGGACGCGGTCTCGCAGGGGGGATGGCCGCCGCCCGTGGCGCGCCTGCTGCTCGAGAAGCTCGTGTACCGGCGCAATCAGCTGGTGGAGACGTTCGGACTGGTGGGTGCGCATACGCCCTCCGGTCCCGTTCGGCTGCTGCCGGCCGATCGCGAACTCGACACGCGAGACGGCCAGATCGAGGACGGCGAGCTGGTGGCGGGTGTCCAAACCGGGTCGGTTCAGGACTTCGACAGCTACTGGTCGTCGCTGCTGGGACCCATCGTGAGCCAACTGTCGCTGCACGGGGTGTCGCTGCTGCAGGGTCTGGTCGGCGAGGTCGTCGAGGTGGTGTTGGACGACGCCTCGGCGGGAATTCCGACGGGGCTCGTGCAGGAGGTGGTGGTGACGCTCAAGCGCGAAGTCCACGAGAATCCCCATCCCGGCTCCGAGGGCGACTACTGGCTCGTCCACGACGTCGTCCGGATCGGCGTGACGCTCGGCATCGGCGTCGTCGCTCGGGGCGAGACGACGCTGTATCAGGAATGGCAACTGGTGAGACCGGCCGGCACCTGGGCCGAGGCGCGCTTTGCGGACGACCGCCTGCTGCGGGTGCTCTTGCCCGTCGACGTGTGGCGCGGTGACCTGCCCGAGACCTACGTGTTGGCCCGACGGCGCTACGTCGATGGGCACTTGCGGATCACCAGCGACGACTTGACCGGCGGTGCCGCTCCGCTCGGATTCGACACCCGTGTCGGTCGCGCTCTGGTGAAGACCGTTGTCGTGTCGCGGAAGCACGGCCGGGTTCGGACGCAACGCCTCGTGAGCCGGCCGGTCGTCCAGTCCACCCAGGGCTTCTGGAAGCTCTTGTTCGTTCGCATCCCGTTCGCCCAGGCGGAGTGGGAGCGGGGGCGTCTGGAAGGCGACCGCGGCCTGGAGGGTGGGGAACGTCAGCCCCTGGCCTCGGACTTCCGCGCCTGGAGAACCCGGCAGTCCTGGCTGGGTCTCGCCCGCCAGGAGTCGCGGTCGCGGCTCGACGCGATCGCGCTGGGAGGGGGGCGAAAGGCGGAGGATCGCTTCCTGCAGTTTTGGGGAGACGGACGCCGCGAATGGGAGGTCTTCGATCAGGGCGAACGCCGGAGCCATCGCGTGCTCGTGATCTCCTCGGAGAGTGGAGACGACGCCACCGCTCACGTGACGCTTCAGGTCTTCGATCTGGACACGCGGAGCAGCGAGTTGGACGGGTACGTGTCGATCGCCAACTCGCTCGCGCCTGAAGGAGTGCGAGACGGTCAGCGCCTGATTCCGTTCACAGCAGCTCTTCACAGCGCGAACGACCGCTGGGGGCTCGTCGACCTCCGGGCCCGTGTGGCTTTCTCGCCAGCCGCTCTCGAGCGCCTGGCGGGGTTGCCGGAACGCCGCTTCTACGCCGAGCTGGGACGCTTGCTCGAGCTCGCGCCCGAGGACCTGGACCGCATGCGGAGACGGCTGGGGACGCAGGGGAAGTTCCGGCACCTGGATCGCTCTCGGGTTCCTCGGCGTCATCGCGGCACGGTCCGGCGCGCCCGTCACGTGGTTCGCGAACTGGGAGGCGTTGACCAGGAGAGTCCGGCGCTGGAGCGTGTGGAGGCGTTCGGACGCGCGCTGATGGCCGCCGCCCGGTTGGACGGCGACGACGACCGGCCCGTGCTGCTGGCCACGTTGCGCGCGCTGGCCGGGCCGCGAAAGGCTCCCGTCCACGTCCGTATCACCCAGCCGGGATGGCGAGAGAAGCGCCTCGTGGGCCGGCGCGATCTCGTGGGACGGACTCGGAAGCGCTATGCGCCCCTGCCCAGATCACCTCTGGACCTGGACCCGTCCGGCCCCGTTTCGCTGTACTTCAGTCTGGACGAGGTCGCCCGAGTGCCCGGAGACCCCGCGCCCTGATGGCCCTCGTCTCGGCCTTCTCCGTGGACTCCCACTCGGATTCCAGCTCGGGGGCGTCGGCCACGTCGGCCTCGGGCAGGCCCTTGCCCCGGAAGCGCCACTGCCTCACGGCCCAGTCGAGGTCGTCGAGAATCAGATAGGTGCACGGCACCACCAGCAGCGTGATGAAGCTGGCGAAGATCACGCCGAAGGCGAGCGAGATCGCCATGGGAATCAGGAACTGGGCCTGAACGCTCGTTTCCAGCATGAGGGGCGAGAGTCCCGCGAAGGTCGTGAGCGACGTCAGCAGGATGGCCCGGAAGCGCGCCGGCCCCGCGAGACTGACGGCGGTGTGGATGTCCGATCCCTCCGCACGGCGTCGATTGATGGAGTCCACCAGGACCAGGCTGTCGTTCACGACGACGCCCGACAGCGCGACGAGGCCGATCACCGAGAACATGCTGAAATCGTGGCCCAAGAGGATGTGGCCCCAGGCCGCCCCGACCAACCCGAAGGGGATCGCCGTCATGATGATGAAGGGCTGCACGTAGGAACGCAGGGGAACGGCCAACAAGCCGAAGATGACGAGCAACGCCAGAGCTTGTCCGCGCAGCATGCTCGCGAGGAAGTCCCGCTGCTCCTGCTGTTCGCCCGCGAAGCCGTGGCGAACGCCGGGATAGTCGCGACCGAGAGCGACGAGGGCGCTCTCTTCGAGGTCGGCCACGATCTCGTTGGCGTTTCCGAGGGCGGGATCGACGTCGGCGGTGACGTTGACCACGCGCTGTCGGTCCAACCGCTGGATGCTGGCGAAGCCGGTTCCGAACGAAGCCTGGGCGACGGCTCCAAAGGGCACCTCTCGGCCGTCGCGGGTGCGGATGTACATCGACTCGACGTCCTGCAGGGAACGACGCTCGGCGGCGGGGTAGCGAACCACCACCCGAACGTCGTCCCGCCCGCGTTGGATGCGCTGCGCTTCGTCGCCGTGGAAGGCCTGGCGGACTTGGCGCCCCAGGTCCTCCAGCGAGAGCCCGAGCGTCTCGGCGGACGGGAGAATGGAGAGCTCCAGCTCCTGCTTCCCCGATCGAAAGCTGTCCGCCACGTCGAAGACCGCCGGGTAGCCGGCCAATTCGCCGCGCAGGAACTCCGCGGCGTCGCGCAGTTCGTCGAGGTCGTCGCCGCGCAGCTCGATGTCGATGGGAGCGCCTGGATTCACGAGCGACGACGTGAACGCGAGCTCGACGGCGCCGGGGATCTCGCCGACCTCCTCGCGCCAGCGCCGCGTGAGCCATGCGACGGTCTGGTCGCGTTCTTCGGAGTCGATCACCTCGACCTGGACCTCCCCCAGGTGGGCCCCCGTGGTGCCGCCCCCTCCGACGCGCCCAGGCACGTTCTGCGTCCACGCCCGGTAGGGCTGCTCGCCCACCGAGGCCATCACGTGCCGGAACACACTGCCCTCGTTCTCGTCTCGGTCCGCGTCCGCCGAGGCACGGACCCGCTCCAGGGCGGAGGTGACCGTCTCGATGGCCTCAGCGGTGATGTGCGCGGGAGTTCCCTCCGGCATCGTGAGATCGGCGGCGATCGTGTCTCCCTCGACGTCCGGCTGGAAGACGAAGCGAAGCCAGCCGCCGGCCAGCATGCCCACCGAGAGGAGGAAGGCCGCGATGGCGAGCGATACGGTCAGGTAGCGCCACACCAGCGCGTGCTGAAGCGCGGGCCGGTAGACCGCGTCGAGAAAGTGGTGAAGACCGTCGGCGATCCGCTTCTGGCCGCGACGCCACCAGCCCACGATGCGCGTCTTGGGCTCCTGTTCGGGGTCTTCAGTGCCGTGGCCCAGATGCGCGGGCAGGACCAGCAAGGACTCGATCAGTGAGAAGGCGAGGCACAGGATGACCACCATGGGGATCAGGCGCGCCAGCCGTCCCATGGGCCCCGGCACGAACAACATCGGCGAGAAGGCCGCCATGGTGGTGAGCACGCCGAAGGTCACGGGCACGAGGATGCCCTGGGCCCCCTTGACGGCTCCTTCCGTGCGGCTCCGCAAACCCCGTTGCTGCTCGGTGTGGATGTTCTCGCCCACGACGATCGCGTCGTCCACCACGATTCCCAGCACCACGATGAAGGCCGTCAGCGAGATGAGGTTGATCGAGACGTCGAAGGTCGGGAGGAGCGCCAGCGCACCCAGGAACGACAGCGGGATCCCGAGGCTCACCCACATGGCCAGGCGCAGCCGCAGGAACAGCGCCAGCACGAGGACCACCAGAATGAACCCATCGCGTGCGTTGCCGAGCAGTGAGCCGAGGCGGGCGCGCAGGAAGCGGGCGTCGTCCTGCCACACCGTGAGCGAGATGCCTTCCGGCACGCTGGCCGACGCGACGTAGCTGCGGACCGCCTCCGAGATCTCCAGCGCGTTCTGGTCGCCGACCCGAAAGACCTGGACGAGCACCGCGGGCTCTCCGTCGAAGAGCGAGGCCTGGTCGGTCTCTTCGAAGCCGTCGATCACCCGCGCTACGTCTCCCAGCCGGAGCCGGGTGCCGTCGCTCCCGGTCACGAGGGCCAGATCTGCGAAGTCCCGTCCGGAGTACGCTCGCCCCTTCGCCCGCAGCAGGATCTCTCCGGCTTCGGTCTTGATGCTCCCCCCCGGCAGGTCGAGGGAAGAGCGTTGCACCGCTCGGACGACGTCGTCGAACTCGAGTCCGAAGCGGCGCAGCGCGCGCTCGGAGACCTCGATCGAGATCTCGTAGGGGCGGGCCGCGTAGAGCTGTACGTCCGTGATGATCGGGATGGTCGCGATCTCGTCGCGGACCCGCTCGCCCAACCGCTTCAGCGTGCGCTCGTCGGCCGGGCCCGAAACGGCCACGTTGAGCACCTGCCGCCGAATCTCCATCTGCTTGACCTGGGGGCGCTCGGCCTGATCGGGGAAGGTCGTGATGGCATCCACCCGGGCGCGAACGTCGTCGAGTCGACGGCGGACGTCCTCGCCCGCCATGAGCTCCACGTTCACCGTAGCGATGTTCTCGGAGGCGACGGAGCGGATGCGCTTGACGCCCTGGAGCCCCTGCAGCTCCTCCTCGATGCGGAGCGAGACCGCCTCCTCCACCTCCTGAGGACTGGCGCCCGGGTACTCGACCGAGACGGTGACGACGTCCAGCGCGAGGTCCGGGAAGACCTCCTGCGTGATCGTGGGCAGGATCGTGAGGCCGCCGATGACGAGCAGCGCCATGATCAGGTTGGCCGCGACGTGGTTCTCGGCGAACCAGCGAACGGCCCGCTTCACGACTCCTCTCCGGAGACCCGAACCCGCATGCCGTCGACGGCGATCTCGAGCGGCGAGACGCAGACCCGGTCGCCCGGATCGAGTCCGTCTCGAACCCAGACCTGCTCGCGCCCGGTGCGGGCGACGGCGACGCGGCGCAGGCGCAAACGCTCTCCGGAGTCCACCACCGCCACTTGGTCCTCTCCTCGCACCGCCGCGCGAGGCAGCACGATCAGATCGGCCTGTTGGCGGCCGTGGATGCGGGCGTCGACGAAGAGCCCGACGGCCAGGGGCGGGGCACCGCCATCGCCGGTCAGGCCGTAGGGGTCTTCGACCCGCGCGACCGCCCGCACCATGCGAGTGCGCGGATCGATCGCTCCCTCGGTGCGCACGATCCGACCGACCCAGGTGTGGGTGCGCCCCGCCAGCTGGCCGGTGAGCTCGACGGCCGGGCCCTCCTTCGGCGCGACTCCAGCGCCGAGCGGAAGGTCCAGGAAGGCGAGCTCGCGGTCCGGAATCGCCAGGCGAACTTCGGCGTAGTCGACCGCGTAGAGGCGGGCCAGGACACTGCCGCGGGTGACGTACTGCCCCACGTCGACGAGTTTCTCGCGCACCCGGCCGGTGAAGGGGGCACGCAGGCGGGTGCGTTCGAGATCGCGCTCGGCCTGCGCCAGAGCGGCCCGCGCCTCGCGGAGCGAGGCCGCGGCCACGCGCTCGGCGTTCTCGGCGTCGTCGAGGACCGCTTGACTGGCGACGCCGCCTTCGGTCAGGGTTCTGCGCCGCTCGAGGTTGGCCTGAGCGTGGACGTGCTGGCTGGCCGCGCGTTCGGCGGCCGCGCGCGCGCGCTCGAGCGCGACCCGCTGGTCGGCCGGGTCGAGGCGCACCAACTCGTCGCCGGCTTCCACGAAGCCGCCCGAACCGAGCTCGCCGGACACCCAGCGGACGCGGCCGCCCACCTCAGCGACGAGATCACTCTCGGTGCGGGGCTCGACGGTTCCCTGCGCATGAACGGCAAAGGTCTGCTCGCCGGGGACGACCGTCTGGATGCGGACCAGCGGCGCCTTGTCCTCGACGGCGCGAGGCGTCGCCGTCGGCCGCGCCCAGATCATCGCCGACATGCCGAGCAGGCCGAACGCCAAGACCAGAATGGGGAGGCCGATCTTCGGATTCCAGTGGACTTCGAATTCAACCTTCACGCCCGCACCTCGTTCACCACACGGACGTTCTCGTCTGGAGCGGGTGCGGCCAGGCCGGCGGCCAGGAAGTCCACCAGCTGATCCAGCAGGGCCGTCGCGTCGCGGCGAACGACGGGGTGTCCCGTGATGATGTCGAGCTCGTAGTTGCCGGAGAACACGTACAGGATCGCTCCCAGGCCGAAGCGGAAGCGATCCGCCACCAAGTGTCTCGGCAGGGCGGGGAGCTCGCGTTGCAGCGCCTCCACGAAGCGCGCCCCGACGCGCCCGAAGTGTTTGCGCGACAGCGGCTCCACCACCTCTGCGGGTTGGGCTTGAATGCGTGAGAAGAGGCGGGCCAGTACGGGACCGCGTGCTCCCGCCTCGCGATGCACCTGCAACATGGGCTCGAGAAAGGCACGCAGCACCGCGTGCACGCCGGGCAGACCGTGAGGCTTCGACTCGGCTTCGACTCGGTCCAGCGCCTCCAGCCGGGCTCGGTTGACGGGGCCCGCCCGCCGCTCGACCACCGAGTCAAGCAGCCCTTCCTTCGAGCCGAAGTGGTAGTGGACGGCGGCCAGGTTGACGTCGGCGGCGCGCGTCAGCATCCGCAACGACGTATTGGAGATGCCCCGATGGGCGAAGAGCTCTTCCGCCGCGTCGAGCAGCCGCTCGCGCGTCTCTTCTCCCGCCATGGGGGGCCTCCGTGGGGGGGCGAAGCGCCCGGGGCTCAGGCGTCAAACGCCCGATTCAAACGTCCGTTTGAATCCTTCGGCGGATTGTGGGCCGTGCTTGAGCGCCCGTTGTCCGTTCGGGAGTGAATTTTCTCGCCCTGGCGCAGAGGCTCCCCCATCCCAAAGCGAGGAACGGGCCGTCTAGGTGTCGCCCACCACGCAGGCGATCAGGTCGCCAATCTCGGTCACGTCCTCGGTAAACTCCGACAGCTGGCACACGAGCTCGACCAGGGAGGTCGTCGCGTCGCTCGCATCGAAGCCTTCGGCGGCATCGCGGATCCAGGATTCCATGGCGCATCTCCCCCGAACGGGCCTGCTGCAGAGGCCATGCCAACCCCTCACCCGTCTCGCGAAGCGGGGAAGCGACCGAAATTCGGGGGGTTGGTTGGATGCGCGGCGTGAGCCAAGCTGGCGGGCCGACGGGAATCCGACACCGGCGCCCGATTCTCGACGCGGCGGAGGGGCGGGGCATGAAGGGAACCGGACCTCGATGGCGGTGAACTGGTCCAACTGGTCCGGCAGCGTGAGTGGCCGGCCCCGGCGGCTGGTGGAGCCCGCCAGCGAAGCGGAGCTGGCCGAGGTGCTGGCGCAGGCGGCCGCCCAAGACCACACGGTTCGAGTGGTGGGCAGCGGGCACTCCTTCACGCCCCTGGTCGCGACCTCCGGCGTGTTGATCTCGCTGGAGCGACTGCGTGGAGTCACGGCGGCGGAACCGGAGAGCGGCCTCGTCGACGTGCGCGCGGGCACTCGCCTTCACGAGCTGGGGCAGCAAGCGCTCGAAGCGGGACTCTGCCTCCAGAACCTGGGCGACGTCGACGTCCAGACCGTCGGCGGCGCCCTGGGCACGGGGACCCACGGTACCGGGCGCGGGCTCGCGAACCTCTCGAGCCGCGTCCACAGCCTGCGCGTGATGACGGCCGACGGCGAGCGGGTCGAGTGCACGGAGGCTGCGGACGCCGAAGCGTGGCGCGCGGCCCGCGTGTCGCTGGGTGCGCTGGGCGTGGTGGTCTCGGCGCGACTGCGGCTGGTTCCGGCCTACTGTCTCCACGAGCGAATCGAGCGCATGAGCCTGGAGGCCTGTCTCGATCGTCTGCCGGATGCGATCGACGGCCATCGACACTGCGAATTCTTCTGGTATCCGGCCCGAGAGATCGCGGATCTGAAGACGCTGGCCCTTCATTCCGGGCCGCCCGATCCGCTGCCGGATCGGCCCTACGAGCGCATCGGCCTGGCGCCCCACGTGCTGCCCTCGGAGCGCCCCGATCGGTTCAACGAGATGGAATACGCGGTGCCGTTCGCGGCCGGGCTGGAGTGCGTCAAGGCCGTCTGCGCGCGCATCCGCGCGCGCCACGGCGACGTCGCCTGGCCTGTGGAGTACCGCACGGTTCGAGCCGACGACGCGTTTCTGAGCCCGGCCAGCGGGCGCGAGACGGTGACGATCTCGCTCCACCAGGATGCGCGGCTCCCCCACGAGGCCTTCTTCGCCGACCTCGAGCCGCTGTTCTGGGAGTACGGTGGCCGCCCCCACTGGGGCAAGGTTCACAGTTGCCGCGCGGAGCGACTGGCGCGGCTGTATCCGGAGTGGGAGCGCTTCCACGCCGTTCGCCGCCGCTTCGACCCGCACGGGCGGTTCTCGAACGCCCACCTGCGAGACCTGTTCGGCGCCTGAGCGGCGCTGGCGGCGCCCGTCCTCCACCGGCACACTCCACGCGCCGGTCCGACGACAGCCACAGGAGCCCCCCCGTGAACGCCGACTCCCTGTCCCTCTACCACTTCGATGGGTGCCCGTTCTGCGCGCGCGTGCGCCAGGCACTGGCGCGCCTCGGGCTTTCCATCGAGCTGCGGGACATCCAGGCCGACGCGGCCCACCGGCGCGCCCTGGTCGAGGCGACCGGGCGCCAGATGGTGCCCTGCCTGAGGATCGAGCGGGGAGCAAGCGAGGTCGAGTGGATGCACGAATCCGCCGACATCGTGCGCTGGCTGGAGGAGCACTTCGGCGGCTAGCGCCACAGGCTCCACTGCACGAAGCCGTGGTACAGCAGCAGCACGCTGTAGACCGTGAGGGTCACGCGCAGGCCGAGCCGCGCGGTGCGGAAGTTCTTGTGCACGACCAGGACCAGCACCCAGAGCCCGACGATGAAGCACTTCTCCAGCAGGAAGGCCCACATCGACATGTCCAGCAGGTACTGCATGATCGGGTTCGCTTCCTCGCCCCCGTGGCTCAGGTAGAGCAGCGTGAAGAACGCGTCGAAAATGTTCAGCAGCACGATCCCCGCCAGCATGGCGAGGTCGCTCGGCCGGTAGACATCCACGTACTGATTCTGCTGGTCTTCGGCGCGGCGGCCGGAGCTGCGGCGCCGGGGGTGGAAGAAGGCGTCGAAGATGCTGGTGGGGCGATGGCGCCGATCGGTCTGCTTGCGGCGATCGACCTCGGGCCAGGTGGGTTCGGGCTCGGGACAGGCGGCCAAGGAAGCGGCGGCCGCGTCCTCGAATTCCGGCGCAGCGCCTTCGCCGCCGCCGTCGACCGCCTCGTCGCGGACGAGATCGGGATGCCGAGCCGCCACTGGTGCCCCCCTCGAATGGGGGCTACATCCCCCACTCAAGAGGGAGCATCGGCACCATGCGCGGATTCCCGAAGTGAATTGTGGTGAATTCGCTTCATTCGAGAAATGGCGCAACTCTCCCTCTCAACCCAGGCGCTCATGCGCCCGGGTTGCCGGTGAGTTGCCGGTTCGCTTCTGGGAAGCGGAGGCGGGGTCTAGTAGCGGTCGCGCTGGCCGCCGCCGCCGCGGTACGAACCGCCGCCGCCGCGCGGTGCGCGTTCCTGGGCCTCGTTCACGCGGAGGGCGCGACCTTCGACGCTCGAGCCGTTGACGGCGCTGATGGCGTTCAGGGCGTCGGCTTCCTCAGCCATTTCCACAAACCCAAAACCCCGCGAACGACCGGTCTCGCGGTCGGTGATGACGCGGGCGGACAACACCTGGCCGAAGGGCTCAAACAAGTTCCCCAATGCTTCGTCCGTGGTGGACCAGGGGAGGTTGCCGACATAGATCTTCTTCATGATGGCTCGGTACTCGCTCACTCGCCGAGCATTCGCTCGGCCTGACTCAGGAACGCCGATGTCTGGTGCGGGCTGTCCGGGGTAGACGCCGACCGTTCGCTGACCGCCTATCCTATCAGCTTGAAGCGCCGTCGGGGAGCCCGTGGCCGCCGGGTCGTCGGGACCGGGTGACGGGGGGGTGAAGGGCCGCCGGGGGCTCGGCCGGAGGGGCTAGGCGGAAGCCGTGGCGTGGTTCGTCTACATGCTGGAATGTGGGGATGCCAGCCTCTATACCGGCATCACCAATGACCTGGAGCGACGACTGACGGCGCATCGGGAGGGGCGGGCGGCTCGCTACACGCGATCCCACCTGCCCGTGCGGCTGGTGTGGCGCGAAGGCCACCCCACTCGGGCCGCTGCGCTGCGTCGCGAGGCGGCGATCAAGAAGCTTCCGCGGCGCGAGAAGCAGCGCCTGGTGCGAGATCGCGGGGGCGAGTCCTCGCCGAGCCACAGGGACGGCGTGCCGACAGCCGGGGGATGAGGGATGGGAGAGCTCTCGCTTCGCAAGCGCTTGGCATTCGGGGGAGTCGCGCTGCTGTTCGTGGCCGTCGTGCTCGAACTCGGCCTCCAAGTCGTGGCGTGGGCGGTCCCGCCCGCCGGCGTCGTGCTGTCGCCGGGGATCTCCAAAGTGGTGCCCGACCCGGTTCTCGGCGAGCGCCCGAATCCCGCCGCGCCCGACCACGACTCGCGGGGCTGGCGAAACGCCGCCGCGCTCGACCAAGCCGACCTGGTGGCCATCGGGGACTCTCAAACCTACGGCGACGAGGTGGCTCGGGAGAACGCCTGGCCCCAGCAAGCTGGCGAATCCTGGGGCCGCTCGGCCTACAACATGGCCCTGGGCGGCTACTCCCCGGTGCAGTACCGGCTGCTGATGGACGAGGCACTGGCTCTCAGACCGGCTGTACTGCTCGTGGGGTTCTATTCCGGCAACGACGTGGCGGGCAGCTACCGCAGCGTCTATCGGGGTCGCCGGTCGCCCGAACTCGCTTCGAAAGACCCCGCGAAGCAGAGCGCCCTCGCCGCGGCGGCCGAAGAGAGGCCGTCGATCGCGGCGGCCTGGCAGGCGACCCGCGTCGCCAAGAAGGGCTCCGCCCGATACTGGTTCAACACCTGGATCGGCGATCCCATCGAGGAGCACGGCAAGCTCTTCGGGCTGTTTCGCGCGCTCGGCCGGAAGCTGGGCGGGAACTTCACGGGGCACAAGACGGACACCGTGAAGGACGACTGGGCCAAGTACGAGGCCCGCGTAGCCGGCGTGTCGCGCGATCTCATGTTCCCCTTCCACGACGGCGAGGTGGGAACGGTGTTGACGCCCGCCGCGCGCCTGGCGGCTCTCGACCTGGAGGACCCCCGCGTCGCCGAAGGCCTACGCGTCTCGCTGGACGCGTTGGCCCGCATGCACGCCGCCGCGCCGGAAGGGACGCGGGTGTGCGTCGTGTTCATCCCGACGAAGGAGCTGGTGTATGCGGAGCGCGTGGCGAAGGCTTCGGGTCCGGTGCCCGACAGCTACCGGCGCCTCCTGGCCCAAGAGCGGGAGGTGTGGCGCCGCACGGGCCAGGCTCTCGACGAGGCGGGTGTTGCCTGGGTGGACACGCTGCCGGCCCTGAGAGCCGATCTGGCCCGTGGCGTGAACCCGTACCTGATGGATTGGAACGGCCATCCGAACGTCGCCGGCAACCTGGCCATCGCCCGAGCCGTTGTCGCCGGCCTGTAGCCGGCGACAACGGCCCCCGCTTCAGATGTCGTTCACGATCCGCACGGCCAGCGTCTTGATCAGGCGATTGGTGCGTTGGGTGGGGGAGGCATAGGCGATGCCTCCCAGCGACGTGGACGTGTTCGTGTCGTAGCTTCGCACGACACGGCCGCCCCGAGACACCTCCACGTGCACGTTGTAGTAATCGGCGCCCGCCATGGCACCGACCCAGAAGGCTGCGTTGCCCGAGCGCAGCCGGAAGTCCGTCACCTCGATGCGCACTGAGAGCGGACCGTTAGCCGCATAGGCGTTGCGCTCCTTCAAGACCGCGACGACCCGCTCTTGAAGTTGGGGCCCCGCCGTGTACTTGTCCCACTGTGAGCGGTGATCGCCGCTTGGCATCTCGGTGTGGGCGACCACCTCGACTCGCGAGACCGCTCCGGAGCCCAGGACCGGCGCCCCCTGCGCCTTTCCGGGCGCCGGGCCAGCCGATCCGCCGCCTCCGGCACAGGCGAGGGACAGCGCGATCGTAGTCAGCAATCCGATTCCAGCGACACCGGACCGGGCGGCGCTTTGGGCAAATCTCATGGAGTCCTCCCAACCGCGGGTGGTGAAGTGCGGTCGGGGCACATCATCGAGATCCGGTGCGGCCGGCGTCAAGGCCGCGTTCGGATTTCCGCGGCCGGAAGCGGCGCTGACGTCGGCTCTCGTCAGGAGCCGACTGGCGTCCGTCGTGGATGCGAAGCCACTCGCGATCGCCACACGATGATCGGGACGGAGCGGGACGCACTAGGCCGGCGTGCCCAGGACGTGGCCCAGAGCCAAGCTGCCGCCGAACAGTGGGTCCTCGCCCACGGACCAGCGGTAGGGGCGGCCCTCGAGCGAGCCGGTGATCTCCTGCAGCGCCTGCAGCGAGTGGCCGCGACCGCGCGACGCGAAGCCCTCCCAGACCAACAACGCGGGCAGCAGCGGCAGTCCGAGCGTCAGCGCCAGGCGGCTGGATCGCAGTGGGTAAGCCAGCACGCCTCCGAAAAGGGCCAGTGGGATCAGCCTGGGCTGCCGCGCGAGCTGGCTTCGGCGGCAGCGCGTCATCTCGAAGGCCGCGATCGGCGCGCCGTCGTCGACGGCCGCCTGGAACAGGCTTCGCAGCTGATCGCGGTTGAAGTGATGGAGAGTGCTGAAGAGGGTCCGCAGGGCGCGGCGCGCGCGAACCGCTTCGGGCAGATCGAGCGCATCCACGGGCGTGAGGACGCTGCTGACCCACCCAGCCGAGGTCTCCAGTGCCCGTTGCCACGCGAGGGCGTTCGGTTGCAGGTCGGTCAGCAACACCGCTACGTCGCGGTGGTAGTGGACCGCCAGATGGCGATGGAGCCACAGCCCCGCGCCCCCGTTGCCCGAGCACAGGTCGACGATCTCGCGCGTACCCGTCGCCGCCAGCGCCCCCAGGATCCGCAGCGCCAGGGGCCGCAGGGGGTCGCAAGCGCGGGAAGCGTCGCGGAGCCCGTCGTCGGTGGACGCGCCACCGCGGACGGACCAGCGCCAAGGCTGCCCGCGTCGCACCGGCTTGGAGATCGGGTACAAGACGAGCCCTCCCGTCCGTGCGGCTCGTTGACTTCGCCGTTGCGGGTATCCGGCGGAGACCCGAGAAAGTCTAGGCTCACGATCAAGGGAAAACATCCCGGCTTTTCACCTAGGGTTCCCCACATCGGCAGCAGCAATGCGATCCTTGGAACCGCAAGCGGAGACTCGCCACGAGGAGATTCGAATGACGACCTCTATGCGAAGCGAAACCGACACACTGGGCACAGTGGACGTTCCCGCCAACCGCTACTGGGGAGCGCAGACGCAGCGCGCACTCGAGAACTTCGCGCTGCGAGAGCCGGCGATGCCGCTCGAGATCTTGAGGGCGTACGGCTTGATCAAGGGTGTGGCGGCGGAGGTGAACCACGAGGCCGGGCTGCTCGATGCCGCGCAGGCCGACGGGATTCGCGCGGCGGCCGACGAGGTGTTTCGCGGCGAGCTGGACGCGCACTTCCCGCTGGCGATCTGGCAGTCCGGGAGCGGGACGCAGACGAACATGAACGTCAACGAAGTCATTGCCAACCGCGCCAACCAGCGGCTCGGGGCGCCGCTGGGGGCGAAGAGTCCGATTCATCCCAACGATCACGTGAACCGCTCCCAGTCCTCCAACGACACGTTTCCGACCGCCATGCATATGGCGGCGGCGCTGGCACTCCACGGCGAGTTGCTGCCCGCACTCGACAGCTTGGTGGAGGCGCTGAAGCGGAAGCGCGGGGCCTTCGACGCTGTGGTGAAGCTCGGCCGGACGCATCTGCAGGACGCGCTGCCGCTCACGCTGGGGCAGGAGATGTCCGGATGGATCGAGCAGCTGCAGTGCGCTCGGGTCCGTCTCGTTGCAGCGCTGGGAGAGCTCCACGCGCTGCCGCTCGGGGGCACCGCCGTCGGAACGGGCTACGGCGCTCCGGACGACTTCGGGGTTCGTTGCTGCGACCGCATCGCGGAGCGCACCGGTCGTCCGTTCACCCCGGCCCGCAATCGCTTCGCCGCCCTGGCGGCTCACGACGCCGTGGTCGCGGCCTCGGCCGGCTTGAACGGCCTGGCCGTGGCGCTGACCAAGATCGCCAACGACGTGCGTTTCTCCGCCTCCGGGCCGCGCGGCGGACTGGGGGAGCTGCGCCTGCCCGCCAATGAGCCCGGCTCGTCCATCATGCCGGGCAAAGTGAACCCGACCCAGTGCGAACTGTTGACCATGATCGCCGTGCGGGTCATGGGCCACCACACGGCGATCAGCATCGGGGGTTCCCAAGGGCACTTCCAGCTGAACGTGTACAAGCCGCTGCTCATTCACACCCTGCTCGAGTCGTGCTCGCTGCTGGCCGGTGGCTGCCGTTCCTTCGCGACTCACCTCGTTGCCGGGCTCGAGGCGGAATCGGCGCGCCTGCAGACCACGGTGGCGGGGTCGCTCATGCTCGTGACCGCGCTCGTGCCGCGTCTCGGCTACGACGTGGCCGCCCGCGTCGCCCGGCGAGCCGAGGCGGAGGGGTCGACCCTGCGCGAGGCCTGTCTGGCGGAAGGCGTGCTCGCCGGGGACGCGTTCGACGCCCTGGTGCGGCCGGAGACCATGGTCGGCCGACACGGTCGCACGGCGGACACCTAGAACGGAGGCGTCTGGAACCGCCCCGGAACCAATTCCGGGGAGGCCCGACCCACCTGGGTGGCCGGCTTTCGGCAGGAGGAGACGTGGCGCCCACGCACTACACCGAGCAGGATCGCCTCAACCTCGAGGTCCAGAAGCTCGAGGCCGAGCTGTCTGGACTGCGCCGGCCGGCGCTGTTGCGGCCCACCTCGTGGATCTCCATCGCATCCGCTACGGCTGCGGTCGTCGGGATCGGCCTCCAGTACGCGAACTCCCACCGCGAGTACGCGCGCGCCGAGCTCAAGCTGGAGGCGGCCCGGATCGAGACCGGCAAACTCGAGCTGGCCAAGGCGCGGCTGGAGGAGGCGGTCGCTGCTCTGCGAGAGGAGCACGCAGCGCTCTTGGCCAGCGTGGCCTCGGCCGAGCGCCAGGTCGAACGGGCGCGGCAGCAGCTGGCGCGAGCGCAGCCCGCGCTCGCCGACCAGCTGGCTCCGTACCAGGCGTCGCTGCGCGACCAGAAGGCTCGAATCGAAGGCCTACAGCCGGACCGGTTTCGGCTGCTCCAGCCGACCGCTCCCATCCCGCGTCTCGAACCGAGGGCTCCGTAGCGAACGGAAGCGGGCCGAGGACTCGCTAGCGGCGGGGAGCGAACGCCACGACGCTGACGGCGATGGCCCGTTCGCGTCGCGGATTGCGGTAGGAGTGACGCTGGTCGCCCCGGAAGACGAGCATGTCGCCGGGGGCGAGCACGTAGGTCTCTCCCCCGGCCACCAGCTGGACCTGTCCCCGCTCGCAGGTGAGATACTCGCGGGTTCCGGGTGTGTGCGGGGTTCCGTTCATGTGGCCGTTGGCGGGAAGCTCGATGCGCTCGATCTCGAGCCCCGGAATCGTCTCCGGCACCAGGCTGCGGACCAGGGCCGTGCCGCGTCGTCGGGTGCGAAGCGAGTCCGCCCGGTACACGGTTCCGGTGGTCCGTGGCGGGCCGATGAGTTCCTCGATCGAGACCTGCAGTGCGGCCGCCGCTTTCATCAGCACGCCCAAGGTCGGATTCGCGCTGCCCGATTCGAGGGTCGCCCACGTGGGGCGCGGGAGTTCGGCAATCTCGGCGACCTGCTGCTGGGTCAGGCCCCGAGCCTCCCGCAGCAGCCGGGCGTTGGTGGCCAGGTGTGACGGTGTATCGGAGCTCATGTTGTCAGAATATAGTTCCCGGCGGTTCGGGCGGCACCTGCCGTCGCCGCGGAGGGTTTCTGGTAGGGCGGGAAACCGCCTCTCTCGGGCTCCCGACGTCCTCTGCCGCGCACTTCAGCCCGACGGCGCCCCCTGCCGATAGGGAATGGGGGAGTGGGGAGTCGGAGGCGATGCGGTGCCCAGGAAGGACAGGAGCCGACGCGTTCCTTCGCAGTCGCGCTCGCGCGAGCTCGTCGCGGTGATCGAAGAGGCCGGCCTGAGGGTTCTTCAGGAGGAAGGCCCCCAGGCCCTCACCACCAAGCGCGTGGCGGAACGGGCGGGCGTCAGCGTGGGCTCGCTGTACCAGTACTTCAAGAACAAGCAGGACGTCCTGGAGGCCGTCTACAGGCGCCAGAACGAGGAGTTCTGGGATGAAGCCGTCGCCTGGATCCCGAGGCTGGCGGCGATGTCGCTGCAGCAAGCCATCGACCTCATCGTCAAGGTCACGATTCGAAGGCATCGGGAGCTCTATGAGCTCCACCCCGAGTTCTTCGTGAAAGAGGCCATGCGCTACTCGCTCAGCACCTTCAATGAGGAGGCCCACGAGCGCGCGACCAAGTGGGTGGCCATGATTCTCGAGTGCCACCGCGATGCCCTCGCGATCGACAGTCCGGATCGCGCCGCCTACCTGCTCACCCGCACGCTGGGCGGCCTGCTGGTCCGCACTTGCCGAGAACGCCCCCGCTACCTCATGGAACCCTCGTTCGAGATCGATCTTCAGCGCATGCTGCGCGGGCTTCTCGTGGACTCCTCTCGAGAAAAGACCTGACCTCGAGTCAGCACAACCTGAATCGCCGCGGCGACGCGAAAGCGTCGGACGCCCCGGTGCCGCCCGTCTGCAGGCGGCTTGGCGGTCCTTCTGCGCACTGCTGAAACGTGAATCTGCGCGCCCGCGAACGCGACTCCCCACAGGCCGCCGCCTGGCCGACCATAACAGGCAGCTGCTTCGGCTGCGCACTCTTGCCGGAGCGGTTGCGAGGGAGAGCAACATGGCACTGCCGCGGCTTCTGATCGAACAGAACCGGATCACGGCCACCCACGCCCTGGCGGCACTCGATCGGATGCGGGCCCACCGCCCCCCCATCGGACGCATCGCCCTGGAGGAGGGTTGGTTGGGTATCGGTCCCTGTCTTCACATTCTCGATCAGCAGCTGGACGAATCGCGCGCGGGGACACCGCGTCGGTTCGGGGAGATCGCGGTGGCACTCGGGTATCTCAGTGTCCGTCAGGTGCAGGCGCTACTGCAGCGTCAGGCCGAACGGATGCCGAGCTTCGACCGAGTTCTGGTTCAGATGGGCGCCCTCGACGCACAGGAATGGCAAGCGGAGGTGCGCGCCCGGCAGCGCGCCGCCAAGGCCAAGCGGATGCAGATGGCCTGAGCATCGAGAGAGGAGACCCCGCCGTGTCGTACCACGCTGCACAGGATCCCAAGAGCTCTGAACACGATGAACGGCGGCGCTTCGCGCGCTGCAAGCACCGGGTGCCCTGCATCCTTCACGCGGGCGGGGAGTCGCACCGCGGCTTCGTGATCGATCTCTCGGCTCGAGGCATGTTCCTGCAGACGAACGCGAGCGTGCCGGAAGGCTCGTCGCTTCGGCTCGAGCTCCAGCCCCGCGATGAGAAGATCGAGGTGCTCGCCACCGTCGCCCGGCGCCGCAAGCCCCACCGCTCTGCCTTCCCGGTCATGGTCGCGGGCATCGGGCTGGAGATCGGATCGGCGCCCGAGAGCTACTACCAGCTCGTCGCCGAGCTCGGCACGCCTTCGAACTAGGCCACGAAGCCCTCGCCAGGATCGCGCGGTGCCGTGGCGGCCGCGCGCGAGCGTTCCGTCTCAGTTGCTCGTCTTCCCGCTTCGTTGCGAGCTCAAGCGACGGAGCGATGCGGTGGGCCCGCCCGCTCCACGGCTCAAGTCGCGGCGTTGCCTCTCCGATTTTGTCTGATGCGCTCCACCCAGCGTGCTTCGCGAGGTGGCTGCGGGTGGTTCCGGCTTTCGATCGCGCGAGAGCGATTGCGGAAGCGGCCGCCGGGAGGAATGGTGAGATGTCGAGCATCGGCGGATTGATGGCTTTCCTGGGTGCGGGCTCCTTCGTCCTCAACATGCTGGAGCGGGAGTTCGTGCTGCTGATGTGGATCGACACGTGGGGGCCCACGGTCGGCAACGCGATCCGGATCGGGATGATCGTCGTGGGCGGCGGCCTCTGGCTCGCGGGTCAGTCGCAAGGTGGCGCTCAGGAAGGGGACGCCGCCTAGGCCGCAGCCGCCTGGGTCGGACACCCGCCGGCTCGTTGCGCGCAAGCCGCGTCGGCGGGGCGAGTTGGCGTTCTGCGGTCGCCTGCTAACGTCCGTTTCCATGCACCGCCCCGCTCGCAAGGCCCACCTGCGGACTTCCTTGTCTTTGCTCTTCGCTCTGCTGGCGTTGGCCGCCTGTCGCTCCAAGATCACGGTCAACGGCATCGAGGTCTACGAGAACTACTGGAAGCAGGCGACGACGGCGATCGAGCCGCTGGCAACCTTCCAGATGGACTGCCCGGCGGAGCAGCTCGAGTACCTGTTGTTGAAGCGCACAGGGAGAGCTCCGACTCAGGTGTCCGTACAAGGCTGTGGGCAGAAGGCTCTGTTTGTCCGGCGCACGGTATCGGCCGGCAACATGATGATGATCGGCGATTGGGAGCTCGGCGTGCCGATCCAGCCGCTGGAGCCCGAGCAAAAAGAGCGCGGCCAGAGTCTCTGAAGGCACTGCGGACGCAGTTGTTGCACCTCGCGCGAAGAACGGTCGCGCCAAGTCGTAGGTCTTCGTCCCAACACGATCGTGTGGTTCGAGACACGAGTGGCTCGCCCTTCGCGATCTGGCCGACAGAAGCGCTCGGATCGGTAGACGGCTGCGACGGTCAACGCCGGCGCTCGTCATTCTCCAACAGCTGCAGCGCGACGCGGAGGCCGCGCTGCGCCTCCGCGTCGTCGGGGCGCAACGCGATCGCGCGGCGAAACGCCTCCGCCGCTTCGCCGTGGCGCCCTTGTAGGCCCTGGAGGTTCCCCAGCAGGACCCAGTTGCGCGCGCGCGTTTCGTCGCGGCGAAGTGCCTCGAGCGCGAAGCG
>JAKSBN010000497.1 GCA_022361175.1 Pseudomonadota bacterium | reverse complement strand
GGCGGCGTCGAGTGGGCGTTCAACGTGGGCGAGAAGACCTACCACGAGTTCTTGATCGAGCTCAAGAACACCTAGCGGCCGTCTCGTAGACCTCTAGGGCGAGGACGACGCCACGGCCGCCAGGCCGAAGAGCCACAGCGAGCACCCGAACGCGACCAGGAACGCCAGAGACCGCAGTGGGGCCAAGTCTCCCACGTAGAAGCCCGCGTGCAGCACGCGGGCGATCACGAACACGACGGCCGCGACCGCGGACAGCCGCGGGTCCGCTCCGGCGGCGTGGGCCACCAGCACGGCGGCGCCGAAGACCGGCAGCGCTTCCCACGCGTTCTTCTGTGCGGCCACCACCCGAGCGCCCGTGCCCGTGAGGCTCGCCGCCTGTTCGCGCGGGCTGCGGTTGTCCACCGATCCAAACTGCCTGTGTTTGTGGTAGCCGCCCAGCCCGGCGAGCCCATACGGGATCAGAACGGCGACGAGCAGGCACCAAAAGGGCGTCGTCATGCGGTCCCCCTCGCGATGAGAATCGCAGCGTACCACGCGTGGAGCGGCCGACACGGTGTATTGACGGCCCCACCGCTCCGAGATACACATTCGGCCGAGCGGCAGTTTCGCCCGGGAAAGGAAGTCAGATGGCCACGATTGTCTCCGTCGTCGATTCCCGAGTGGTCCTCTGCCGGCTGAGCTTCCGCTAGCTCGCACACCCGCTTCTCTCAGTCCAAGAGCGACCTCGTTCGCGGCGTTCGCGCCGCCATCCCGACGTGTGCTTGGAGAGAGACGTTGGATCGACGACGACACCGAACCCGCGGTTCGGAGAGAGACTTCTCGTGCCGGCGCTGCCGCGCGACGGTGCCGGGCCGAGTCCCCGGAAGTCAACATCGCAACCACTGCCCGCGCTGCCTGTGGAGCCGGCACCTGGACGAACGCCCAGGCGATCGCCGCTCTGCGTGCGGCGGCGGCATGGAGCCCATCGCCGTCTGGGTGCGCCCGGACGGAGAGTGGGCCCTGGTTCACCGCTGCGGCAGCTGCAAGGCAGCCCGCATCAACCGGATCGCGGGCGACGACAACGAGTACGCCCTGCTGTCGCTGGCGGCCCGGGCCATGGCGAGTCCACCGTTCCCGGTGGACCGGCTGCCCGAATGACGTGCGCTAGCCCGCAGCGTCCGCGAGCTCGCGCGCGAGCCACAGGGCGCGGGCCTTGTCCAGGGTCTCGCGGTACTCGGCGCTGGGGTCGGAGTCCGCCACGATTCCGCCCCCCACGTGCGCGTGCAAGCGGCCCGGCGTCAGGACGGCGGTGCGGATCACGACGGACAGGTCCGCCCCGCCGCCCACGTCCAGGTAGCCGAGGGCGCCGGAGTAGACGCCGCGGCGGACCGGCTCCAGGCGGTCCAAGAGCGCCATGGCCGCGCGTTTCGGCGCGCCCGTCATGGAGCCGGGCGGGAAGGCGGCCCGGACCAGATCGATCGCGTCGCGGCCGGGCGCCAGCCGACCGCTCACGGTCGAGACCAGCTGGAACACGGTGGCGTACGCCTCGATGCGGAAGAGATCGGGCACGTCGATGCTGGCGGTCTCGCACACGCGCCCCAGGTCGTTGCGAACCAGGTCGACGATCATCACGTTCTCGGCCCGGTCCTTCTCGGACACCGTGAGTTCGCGGCGCAGTCGCGTGTCGTCGCGCTCGCTGGCGCCGCGCGGGCGCGTGCCCTTGATGGGGCGGCTCTCCACGCGGCCGGAGCGCTCGACGCGCAGGAAGCGCTCCGGACTGCTGCTGGCGATGGCCGCCTCGGGAAGCTCCAGATAGGCGGCGAAGGGCGCCGGGCTCACGCGGCGGAGCGCCGCGTAGTAGGCCAGCGGATCCCCCCGGTAGTCCCACTCGAGGCGGTGCGTCAAGTTGGCCTGGTAGACGTTGCCGGCGGCGATCTCTCCCAGCACGTGGGTCACGGATTTGGCGTAGCGAGGTTCGTCGAAGAAGGCGCGCGTGTCGGTGGGCGGCGCCGCGTCCAAGCGCTGCGAGGTGGCCGGAACGCCGTCGTCCCCCGGCCTCGCGGGTCCCAGGCCGGAGACGGCGCGCCACAGGACCGCCGCGGCTTCCCCGGCCCGCTCCTGCGCCGCCGCCCGATCGGAGGCGAAGCCGAGGCCCCAGACTTCCGCGGTCTGTCGCTGGTGGTCGATGCACACGAGCCGGTCGACAAAGGCCCAGGCGGCGTCTGGAAGCTCTTCCCGGTCCCGCCACCGCAGCTCGATGCCCTCTGTGAACGGGGCCAGCTCGTAGCCCCAGAAACCCACCGCGCCCCCGATGAAGGGCGGGCGCGCGCCGCCGTCGTCGTCGTCGGGAGGCGGGGGTGGCAAGAGACTGCGCACGATCGCCAGGGGGTCACCTCCGCGCGCGGTCTCCCCCAGCTCGAGGTCCGGCCGCACGGCGCGTCGGGTCTCCCACTGGACGCGCGAGCCGAACGCCCGCAGCAGCAAATAGGGATCGGAGCCGGCGAAGGTGTAGCGGCCGATCGCCGCCCCCGGTTCCCCGCTCTCCCCCTGCGCCGATTCGAGCAGCCACGCCGCGGGCCGTCGCCGCAGGCGTTCGACGAGGGGCAGGACGGCCGGCACGTGCGGCAGCACGCGCCGCGAGCAGGCGGTGTAGAGAGGCACGGCCACAGGGTGAGCTCCCGAGGCGCCCGAACCTACCAGCTGCGCGCCACAGCCGCCTTCTCGACCTCGGACCGAGCGGACTGCACTCGAGTGCAGTTATACTCCAGCCCCTCTCCAGCGCTGCCAAGGAGCCGAGCATGTCGCCGCAGACCCCCGATGGAACCGACTTCGAGACCCGTGTCCTGACGCTGCCGCCGCGAAAGCACCCAACCGGGGTCGAGGCCCCGTCGATCTCCCTGCGCGTGATCGACGAGGGCGAGGGCCCCGCTGTGGTGCTCTCGCACGGGTTCCCCGAGCTGGCCTACTCCTGGCGCCACCAGATCCGGGCCCTGGTGGATGCGGGCTTCCGGGTGATCGCTCCGGACCAGCGCGGCTATGGCGGCAGCGATGCGCCGGAGGAGATCGAGGCCTACGACATCCATCACTTGACCGGCGACCTGGTGGGCCTCCTGGACGTGCTCGGCATCGAGCGGGCCGTCTTCGCCGGCCACGACTGGGGCGGCCTGGTGGTCTGGGCGCTGCCCCACCTGCACGCCGAGCGCACAGCCGGCGTGATTGGCGTGAACACGCCCTATCTGCCCCGCGCCCCCATGAACCCGCTCCAGATGCTGCGGGCCCTGGCCCAGGGCGACGACGAGCGCATCTACATCCTGTGGTTCCAAAAGCCCGGCGTCGCGGAAGGCGTCCTGGACGCCCAAGTGCGGCAGTGCTTCGAGCGCTTGATGCGGGGCAGCATCGACCCCGAGAGCCCCGAAGCCCGCGCCCTGCGCGAGGGCGGCGACATGAACCCGTTTCGCAATCTCGACGCAGCCCCGACTCTCGGCGAGCCCATCCTGACGGAGGCCCAGCTCGGCGTCTACGTGGACGCCTTCGCCAAGCGCGGCTTCTTCGGTCCCGTCTCGTGGTACCGCAACATGGAGCGCAATTGGGAGACGGCCCCGTCGGTCGGAACCGGCGGTCTCACCCTGCCCTGCCTGATGGTCACGGCCGAATGGGACCCGGTGCTGACTCCCGCCATGGCCGCGGGCATGCCGGCCCAGTGCGCCGACCTCGAGACCCACCAGATCGACGCCTGCGGACACTGGACACAGCAGGAGAAGCCGGAGGAGCTGAACCGAATCCTGGTGGACTGGCTGACGCGGCGATTCCTGTAGCCCGGGAAAGCGACGTCGAAACGCTTCCGCGACAGGGCCGCTCCGCCCCCTGTCCAGGCCTGTTCGGGCGGGATTCCGGCCCGTTCTGACCCATTCCCCCACCCATTCCCGGGTGGAAGCGTCTAGAATGCCGTCCGCATGCCCCCGCCGCCCCCGTCTCCCGAGAAGCCTGCGCTCGGTGGGTCCTATGCCCACTACAGCCTAGGCGTCCTGGTCCTCGTCTACGTCTTCAACTTCCTCGATCGACAGATCCTGTCGATCCTCAACGAGAAGATCAAAGCCGACCTGCTGCTGACGGACGCCCAGATGGGCTTCCTCTACGGCACGGCGTTCGCGGTCTTCTACGCCCTCTTCGGGATCCCGCTCGGACGCCTCGCCGACGTCTGGACGCGCCGCAGCCTGATCGCCATCGGCCTCACGGTCTGGAGCGCCATGACGGCGGTGTCCGGGTTCGCGCGCAACTTCGCCCAGATCGGGGCCGCGCGCATCGGCGTCGGGGTCGGCGAGGCCAGTGCCTCGCCGGCGGCCTTCTCCATGCTCTCGGATCTGTACCCGCCCGCCCGCCGGGCGACGGTGCTGGCCATCTACTCGAGCGGCATCTACATCGCGGCCGGGCTCGGCATCATGATCGGCGGCCAGATCGTCGACCGCTGGGACAACGCCTACGCGGGGATGGCGGCGCCTTTCGGACTCGCCGGTTGGCAGGTGGCGTTCCTGGCCGTGGGCCTGCCGGGCCTCTTGCTGGCCATCTGGGTGCGCACGCTGCGCGAACCCGTGCGCGGTCAGGCAGACGGCATCCTCACCCCGACCGAGCCGCACCCCTGGCGCGAGTTCTTCAAGGAGCTGGCCGCCGTGATGCCGGGGTTCTCGCTGTGGCGCTTGCAGCAACTCGGCGCCACGGGCAAGACCGTGCGGAACAACCTGCTCATCCTGGTCGGGGTCGGGGTCACGGTCGTCACCATGGCCTACCTGACGACGGACTGGGCCCAGTGGCTGGCGCTCGGGGTAGGACTGTACGCCGCGGGCTGTTGGGTCCAGACCCTGCGCCTGCGCGATCCCGCCACCGCGGCCCTCGTGTTCGAGACGCCCTCGCTCCGATACGCCGCGATTGGGTTCGCGTTCCTGTCGTTCACGGGCTACGGGCTCGGCTACTGGACGGTCCCCTTCTTCCTGCGCGTTCACAACGTGTCGGAGTCCGAGGCGGGCCTCGTCCTGGGTGGCATCGCCGCGCTGGGCGGCTGGCTGGGAGTCACACTCGGGGGCGTCGCGGCCGACTTCATGCGCCAGCGCTCCCCCACCGGTCGACTGAAGGTCGGGCTCGCGACGGCGCTGCTCCCGGTCCCGTTCGGCTACTGGCTCTACACGACGGCCGACACCACCACGGCGTACTGGGTCAACCTGCCCGTCAGCATCCTCACCTCCATGTGGATCGGCGCCGGCGCGTCGACGATGCAGGACCTGGTGCTGCCGCGGATGCGGGCGTCGACGTCCGCGTTCTACCTGCTCGTGCTGACGTTCATCGGGCTGGCGCTCGGGCCCTACACCATCGGCCGGCTGAGCGACGGCCTCGGCAGCCTGCGGTTGGCGCTGCTCTTGGGCTTCACGGCCAACGTCTTTGCCATGGTCTTCCTGTTTGCGGCCGTGCGCCATCTCGAGACCGACGAGGCGACGCTGCGCGAGCGCGCGCGGGCCGCGGGCGAACCCGATGTCTGAGCCCAGTGCGAAGCGCGGGCGCTTCCTGCCCGCGCTCCTCTGGATCTCCACCGCCCTCGTGCTCCTGGGCCTTCTCTTCGGGGCGCTGGCCGCCGTCGCCTACGGCTACGCCACGTCCGACCACGCCGCCGCGCGCTACGACCGCCCGGACCAGCTGCTGATGGGCCTGCTCGTCTACGTGCGCGTCGTATTCGGCAAGGGCCTGGCGCCCGGCCTTCTGATCGCGCTGGCCAGTTGGCCCCTCTGGGCCCGGTTCGCGGCCGGCGAGCGAAATCCGGCACACCGGGCCGGCGGGCTCTGGCTGGCGGCCAGCTTGGGTTTCGCTTTCTGCGCACCGGTCCTGCTCACGCAAAAGACTCCGATCCTCGAAACCGCCCTCAAGATCGAGGGCCTGGGCAACTGGATTGCCAGCTATCTGCTCATGACCGGCACCGTCTGGTTCTGCCTCTGGCTGCCTCGGCGCCTCTTCTCCTCGCTGGCCCCGGGAGCGTTCGGACCGCGCACGGCGCCGACGGCCGAGTGACGGAAACTTCACAGGCCCGGTATCCTCGCGAGAACCATGCAACGCTTCTGCTACTTCCACGCCGGGTGTCCGGACGGATTCGGAGCCGCGTTCTCGGTCTGGAAGGCCTGGGGCGAAGACGGCTCGCACGTGCCCCGCGGTCACGACGACCGCTGCGACCCGGCGCAGCACGACGAGGCCTTCGTGGTCTTCGTCGACATCGCGCCCCCCAACGAAGAGCTCCGGACGTTGGCCGAGCGCGCCTCCAAGGTCGTCGTGCTGGACCACCACGTATCGTCGCGCGAGCGCTTCTTGCGCGATCCCGCGCTGGCCGACGAGCTGCAGCGCGACGGCCACCACATCCACTTCGACCTCTCGCACTCCGGGGCGATTCTCGCCTGGAACTACTTCCATCCGCAGCAGGCGGCGCCGGATCTGCTGCAGTACGTGGAAGACCAGGACCTGTGGAACTGGAAGCTGCCGGAGAGCGCGGCCGTCAACGCGGCGATCGCCTCCTACTCGCGGCGCTTCGAGGTCTGGGACGAGCTGGCGGGGCGCACCGTGGCGGAGCTGGCTTCCGAGGGAAGCCCGATCGTGCGCGCCAACGAGATGGAGGTGCTGCGCTCACTGCAAAACGCCCACCCTCTCGCGCTGGGATCCCGCCGCATCGAAGCCGTGAACGCGACCCACGCCCGCAGCGCCGTCGGCCACGAGCTGGCCAAACGCGCCGCCTTCGGCGTGGCCTGGGGCTGCGTGTACCGGGTCACGGGGAGCCGGGTCGACGTTTCGCTCTACTCGATCGGCGACGTCGACGTCTCGCTGGTTGCGGCCGAGTTCGGTGGCGGCGGCCACCGCAACGCGGCCGGCTTCAGCGTCCCCCTCGGCCGCTGGCAGGACGAGTTCATCGTCTAGCCGGACTCGTCGCTCCCCGCCCGCGAGGCGCTCCACTGCTCCGGAGTCAGCGTCCTGAGGGACAGCGCGTGAATCGCGCTGCCCATCTCCTCGGCCAGAGCGCCGTACACCCGCCGCTGTCGCTGGACGGAAGACAGACCGTCGAACTCGGAACACACGACCACGGCCCGGAAGTGGCCGCCGCCGCCGCGCGCGCCGGCGTGGCCCGCGTGGAGGTGGCTCTCGTCCTCCACGCTCACGTGGACGGCGCCGAGGCGCTCGCGCAACGCGCGCTCGATGTGATCGCTGCGCTCGCTCATCCGTCCTTCGGCAGTCCCAGGATGCGTTCGGCGATGATGTTGCGCTGGATGTTGGGCGTACCGCCGCCGATCACCACCTCGGGCCACGACAGTGCCATGTTCTGCCACTTCGCCTTGTCGGGCACGGGAGAAGCACCCTTCTCGAGCGGTCCCGCACTGCCCTGAATCTCGAGCCCGAGTTCGCCCAGCTCGATCTCAAGCTGCGCCCGGTGGAGCTTGTTGATCGACGTCTCGGCACCCAGCGGCTCGCCTTTCAGCTGCTTGGTGAGGAAGCGCTGGCCGTTCAGCCGCATGGCCTCGATCCGAGTCTCCGCCCGCAGGATCCGGCGGCGAATGCCGGGATCCTCGGCGGCGGAGCGCCCGTTCTTCCGGCAGCGGCGCGCCAGGCTCTTGATCCCGTCGAGGTTGCGGAGCAGGCCGTGCACCTCGGCGATCCCCGAGCGCTCGTTGGCCAGGGCCGAGATGGTCACCTGCCAACCCTGGCCTTCCTCGCCCAGACGGTTCTCGACCGGAACCCGCACGTCGTTGAAGAAGACCTCGGCGAACATCGCGCCGCCCGACATGTTGCGGATCGGGCGAACGTCGATTCCGGGGGTGTCCATCGGCACCAGCAGGCACGTGATGCCCTCGTGCTTCACCTGGACGTCGGTCTCGGTCCGAACCAGCAGGATCATCCACTTGGACCACATGGCGATGGACGTCCAGATCTTCTGGCCGTTCACCACGTACTCGTCGCCTTCGCGCACGCCCTTGCACTTGAGGCTCGCCAGATCGCTGCCCGAGTCCGGCTCGGAATAGCCCGTGCACCACTGGTACTTGCTGTCGAGGATGTCGGGGATGAACTTCTGCTTCTGCGCCTCGGTCCCGTACTCGATGATCCCCGGCCCGACCCACGCGAGCCCCATGAAGCAGCTGCCGAGGGCGGGAGCCTTGCGGCGCGCCATCTCGTCCTTGAGGATGACCTGCTGCATCAGGGTGCCCCCGCCGCCGCCGTACTCCTTCGGCCACGAGAAGCCGACCCAGCCCTTGGCGCGGACGAGCGTGTCCCACTTCGCCTGGAAGTCCGGCGGCCGCTCGCCCTCGGGCGGCAGGTTGTCGTCCAGGAACTGGCGCACCTCAGCGCGGAACGCTTCCTCTTCCGGCGTCAGATCGAAGTCCATTACTCGCCTCCCCACTCGCCCTGCGCGGCGATGCGATCGTAGTGATAGTCGGCGTCTCCGAAGGCCGGCCGCGCCCACTTGGACCGCTTCAGATACATCTGGATGTCGTATTCCCACGTGTACCCGACGCCGCCGTGTAGCTGCACGCCGTCGATGCCGATGCGCGGGAAGGCCTCGGTGGCATAAGCCTTGGCGCGCGAGACGGCCAGCGACGCATCCGGCGCCTCGCGGTCCAGCGCCCAGACGGCGTAGTAGACCAGCGACTTGAACGACTCGACGTCCACGAACATCTCGGCCAAGGGGTGCTTGACCCCTTGAAAGCGACCGATGGGCGAGTCGAACTGTACCCGCTCCTTGGCGAAATCGACGGTCAGGTGAAGCGCACCCTCCGCGGCGCCGACCATCTCGGCGGCGACCAGCGCCGCTCCCGTGTCGACGAGGCGGGCCACGGTGGCGGCGGCCGTGCCCTCGCCGCCCAGGACGCGGTCCGGCGGGATCGGCGTGCCCTCCAGACCCAGCCGCCCCACCCGCTTCGTGAGATCCATGGTCGGGTAGTCCTCGGCGACCACCCCCGCGTCTCCGCGTTCGACCACCACCAGGGAGAGCGCGTCCTCGGCATCGCCTGAGCGCACCACCACCACGAAGAGATCCGCGCGGGCCGCGTCGGGCACGAACGTCTTGTCGCCGGTCAGGCGGCCCGAGCGCGCGTCGAGCTGGATTCCCGCGGCGTCGAGGCGGTCGCTGGATTCGAGCAGCGCGAACGTCGCGACCTTCGAGCCGTTGGCCAGGGCCGGCAGCCAGCGCGCCTGCTGCTCGGGCGAGCCCGTCCACTCGATGGCCTTGGCGGCCAGCACCGTGGACAGCAGCGGCGAGGGGAAGAGCGTGCGGCCCGTCTCCTCCAGCACGACCAGCAGGGTGACCCAGTCCATCCCCGCTCCGCCGTGCTCCTCGGGCATCGTGAGCCCGACCCAGCCGAGCTCGGCGATCTCACGCCAGCGCTCCACCGGCAGGCCGTCGCCGGATTCGACCCACTTGCGGATCTCGTCCAGAGGCGCGTTCTGATCCAGGTACTTGCGCACCTCCGCGCGCAGAAGCTCTTGCTCTTCCGAGAATCCGAAGTTCATGGCGGCCTCGTGAGATGATGTCTTTTCGCTACAATCTAGAGATTGACATGTGAGTCAATCACCGCGGGAGGATAGGCGAATGCGCAGCGGGCGGCGACGACTTCCCCTCCGAGCGTGGCTGCCCGCGGTGGCCCTGCTCGGGGCCGCATCAGCCGTCCACGCCGAGCCGCCGGCCCCCGAGCCGCTGCCGGCGCGGGTCTGGATCGCCGCCGGAGCCACCAGCGCCACCTACGCGACGCCGCCGCCG
>JAKSBN010000102.1 GCA_022361175.1 Pseudomonadota bacterium | reverse complement strand
GGGTCGAGCCGATCGAGGTCGCGGTGCGCCGCGGGACGCGGCCCGCGTGGGGCCCGGGCTCCGTGCGCCGGCTGGCGGCTTTCCTGCGCCGGGGCGAACGCTCTCCGCGGCTCGCATTCGCCAGCGAGGAGCTCTTGGGCAGTGACGCGGAGGCGCTGACGGTGTGCGGCATGCGAGCGGCTTCGGAGGTCCTGCGGAGTCTCGATGGCTGACCGGCGTCGAGGGACGCGAAGCCCTCTTTCCCGCCTCTCGCGCGAAGCCCTTCTGGACGTGCGGCTCTGCGACCTCGGTGTTCGGATCGAGGAGTCGCCTCTGGAGCCGCGGCTGGAGCGGCTCGGGAGGGAGCTCGAGGCCGCCGGCCTGTCGTTTCGCCCCTACGCCTGGCTTTCGACGGATTGGTTCACGCCTCGCGGGGTGACCGGTTTCGCGATTCCCTTCTTTCTCGCGCACACCCGGCTGGCCGCCCTCGAACGCCACCACATGCTGGAAGTCGAGGGCGGCAAGGAAGCCTGGTGCATGAAGCTCCTGCGGCACGAGGCGGCGCACGCCCTCGACAACGCCTACCGGCTCTCGCGCCGAAAGTCGTGGCGCGAGCACTTCGGCCGCATGAGCGAGCCCTACCGCCAAAGCTACGTCCCGCAGCCGGGCAGTCGCGACTACGTCGATCACCTCTACAACTGGTACGCCCAGAGCCACCCGATGGAGGACTTCGCCGAGACCTTCGCCGTGTGGCTTCGGCCGGGGAACCGCTGGCGCACCCGCTATGCGGGCTGGCCGGCTCTTCGCAAGCTGGAGTACGTGGACGAGCTGATGCGGGAGATCGGGCGCCAGCGCCCCCCGGTTCGCACGCGCGAGCGCACGGACTCGCTGCCGAAGCTGCGGATGACGTTGCGCGAATACTACCGCCGCAAGCAGTACCGCTACGGCATGGACGGGGACGACACCGCCTACGACCGGGGCTTGTCTCGCCTCTTCGCCGACGCCGGGTCGGGTCTCCACGCCTCGACCTTTCTCCGCAAGCACCGCCTGCGCCTGCGCCGGCGCGTGGCGCGGCACACGGGCCAGGCCCAGTTCGTCGTCGACGACGTTCTGCGCGACTGGATCGCGCGCACGCGTCAGCTGCGTCTCAAGCTGGCGGCGTCGGAGTCCGAGACGCTGCAGGATGCGGCGGTGCTGCTCACGGTGCACACCATGCGCATGGTCCGCATCCGCCATCGGGAGTACCTGAGATGAAGCGCCGCCGCGTGGTGGTTCTGACGCACGAGGACGCGGTTCCCCCCACCACACTCAGCGGCCTCTCCGACCGGGAAAAGCTGCAGGTAAAGCGCGAGTTCCACGTGGTGAAGGCGCTGCGCGAACTCGGCCACGAGGTGCGCGTGCTGGGTGTCGCGCACGAGCTCGTTCCCATCCGGGAGCTCGTGGAAGAGTGGAAGCCACACGTCGTCTTCAATCTGCTGATCGAGTTCCAGGACGAAGCGGCCTATCAGATGCACATCGCCAGCTACCTGGAACTCCTGAAGGTACCGTACACGGGGTGCAATCCGCGCGGGCTGCTCCTGGCGAGAGACAAAGCGCTCTCCAAGAAGATCTTCCGGTTCCACCGGATTCCGAGCCCGGCGTTCGCGGTCTTTCGCCGCGGACGCCGTTTTCGCATGGCCCCGTACGCCCGCCTGCCGCTGATCGTGAAGTCCGTGGACGAGGACGCCTCGATGGGAGTCTCCCAAGCGTCCATCGTGCGCGACGAGGAGCAGCTGCGCGAGCGGGTGGAATTCGTCCACCGCACCGTCGGAACGGACGCCTTGGCCGAGGAGTACATCGAGGGCCGCGAGTTGACGATTGCCGTCCTGGGAAACCAGCGGCTCACGACGTTTCCGGTCTGGGAGATGTTCTTCAAGAAGCTGCCCGAAGGCACGGAGCCCATCGCGACGCACAAGGTGAAGTGGGACCCGGACTACCAGAAGAAGGTGGGAATCGGCACGGGCCGCGCCAAGAACCTCTCCCAGGAGACCGAGACGCAGATCGCGTCGCTGGCCCGGCGCGTGTATCGCGCGCTCGACCTCTCGGGCTTCGCGCGCATGGATCTGCGACTCACGGACGCCGGCCGGATCTACGTGATCGAAGCCAACGCCACCCCGGACCTCTCGCGCGACGAGGACCTGGCCGAGTCGGCGAAGGCGGCCGGCCTGGCGTATCCAGAGCTCCTGCAGCGGATCGTCGGGCTCGGAATCGCGCGCGGCTAGGGTGGCGAAACGGCCCGGCTCCCGAGACGGGGAACCGGGCCGTCGCGGTGAATCACGTGTCTCCTAGTCGCAGCCCGCGACCGCGCCGACGCAGATGGGCAGCTCGTCGCTCTGCGGGCCTCCCGGGTTCTGGACCTGCAGCAGCCGCAGGCCGTTGGCCGGCAGCGCGGCCAGCGTGATCTCCACGGTCTGGCTGTCGCAGTACGGGGTGAAGCTGCCGCCGGTGCAGGTGAGCGTGGCGGAGACCGGCTGCCCATCCAGCAACACATCGGCGTTCTCGCGCACGTCGATGCCCACCAGGCTCATGTTGGTGCTGCCCGTCAGGTGCGGCAGGTCGGGGTTGCCCGTGTCGCCGTCCCCGAGGCTGGTGACGGACAAGAGCGGCTGGCGCGAATCGTCGGAGCCGAAGTTTCGGCCCAGCTCGCCGGTCAGCGTCATGACCGCGTCGCCGGCCTGGGCGGCCGCCACCAGCTCGCCGCTCGTCAAGATCAGCGAGTCGGTCCCGTCGCGATAGTCGCTGGTCGCAGCCCGGTAGGAGAGGATGCGACCCACGAAGGGGCCTCCGTTCGCCGACAGCTTGCCCGTCGCCCGGAGGTTGATGGAGCCGCGCGCGTCGGCGGCCTCGAGCTCGGCCAGCAGCGCCTGGGTGTCGGCCAACTGGCCGCCCCCAGTGGTCTCGGCATCCAGCGTGAGCTGGCGCCCCACTGCGCCCGAGAAGCCCGTGCTGGCCTCTTCGAACATCTGGAACATGTCCGAGGGGCCCGCCCCGTAGATGGGCTCGAAGATCGCGAAGGTCGACGCGAAGGTCACCAGCTCTTCGGGCCCGTTGGCCGGGTCGTAGGGGTGCTCCGACGGAGGGAAGTTGATCGTGACGGGGAAGCCGATGCCGATGTCGAGCTGGAAGCTACCCCCGGGCTCGATGAACTCCTGCAGCTCCTCGGCGTTGGTGATGCCGATGGAGAATTGGAGCCAGCGGTCGTTCATGCCCCGCATGGTCGGTGCGTCGAAGCCCGCCAGGGTGCTCGAGTTGGTGTCGGCGCCGAGCGGCAGCGCGTGACAGCCGGAGTCCATGTCGGCACAGGTCGTGACCCCGACCAGATCGCCCAGGTCGTCGGCTGCGGGCACGCCCTTGTCGACGAAGAAGTCCGAGAAGCCCTGCAGGGCCGAGGCCGAGACGCTGTCGTCGACGCGGCGGAGCCGGGCCGGCGGATAGGCGACGTTGCCCAGGAAGGTGGCCAGGTCGTCGCGTTCGGCGGCCGACAGCTCGTTGCCGCCGGGCGGACAGGAGCCGTTCTGGTCGCACATGACGCCCGAGAGGCTGCCCATGACCAAGTCCAGGAAGCAGTCGTGGTCGTCGCCGTCGGCCAGGCTGCAGTCCGTGCCGCCGTTTCCGCCATTTCCCACGGCGCCGTTGCTGCCGCCGAAGGGGTCGCCGAGCGTGCCGTCCCAGTGCAGGGGCAGGGTGTTCTTCAAGCCGCGCACGGGCATCGTGCTGCGGATCTCGTCGTCCCCGGAGCAGGCTCCGAAGAAGCAGGCCCCGCCGATTCGCCACAGGAGCTGGTCGGTGTTGCCGTCGGGATGGCAGCTCTCGCACGAGAACGTGCCCGAGCTGCTGGCGAACGCGTTGTTGAAGGCGATGCGGCCGCGGCGGATGGGGTCGGGCGTCGGGTCGTTGCCGACGCCGATCTTGGCGACGTGCACGAGCGCGTCGGGATTGGAGACGTCGACCACGGAGACGGTGTTCTCCAGCGTGTTCAGCACGTAGGCGGTCTGCGGGGCTCCCGTCCCGTCCGACCGCAGGGCCACGCCCTTCGGAATCTGCTGGCCGGCATCCGCGGTCACCCCCGCGTCCAGGTCCAGGATGTCGCGCACCGCGCCCGTGCTGGCGTTGAGCGTGAACACGCGGCTGGTTCCGGCGGCCGTCGCCACCAGGGTGGTGTCGTCGTCGCTGATGGCGATGCCGTAGGGGGTGGCCAGCTCGTCGCCCGCTGCGGGCTGCGCCGGCGGCGCCGGCTCGAGCTCGATCGCCGTGGGGCTCGTGCAGCCGCCGGCGGTGCAGGTGGTGCGGCCGATCTGGTTCAGGAACATGCGGTTGTCCAGGTCGATCAGGTTGTCGCCCGTGGTGCCGTTGACGTCGTTGCGGCCTTCGGTCTGGGTGATGAAGACGCCGCCGGCGCTGTCGATCGCCAGCCCGTAGAGCAGCGTCCCCACGCCGCTCACCGCATCGACCAGCGCGTCGCTGGTCGTGTCGTAGACGAACAGGTCCCGGTCCGGCACGTCGGTGTCGCGCACGATGCGGGCGTCCGCGCCGGGGATGTTGGGGCTCACGACGATGAAGTTGACCACGTCGTCCAGGTCGAGCGTGCACTGGGGCGGGCTGAACGAATCCGGGCACACCGAGAGCTCGGTTTGGTTGTTGGACTCGAAGGCCGCCACGTACAACAGGCCGTCGCGAACCGCCAGCGCGCGCGGGTCCTGGGCCGTGATGTGGAGCGTGCCCGTGACTTCGTAGAGTCCCGTGCCCGGGTCGCGCTCCACGATGGCCACGTCGTTCTGGGAGGACAGCGAGACGTAGGCCTTGTCGTTGCTGGCGAAAGCCACGGCCACCGGCTCGTCGAACGCGGTACCGCCATCGGCGTTCAGCGCCTGGACCGTCTGGATCACCTGGCGGAAGGTGGCGCTGGCCGGGTTCAGATCGATCACGCTCACCGAGTCGGACACGTGATTGGCCACGAAGAGCGCCTGACCATCGGGGCGCAGGGCGACGCCGGCCGGTTCGAGACCCACCCGCACCTCGGTGACGACGCGCAGCGCGGCCGTGTCGATGATGCTGACGGTGTTGCTCGTGGTGTTCGCCACGTAGGCGAAGGCGCCGTCCGCGGACAGGGCGATCGGGTTGGACTGGGGACTCGCGAAGGTCTGCTGCCCGATGGGCTCGTGATTCGAGCCGGGGGGGCAGCCCAGCAGCAGGCCGAGCAGGCCGCTCAGCACCAGGGTGGTGAGCCACGATGTCCCCAGACGGGCAGGGCCGTTCTCGTCGCGATTGCGCATCGATTCCTCCGACAGCGGGGCCGAGTTCCATGGCAGGGGCCGGCCAGGCACCGAGGCCGACTCCCAAACAGCCGTTCAGTAAACACGAAACTGACGCCGGGATTCAATGACCTACGCACTGGTATTTCAAGCTCGCCCCGGGGGTGGGTACGGGGGTCGGCCACCGCATGGCTATCCTTCCCGTCCATGACCCCGCGAGTGATCGCCCACGCCGACATGGACGCCTTCTACGCCTCCGTCGAGCAGCGCGATCGTCCGGAATTGAGGGGCCGGCCGGTCGTGGTCGGCGGCACCGGGACGCGCGGGGTCGTGTCGGCGGCCAGCTACGAGGCCCGGGAGTTCGGCGTGCACTCGGCCATGCCCACGGCCCTGGCCCGTCAGCGCTGTCCCCACGCGATTTTCCTGCGGGGGGACATGGCGCGCTACACGCGCGAGTCCCAGCGCCTGTTCGCGATCTTCCGCGACTTCACCCCGGCCGTGGAAGGCCTGTCCCTCGACGAGGCCTTTCTCGACCTGACGGGCACCCAGAGGCTGCTCGGGCCCCCCAGAGAGGTCGTCGCGCGACTGCGCCGACGCGTGAGGGACGAGACCGGATTGGCGGTTTCCGTCGGCGTCGCGCCCGTGAAGATGGTCGCCAAGATCGCCAGCGCCGCCGCCAAGCCCGATGGCTGGATCGAGGTCCCGCCCACCGAGGTGCGGCGTTTTCTGGATCCGCTGCCGGTCCGCGCCATCTGGGGCATCGGACCCGTGGCGGGAGAGCGCCTGGGCCGGGCCGGGTTCGCGACCGTGGGCGATCTGGCGCGAGCGCGTGCCGAGCGCTTGCGCGACCTGCTGGGCGATTGGGGACTCGGGGTGGCCCGCCTCGCCCGGGGTGACGACCTGCGCGAAGTGGAGCCCTATCGCGGCTCCATCTCCATGAGTGAGGAGAACACGTTCGGGGACGACGTGCGCGATCGGGGCCGGCTGGAGGCGGCCGTCTTGGTCCACGCGGAGTCCGTGGCGAGGCGGCTGCGCCGCGCCGAGCAGCGCGCCCGCACGGTGGTCCTCAAGTGGCGTCCGGCCGAGCGGCGCGCACCGGGACCGCGGGGCTACGCCCTGCACACCCGCCGCGTCACCTTGCCGGAGCCCACGGACGACGGTCAGGTTCTCTACCGGGAAGGGCTTCGGCTGCTCACCGCGGCGCAGCTGGAGGAGCCCGTGCGCCTGATCGGCGTGGGCGTCACCAACTTGGTGGGCACCGGGAAGGGACAGCTCTCACTCTTCGAAGCGACGCCCGACGCGGAGGAGCGCCAGCGCCTGAACCGGGCTTTGGACGAGATCCGCGACCGCTTTGGTCACGCCGCCATCGCGCGGGGCGACGCGGGGGCCGCCGAGCGGGCGGGCCTGTCGCTCCAGATCAAGCGGGGCGAGGAACCGGAGCTTCCTCGCTCGTCTTGATCCAGGTGTAGACCCGCATGGGCGGCACGTTGCGCAGCTCGGTCTGCACGTCCGCTGGCCCGAAGACCCGACGACCGAGCGTCTCAACCCGATCCCGAAACTGGTAGGCCACGAAGCGCCCGCCCACCGGCAGGCTCTCGTGCACCGACTGCAGGATCTCCAGGCCCAGAGCGCGGGGCATGGTGGAGAAGGGGATGCCGGACAAGATGACGTCGGGGCGGTCCAGGTCGTGCTTGGCCAGGGCGTCGGGGATGTCGGCCGCACTGCCGCAGTGCACCGCGAGGCGCGGGTCGGTCAAGTGCAGACGCATGTGATCCACGAACTCCGGGTTGATCTCGACGGCCAAGAGGTGGGCGTCCGGTCGCAGCGCGCGCAACACGGCCTGGGTCGTGCCGCCGGTTCCCGGTCCCAGCTCCACCACCAACTTGGCTTCGCCCAGCCGCGCGCTCTTGACGATGCGCTTCTCCAGGAATCGCGAGCTGGGAATGATCGAGCCCACCTCCTTGGGCCGCTTCAGGAAACCCTGAAAGAACGCGAGAGCCTCCTTGGGCGTCAGACGAGCGGGAGCGGTCATGGGCGGGGAGCCTCCAAATGCATGCACGGGCGTGGGAGCCGGCGAGAGGTCGCGATCGGTGGCGACCGAGCGCAAGTGGTGTAGCAGTTTTGCGAAGTCTTGGTCATCCCGAGGGGGTGCCCGGGGGTGCTTTCTCTTGGGTGGGGTCGTCGCGTAGGGGAGCACCCGCGTTGGACGCGGTCAGGCGGGGAGGATTCGGGTGCGCCGGCCCTCGATCCGAATGCGCCCTTCGGCGAACAGACGGATGGCTTCGGGCACGAGCCGGCGTTCGACCGCCTGGACGCGGGCGGCCAGGGTGTCCGGCGTGTCGTGGGCCAGAACCGGCACGGCCTCCTGGAGCACGATCGGGCCGCGGTCGTATTCCTCGTCCACGAAGTGGACCGTGGCGCCGCTGACCTTCACGCCCGCCGCCAACACGGCTTCGTGCACCCGGCGCCCGTAGAAGCCCTGGCCGCTGAACGCCGGGATGAGGGCCGGATGGGTGTTGAGCGCGCGTCCCTCAAAGCGTTCGCGCAGCTCGAAGAGCGACAGAAAGCCCAACAGGGCGACGAGGTCGACGTCGAGGTCGGCCAGCTCGGCGTGCAGCGCGTCGTTGAAGGCGGTCGGATCGGGGTAGTCCTTGCGCGGCACGGCCACGGCCGGGATGCCGCGCCGCCGCGCCCGCTCGAGGACGAAGGCGCCCGGCTTCGACGCGATGACCCGCACGATCTCCGCGGGCACGCTGCCGTCGTCGATACGGCGGATCAGGTTCTCGAGGCTGGTGCCGCTGCCGGAGGCGAGCACGGCGACGCGCAACGGGCGGGGCGGGGTGGGCATGGGCTCAGAACAGGGCCCGGTGGATCTGCCGCGTGGCCGGCGAACGGTTCAACGTATAGAAGTGGACCCCCGGCGCCCCTCGCTCCAGCAACTCCCGGCACTGCTGCGTCGCCCACTCCACGCCCAGCGCCGCCGTCGCCTCGTCGTCGGCGTCGACGCGGCCGAGCTCCCGCTCCAGGTCGCGCGGGATGCGCGCGCCGCACAGGTTCGTGATGCGCCGGATGTTGGCCGCGCTCGTGATGGGCATGATGCCGGGCACGATGGGGACCTCGATGCCCGAGGCCCGGGCCCGGGTGACGAAGCCGAAGTAGTCCTCGTTGTCGAAGAAGAGCTGGGTGATCAGGAAGTCGGCGCCAGCCTCCACCTTCTGCACCAGGTTCGCCAGGTCGGCCTCCGGGCTCTCGGCCTCGGGGTGGGTCTCCGGATAGCAGGCGCCGCCGATGCAGAAAAAATCGCCGCGCTCGCGAATGAACGCGGTCAGCTCGTTGGCGAATGCGAACGCGCCGCGGGGCGGGGCGGTTGATTCACCCTGGGGCGGGTCTCCGCGCAGCGCGAGCACGTTGGCGAGCCCACCCTGCTCCAGCCGGTCCAGGATGACCGACACCTCCGCGCGCTCGAAGCCGGTGCAGGGCAGGTGCGCCATGGCCGTGACGCCCACCTCGCTCTGGATCTCGGTCACCAGATCGACGGTCTTGGCCCGGGTCGAGCCGCCCGCGCCCATGGTGACGGAGACGAAACCCGGATCCAGTTGCTTCAGGTCCTCGATGGTCCGGCGGAGCGTGCGAAACCCGGCATCGGTCTTAGGGGGGAAGAACTCGAACGAGAGGATGGGTTCGCCCCGGCGGTAGAGGTCGGAAACGTGCATGGGGTCAGTCTATCACTCGTGGGAGCCCCTGCAGGGCCGCCGGGCCGGCATTGACGCCGGGTCCCGCGACAGCGAGACTGCGCCGTCCGGAGGTGACATGTCCATTCTCGTAACGGGCTCGGTGGCCATGGACCATATCATGGTGTTCGAGGATCGCTTCAAGAACCACATCCTTCCCGACAAGGTGCACATGCTCAACGTGTCCTTCCTGGTCCCCTCGCTGGAACGCTTGTGGGGCGGGACGGGCGCGAACATCGCCTACAACCTCCGCATCCTGGGGCAGGACCCCGTGCTGCTGGCGACGGTCGGTCAAGACTTCGACGACTACGCACGCCATCTGGACGCGCAGGGAATCCGGCGCGACTGGCTCAAGGTGCTGCCCGACGCGTACACCGCCCAGGCCTACGTCACCACCGACCTGGACGACAACCAGATCTGGGCCTTCCATCCCGGCGCCATGGAACGGGCGCACGAGGCCCGGCTGGAGGACGTGAACGAGGACCTCAAGGTCGGCATCGTCGCGGCCAACGGCAAGCGGGCGATGCAGGAGAACGCGCGCGGGCTGAAGCAGCGCGGCATCGCGTGCGTGGTGGATCCGGGGCAGGGACTGCCGCTCTTCAGCGGCGACGAGCTGATCGAACTCTTGGACGGGGCGGCCGTCTACGTCGTGAACGACTACGAGTGGGCCGTGACGTTGGAGCGCACGGGGCTTTCCGAGGACGACGTCGCGGCCAAGGTGCAGGCCGTCATCGTGACCAAGGGGGGGGAGGGCTCGGTGGTGCGCGAGCAGGGGCGCGAGACCGAGATTCCCGCCGTGCGGGCCGAGCGCGTGGTAGACCCGACCGGCTGCGGCGACGCCTACCGGGCGGGCATCCTCTATGCGCTGCACGAGGGCATGCCGCTGGCGACCGGAGCGCGCATCGGCAGCCTGCTGGGCGCGCTCAAGATCGCCGAGCGCGGTCCCCAGAGCATCGAGCTCGAGATCGACGAGTTTCGCCAACGCTTCGAGCGCGAGTACGGATCGTTCGTGTAATGCCGAACTCGGTCTGGAGGGACTGGCTCTTCCTCGGCTTCTCGATGGCATTGCCCGTCCCCTGGATCGCCAGTCGCGCACTCTTGGGCCTCGAGCTGACAGACGGCAGCATCGCCGTCCTGGGCGGCCTCGCGATCCTGGGCGGCGCGTTCATGATCTCGTGGTCGTGCGAGCTGGCGGAACGCGACATTCCGCAGTCGCTGGCGCTCTTGGTGTTGGCCCTGGTGAGCGTGCTGCCGGAGTACGCGGTCGACCTCCACTTCGCGTGGACGGCCGGCAAGGATCCCAGCTACGAGCCCTACGCCGTCGCGAACATGACGGGGGCCAACCGGCTGCTGATCGGGTTGGGCTGGACCACCGTGGTGCTGATCGCGTGTTGGCGCAGCCGCTCGGACGAGCTCCGGCTCGACGGCCGCCAGTCCATGGAGCTGCGCTACCTGATCTGGGCCACGATCTACTCCTTCACGATTCCGCTGAAGGGCACGCTGAACCTGCTCGACGCCGTCGTCCTGCTGGGGCTCTTCAGCGCCTACGTGGTGGCCGCGACCCGCAGCGAGTCCCACGAGATCGAGCTGGCCGGGCCACCGGCCATGATCGATGCGCGGTGCGACGACCTGGGCCGGCGCGCCTGGGGCGTCGGCCTATTCGCGTTCGCGGCCTACGCCATCTTCACTTCGGCGGAGCCCTTCGCCGACAGCCTGGTGCACATCGGACGCACCATGGCGGTGGACGAGTTCCTGTTGGTGCAGTGGGTCGCGCCTCTGGCTTCCGAGGCGCCCGAGTTCGTGGTGGCGATCCTGTTCGCCCTGAAGCTGCGGGGGGCGACGGGCATCGGCGCGCTCCTGTCGTCCAAAGTGAACCAGTGGACGCTCTTGGTGGGGGCGATTCCGATTGCGTACGCCCTCTCGAAGGGAGCGCCCACCGGGTTGCCGCTGGACGACCGCCAGACCCAGGAGCTGTTCCTGACGTCTGCGCAGTCTCTCTTGGCGGCGGTGCTGCTCTGCGACTTGCGCTTTCAGCGTCGCGAGGGGTTCCTGCTGTTGGTCCTCTTCTCGGCCCAGCTGCTGGTTCCCCACGCCGGGATTCGTCAGGCCTTCACCGTCGTGTACCTGGTGGTGGCCGTGGCCGTGCTGGTGTTCGGGCCGACACTCCAGCGCCGGAACTTCTTCGCGCTGGCGTTGGGCCGCCCCATGACACCCCCCGCGTAGCCCGGTGGCGGGCTTCGACGCGGTCGTGGTGGGGGCGGGCGTGGTGGGCCTGGCCTGCGCCGCCGAGCTGGCCAAGGCGGGGCGCTCGGTCTTGGTCCTGGAGCGGGGTGACGGGGTGGCGCGCGAGGTCACCGCCCGCAACAGCCAGGTGATTCACGCGGGCATCTACTATCCCCCGGGCAGCTTGAAGGCGCGCCTGTGCCGGGAGGGCCGGGATCGGCTGTACGCGCGCTGTCGCGAGCGCCGCGTGCCGCACCGTCGCATCGGCAAGTGGATCGTGGCGACCTGCGAGGCGGAGTGCGCCGTCCTCGAGGAACTGCACGCGCGCGCACAGGCCAACGGGGTCACGGATCTCGTCTGGGCCGAACCCGAGCGCCTGCAGCGAGAGGAGCCGGGTGTGCGTGCCGTCGCGGCGCTCTGGTCGCCGTCGACCGGGATCGTCGACGCGCATGCGTTCGCCGTCTCCTTCCAGGCGGAAGCCGAGGCCGGCGGCGCCGCGGTGGCTCTGAGGCACCGACTGTTGGCAGTGGAGCCCCGCGCTTTCGGCCTGCACCTCGAGGTGGAGAATCCGACGGGAGAGCGCGAGTGGATCGAGGCCGGAGGCGTGGTGAACGCGGCGGGCCTCGCCAGCGACCGCGTGGCCGAGCTGGTCGGCATCCCCGTGCGGGAACGGGGCGAAGCGCTCCACTTCTGCAAGGGCGACTACTTCGGTCTGGCGCCGGGGCGCTCGCTGGCGCTGTCCCACCTGGTGTACCCGGTGCCCGCGCAGGCGGGGTTGGGGATCCACGCCACGCTCGACCTCGCGGGTCGCGTTCGCTTCGGGCCCGACACCGAGTATGTGGCCGAGCCCGACTACCGCGTCTCGGCCGGCAAGGCGGCCGCCTTTGCGGCTTCGATCCAGCGCTACCTGCCCGCCGTGAAGGAGGACTGGTTGGTGCCCGACATGGCCGGCGTGCGCCCCAAGCTGGCGGGGCCGGGCGACGGATTTCGCGACTTTCTGGTGCGCGAGGCCAGCGAACTGGGCGTGCCGGGATGGGTCGACTGCATCGGCATCGAGTCGCCCGGCCTGACGGCGGCGCCCGCCCTGGCCCGGTACGTGTGCGAACTCCTGGGCGTGCGTCCCCAGTAGATCCGGCCTCTAGCCTGAGCTGTGTCTCAAAGGTATAGACACCTCTGAGCTGAAAGAGATGAGGGTCATCGGAGCCCTTCCTCTACGTTGTTGTTGCGAGACACCAACGATGGAGGGGGATCGATGACCCTCGAGGACAGGGTACACGCTCATCG
>JAKSBN010000436.1 GCA_022361175.1 Pseudomonadota bacterium | reverse complement strand
CTCGACGCCGCGCTGCGCGGAGCGACCCGGTTCGCGTGCGCGCTCGTGCTCGCTCGTCCGCGGTGCCTGGATCGGCGCACCCCTCGCCGCAGCCGGCCGGGCTGCAAGCGGCGCGTCCTTGCGGAAACACACCGTCCATCGGTCGTTGAAGCCGTCCCGCTCGGCGGGTGGAGTAGCGTGGGCGATGTAGTAGAGACGGTTGCCGCGTTCGCCCGTGACATCCTCGAGCACCTCTTGTGGGAGGTACGCCACGGCGTTGTGGACCCTGGTCGCGAGCTCCGTGCGGATCCGCGGGATCGAGCGGCGGGCGAACGAGATCATGCTGCCCCGTACCGCCTTCATGCTCCAGCCCGTGGGCCGCTCTCGAGCGAAACGAACGTCCACGTAGGGATCACGCTCACGCTCGAAGCGGAGCGACCCATGACCGTCCGGCGAGAACGATGCGTGCAGGTGAAGCAGAAACATCCAGGCCCAGGGATCCTTGTGCTTCGAGCCGGCGCCGTAGTGACCGTCGGGCGCACGCTTGTCGCGCCGTCGATTGCAGCTCTCGCAGTACCCTTTGAGCTCGGGCCTCTCCGATTCGAACTTCATGTAGACGTAGTACCCGGACAGGTTGGCCCCCGGGCTGCGGGATCCCGCCTCGACCGCGATCGAGTTGATGTCGTGGAAGTAGAAGACCTTGTCGCGCACACCGTCGCGCTCCCAGCGAGGAGGGTGGAGTCGGTGCCGTTCACCGGCGATTTCGACGAACGAGCCTTCGCCCGCCCTCGCGTCGCTATTGATCCGAATCCGCGCATCGGCCAGACGCCGCCGAAGCTTGTGATGCAGCCGCTCGCGGAAGTTGCGCGCCAGGAAGGTCTCGCACTGCATCGGGGGCCGCGGTCCCGCCGTGCGAAGCTCCGGGCACGGTCCGAAGACACAGTCCCGCGCGGGCCCGCTCGCGGACGCCGCCTGCGGGGCCGAAAGCAGGATGCCGGTCAAGCCGACGAATCCAAGAATGAAGTTTCGCATCGTTCCAATCTCCTTTTGGTCGACGACGTACGGCGTCACTGGGAACAGGCTTTCGCGTGGACGGTGCATACGAAGCGTTCCGTCCCGGGCGCCTGCCGACACGAATAGGATTTGCGGTCCTTGCGGCTCGCGCAGTCCCGACAGACCTGCTGTCTGGCGCGTGAGTGCTCCCAGACCGTCCATGGCCCCTTCAAGCCACCGATGAGCCTCGCCCGTTCCTCCCACGCGCGGCGTGCCGCATCCCTGGCGAGGCGCTTGGTGGCGCCGCGTCGTGTCCCGCCGAACAAGTTGCGTGTGCATCGCGGCCCCGTTTCGACCAGCCTGCAGGGATGGGCGACCGCCTGGCAGATGTGGCCGCTCTGCCCGTCGCAGGTCATCTCTCGGGGTCGCTTCGCGCAGTTCACGCAGGTGAAGTGGCTACGCTTCGTGCTCTCCCAGCTCGCCCACTCGGGGCCGAGACGATCGCGTACCTCGGCCTCCCAGTCGGAGCGGGCAACCGCCTTCGCCGCCTTCTTGGTCACGCCCCAGCTCTCTCCCCACGTCGACGATTGAAACGACGTGCGGCAAACCCGCTTCGTGCCCGCGTCTACCGGCTCGACGAGAGCTGCCGTAAGGACGAGCGTCAGGACTGAACAGACGAGGCGGTATGAAGCCGCCTCTCCGCATCTCGGATCGTGTCTCGGGTGCATGTCGTCTGCCTCCGAGTCCGGTGTGGAGCAACGCACGTACCAGGCGACGCTGGTCGGCGAATCAGGCCCTTGGAGGACACGGGACGTGCTGCCCGCCAAACGACCTTTGCAGCACCCGCCAAGCTTCCTTTGCGCCACGTGGTGGCGCGCGGCGTCAGTAGGGCTGGTATTCGACTACCGCGGCGCGCCGCCGTCGAGCAGGAGCGACGGGATGCAGAGGTCTTGCTCCCTGCTCGTCGTCACCTGGTGCGGCGCGAGCCAGCTCTGGACGAACGGCCGGCGCACGACGTGCTTCGCCTGCCTCGGCTCGATCTTGAGGTTCGGCCCCGTCCGCTTCGCGAGCTTGGCCTCGTAGCACGCGAGACCGACCGTGGGTTGATGGAGCGCGGAGTCCTTGACCGGACAGCCGGAATCGGGCAGCGCGCGCTTCTCGACGGGGATGCAGAAGCGCTTCGGCTTTCGCAGATCATAGAGATGGGCGGCGCCGTAGTCGGGGTGTGGATCGCCCTGCTGGCAGAAGTCGAAGGCGTCCTTGTCGCCGCCGCAGGTCCGGTCGTCCTTGCAACGCCGGCCCTCCTTCCTCGGCGAGCCCGGCTGACAGACGAACGGTCGCCCGTTCTCGAACTGATCGATGACGAGCACCTGGCGCGGTCGGAACTTGCCCCGCGCGTCCTGCTGGCTGCCGGGTACGTCCCTGCTCGGCTTGAGCTTGTAGCACTTGTAGTGGTCGACCTCGATCAGGAGACCGTCGGGCATCGGGGGCATGGACTCGAGGCTCTTGTTGGCCGGGGCGAGCAGGCGCTCTTCCTTCTGCGTCTCGAACCGGAGCGTTCCGAGCTGGTTCTCGAGGAGCACGTCGACGCGCTTCTGGTGTTTCGCCTGCCCGCCCGAGCGCTTGATCGGATAGGCAACGAGATGGGTGGCTGGATCGATGAGGTCCGCCAGCGTCGGCACGATCGGCGGGACCACCCGTTCCTCCTTGACGGCGGGCGGGAGGAGCGCGATCGCCTTCGCCGCGGCG
>JAKSBN010000147.1 GCA_022361175.1 Pseudomonadota bacterium | reverse complement strand
GGCCACGAGCGCGGCCACACCCGCCTCGGCCAGCGATTCGCTGCCAGCACCGCGCCGCACGGCCAGGCCGACGGACACCGTCGGCACGCGGTGGTCCTCCAGCACCATCACGGTGAGACCGTTCTCGAGCGTCGCCCGGGTAAGCGCGCCGGGCTGGACGACGGGGCCCTCCTTCGGAGGGGGCGGCGGCAGCTCCCACGCGGGCGGCGCCGCACAACCCGTGAGCCCGATCAGGGCCGCGCCAACGATCGCAACAGCACGCCTCGTCACGGCGCTCCCTCCGATCCGTTCGGAACCACGTGGACGGTGTTGCTCCCACGCGCGGTCACGTAGGTCTGCACGACGCGCTGCACGTCGGCCGCCGTCACCGCCTCGATGGCGGCCAATCGCTCGGCCAGGGGCCGCACGCGGCCGAACGTGACCCACTCGCGCCCGATGCGGCTCGCCAGGGCGCTGTTGGTGTCGAGGTCGCCCACCAGCGCCACTTCCAGCTGGCGCTTGGCCTTGGCCAGCTCGTCCGAAGTCACGCCGTCGCGGCGTACGGCCTCGATCTCGGCCAGGAAGAGCGACTCCACCTCCTCGATGGACGCGCCCGGACGCACGGCGGCGCTGGCGAAGAAGAGGCCGGCCTCTTGCAGCTCGTAGTAGCCGCCGCTGGCGTAGAGGGCCTTCTGCGCCTCGTACACCAGAGCGCGGTAGAGCCGGCTCGAGCGGCCGTCCGACAGGATGGCGCTGGCCACATCCAGGGCCTCGGCGTCGGCGTGGCCCGCGGCCGGCGCGTGCCAGGCCGCGAGAAAGAGCGGGCTCTGCAAGTCCATGTGCACGCGCGTGCGGCGCGGCCCGTGCTGGGGCTCCACCCGCGTGACGTTTCGGGGGATCGAGGCGGCGCGGCGTAGCCCGCCGAAGCGGGCGCGGATGCGCTCGAGAGTCGTCTCGGTCTCGAAGTCGCCCACCACCACCACGACCAGGTTGTTGGCGGCGTAGTAGGTGTCGAAGAAGTCGCGGCACGCGGCCACGTCGACGGCCTCCAGGTCGCTCTTCCAGCCGATCACCGGCCAGCCGTACGAGTGGGCGGGAAAGGCCAGGGAGAAGAGCGCCTCGTAGCCGCGGCCGCTGGGGCGGTCCTCCACCCGCAGCCGCCGCTCCTCGATCACGACCTCGCGCTCGCTCTTCAGCGTCGCCTCGGAGACGTCCAGATGAGCGAAGCGCTCGGCCTCGAGATCGATCACCAGCGGCAGCGACTCCGCCGTCACGTCCTCGTAGTAGACGGTGACGTCGCGGGTCGTGTAGGCGTTGATCCGGCCGCCGCGGGCCTCGACCAAACGCGCGTGCACCTCCGGCTGGATGTTGCGGGATCCCTTGAACATCATGTGTTCGAACAGGTGCGCCAGTCCCGTGTAGCGTCCCTCGTCCTTCGAGCCGGCCTGGACCCAGATCTGAAAAGAGACCACAGGCGTGTTGTGGTCCTCCAGTGTCAGCACCGTCAGGCCGTTGGGAAGGGTGGTGGTGAGAACCCCCTCGACGGGGTCGCGCGCCACGTCGGCGCGGGCTTGTGGGACGGAGAGGCCGAGCCACAGGCCGCTGATCAGCGCGATGCCGAGCACGCGGGTCGCGATCGGGATGAGGGCGGGGGCGGCGTTCTGGGGGCGCCCACCCCACAGGCGAGGCGACAGGCCGCGCCGGAGCGAAGTGGGGCGGGTCCGGGTTCGCATGGCCGCGTACCGTATCCCCTGGCCCGGGCGCTGTCGACCACCGCCCGTGGAACCGAACGAGCGAGGGCGGACACTGACTCCAGTGCGCCCGAGGAGAGCCAGCTTGACCGAGACGGAGACCGAGCTGAGAGAAGTCCTGGCCGAGGGCCGGACCATCGCGGTAGTGGGCATCAAGAACAAAGAGGCCGAAGACGCCTACCGGGTTCCCCGCTACCTGCAGGAGCAGGGCTACCGGATCATCCCCGTCAATCCCAAGTACGAACAGGTGCTGGGCGAACCCTGCCACGCCTCGCTCCGCGAGGTGGAAGCACCCGTCGCGATCGTGAACCTGTTCCGCGCCAGCGACCACATCCCGCGGCACGTGGACGAGATCCTGGCCATGTCGCCGCTTCCCCGCGCGGTCTGGATGCAGCTGGGGATCCACGACGGCGAATCCACCACGCGCCTGCGCGCCGTGGGGATCGACGTCGTGCAGGACCGCTGCATCATGGTCGAACACAAGCGACTCTGCGCCTGACGCGGCGGTTGCCGGCGAGGCCGATCGACGCTCCCATACGGGTGTGACGGCCGGCGCAGACCCGACGAAAACTGGCGAAGCAGAGCGGTTGGGCCCGCTCTGCGTGCCGGTCTACTACGACTTCGCCTCGAGCCTCTGCTACGTGGCGCACCGCGTGCTCGAGCGCATGGCGCCGACCCTGGCCGAGCTGCAGCTGGCGCTCCAGTGGACTCCCCTCGACCTGACGCGCATCACGGGCTGGCGGCGCGGAGCGCACGTGGAAGGGCCCCGCCGTGCCAACGCCCTGCGCGTGGCGCGCGAGCTCCAGGTGTCGGTGCGCATGCCGACGGCCTGGCTCGACTCGCGGGCGTCCGGGGCGCTCGCGCTGCGCCTCGAGGGCGACCCGCGCGCCGTCACCTGGCGCGAACGGGTCTTCAGCGCCGCCTTCGAGGAAGGCCGCGACATCGGCGATCCGGAAGAACACGCGCGATTGCTGCGCGAGCTGGAGCTCGAGCCCGGCGACGCCGAGTCGGGAGCACGGGCCCTGGACGAGGCCACCCGCAGCGCCGTCGAAGCCGGCGTGACGGGCGTCCCCACGTTCCTGCTGGGCGAGTGGCCCTTCGGCGGCATCCAGACCGACGACACCATGCGCCACGTGCTGACCCGCTACGCTCGCAAAGCGCGCGGCGAGCTCTGACGGCCTCGCGACGAGGGACGCGATGGCGAAGCGGCAGCGGGACACGGGCACGGTCTATTCGAGCGAGCACGGGCGCATGTGCCCGCACTGCGGTCTCCCGTCCGCGCGCTGCGTCTGCCGCGCCAGCCCGCGCGCGCCCCGGGGCGACGGCATCGTGCGCGTCCGCCGCGAAGTCAAGGGGCGCGGCGGCAAGACCGTGACCACCATCGCCGGCGTGCCGCTCCCGAAGGACGACCTGCGCGACCTGGCCAAGGAGCTCAAGCGACGCTGCGGCACCGGCGGCGCCGTCAAGGACGGCGTGATCGAAATCCAAGGCGACCACGGCGCCGTCCTCATCCCCGAGCTCGAAGCCCGGGGCTACACCGTCAAGAAAGCCGGCGGCTAGCCCCAAACGCGGGGACGCTCCCTCTGCCAGAACTCACGCTCGAATCGGCGCCGCACGAGCGGGCGCGGCGAGGGGCGCGAAGGCGAAATCAAGCGCAGCCCCCCACCCGAGGCCGATCGAGACAGGGCCTTCCCTCGACTCCTAGATCCGAACGAGACCCACTGCCCACGGCGAGCCATTCGCCGGAGCCCCCTCGCCGCGCCCGCGGCAAAGAAGCTCGGAACACGCGAACCGAGGCTACACCTCCGGCGGGCGCTCCCCACCCGGCCACTCCTTCACACGCACGCGCAGCGCGCGCGACTGCAGCCAGCGCACGCCGAAGAGGTCCACGAGTCCGGGCAGCAGGCGGTTGCGGATGCCGTACTTCGAGCGCCCGTAGCGCCGCGGGCGGTGCGACACCGGGACTTCCACCACGCGCGCGCCCTCCAGCTGCAGGAGCGCCGGCAGGAAGCGGTGAAACCCGTGGAAGGGACGGACGCGGCGCAGGCAGTCGGCCCGCATCACCCGCAGCGAGCAGCCGACGTCCGAGACGCCGTCGTGCACCACCGCGCGCCGCACCGCGTTCGCCACGCGCGACGACAGCCGCCGCACCCAGTCGTCGCGACGCTCGGCGCGCACGCCGTTCACCACGTCGGCGTGCGAGAGCTCGGCCAGCAGCCGCGGCAGGTCGGCGGGGTCGTTCTGCAGATCCGCGTCCAAGGTCGCGATGAAGCTGCCGCGGGCGGCCTGGAAGCCGGCGGCAAGCGCGGCGCTCTGACCGTGGCAGCCGTCCAGGGCCAGCACGCGCACCCGCGCGTCCTTGCGCTCGATCTCGCGCAGCAGGGCCAGGCTCCGGTCGCGGCTGCCGTCGTCCACGAAGACGATCTCACAGCCGCCCCTCACCGAGTGCAGGGCCGCGTCGAGCTCCCGGTGCAGGGCGTCAAGCGAGTCCTCCTCGTCGTGGACGGGGATCACGACCGAGAGCGCGAGCGAGTCCGTCATGCTTCCCGACAGAGCAGGAACCAGCTTCCCAGGTCCTTCCCCTTGCGGGCCGCGGACCCGATGGTCACGTGCTCGGAGAGCCTTCGGAGCGTGTCCACCATGTGCCCGTACACGAACCGCGACAGCCCCCGCTCGTTGATCTGGACCTCGGGCCAGCCCACGGGATGCTCGGAGGGCACGCGGCGGTAGTCGATCAACACCTCGGGCCGCCGCTCGTCGTCCACCGCCACGAAGTACCCGGGGCCGGTGAGCGGAGCCAGGGTCTGGTAGTTGAAGCCGTAGAGCGTTCGCGGCGTCGCGGAGTCGTCGTCTTCGGGCCGGCAGAAGCGCTTCTCGAACTCGGTGAAGGCGGGCAGCGTGTTCTTGCCGAAGTGGCGAACGGTCTGCAGGGCCGGCGTCTCCGGGCGCACCAGGTCCGTCAACCGCACGGACTCGAAGCCCTCCGCCAGCTCCCACAGGCGCCGCTGGTCGGAGCGGGTGGTGCCGCGGATGGCGGCCACGCGTTCCGGGTGCGAGAGGCCGTCCAGAAACTGCGCGATCTCGAGCGCTTTGACGCCCGGCTCGCGAATTTTGGCGCGGAACTCCGCTGCCGACTCCGCCATGACGGCACCTCCTCGGGGCTCGGGTTACCCTGCGGGCCCATCTTACACGAGGAGGCCGCATGGCCGAGGCTCGGGCAGCCGGCGCGGCCGCCACAGCGATACTGGCGGCCGCGGGCGTCCTGTACCTCGCCGGGCTCGGAGGCATCGACCTCTGGGCCCCCGACGAGCCCCGGTACGGGCAGATCGCGGCCGAGATCACCGAGGGCGGCCACGGGACCCGCGGTTGGTGGTTGCTGCACCTGAACGGCGAGCCCTACACCCAAAAGCCTCCGCTCTACTACTGGCTCGTCGCCGGGGGCGGCCGCCTGACCGACGGCGTCTCGGAGCTCGTGGCGCGCCTGCCTTCCGCGCTGGCGGCCATCGCGGTCGTGGCCGCCACGGCCTGGCTCGGCGTCCGCGCCTTCGGCCCCTTCGCGGGCTGGGTCGCCGCCGGCGCCCTTCTGTGCGTCTTCCGCTTCTCCCACCTGGCCCGACGAGCGCAGCTCGACGTGTTGTTGGCCGCTTTCGAAGCCGCGGCCCTCGTGTGCTTCTGGCGCTTGGATCGCGGCCTCGGCTCGCGGCGCGCCAATCTGTTGGGCCTGCACGCCGCGCTCGGCGCAGCCGTGCTGACGAAGGGGCCGGTCGGACTGCTGCCGCTCGCGGTGATGGCGGTGTTTCTCGTCTGGGAGGGACGCCTGGGCGAGTGGCGCCGCTACGTGCCCTACTGGAGTTGGGCGCTCTCGGCCGGTCCCGCCCTGGCGTGGCTGGCGACGGCCGTCACGCTGGCTCCGCCCGGGTTCTTCGAGACCGCGGTGGTCGAGAACCTCTGGGGTCGCTTCGCGGAGGGCACCTCCCACGCGCGGCCCTTCTACTACTACGTCGTCCAGCTGCCCGCGGACCTGGCGCCGGTGTCCTTGCTGGCCCCGTTCGCCGTGCTGGCACTGCGCCGTCGCTGGCCCGAAGCGCCGGAGCCGGAGCGTCGGGCCTGGCGCTTCCTGGCGGCGTGGCTCGGGACCTTCTTCGTCTTCTTCTCCCTCTCGGCCGGCAAGCGCGGCCTCTACCTGACCCCCGCCTATCCCGCCGCGGTGCTGGCATGCACCGCGCCGCTGACGGCGCGCTGGGCCGCGGCCGGCGCCCGGCTGCCGCGCTCGCTGGTGGGCACCTGGGCGGGGCTCTTCGCCGCCGCGGCG
>JAKSBN010000013.1 GCA_022361175.1 Pseudomonadota bacterium | reverse complement strand
TCCGCGGGCCCACGTGAAGGAAGTGGGGATGCGGCCCGGTGAGAAGCTGCACGAAGTCCTCGTCACCGCCGACGAAGCGGTCGCCACCCGGGAACACGCCGGACACTACGTCGTCGCCGGCCGGGGAGAACCCGAAGGTGGGAAGGAGCGCGAGCGGGAATTCGTCTACGCCAGCGACACCAACACCCAGTGGCTCGGCGTCGACCGCCTGCGCGAGCTCGTGGATGCCGACTCCGACACCCGGGAGTGAGCGCCGACGGGCCACTCCGGGCGGCCGCCCGCCGAGGCTCCCCTACACCCGCCACGAGATGCGCGAGTGCGATGTGGCGGCGGTTCGCCGCGCGCTCCTGTCAGAACGCATCACCCAGGGCGCGGAGGCCATGGCCTTCGAGCGCGCCCTGGCCCGGGAAGTCGACTGCCGCGACGCCGTCGCCGTGTCGAGCGGCACCACGGCTCTGGAGTTGGCGCTGCGCGCGTTGGGCGTCGGGCCCGGAGACGAAGTCATCGTTCCGACCCTCACCTACGTGGCCACCGCGACGGTCGTGGAGCGGTGCGGGGCCCGGGTCGTCTTCGCGGACGTCGACCCTCGCACCCTCAACCTCGATCCCGCCGACGTGGCCAAGCGGATCACGCGGCGGACCCGCGGCTGCATCGCCGTCCACTTCGGCGGCCATCCGGCCGACGTGGCGGGTCTGGCCCGGTGTCTCGGTCGCGAACGCTTCGTGGTGGAGGACGCCTGCCACGCCCTGGGCGCTCGCGTGGCCGGTCGCCCGGCCGGCGGCCTCGGGACGCTCGGCTGCTTCTCGTTCCACCCGGCCAAGCACGTGACGACGGGGGAGGGAGGGGCGATCGTCAGCGACGATCCGGAGCTGTGCCGCCGCCTGCGCTCGCTGCGGGAGAACGGCGTCGAGCGCGACGTGGCGCGCTTCGAGGGGCTCGGCCTGCCGCCCGAGCTGCGCGAGGAAGAGCGGGGCGAGTGGGTCTACGAGCTCCACACCCTCGGCGCCAACGGCCGGCTGCCCGAGGCCGCGGCGGCGCTGGGGCGCAGCCAGCTGGTGCGGCTCGGCGATCAGCTGGCGCGGCGTCGGCAGCTGGTGGCCCGCTACCGGGCCGCCCTGGCCCGGCTTCCGGTCGAGCTACCGGTGGAGCGCCGCGACGTGCGTTCGGCTTGGCACCTGCTTCCGGTGCGGCTGCCGCCCCGCACGAGTGGCGTTCGCCGCGCCGAGGTCTACCGCGCGCTGCAGCGCCGCGGCATCGGGGTTCAGGTGCACTACATCCCCGTCCACCTGCAGCCTCACTACCGCCGCGAGGGCCACGGCTTCGGCGACTTTCCCGTCGCGGAGGGCGCGTATCTGCGGCTGCTCTCGCTGCCGCTCTTTCCCGGCCTCGGGTTCGACGACGTGGAGCGGGTGGCGCGCGAGCTGGGACGCGCTCTGGGAGCCCCGCGGTGACGGGCGCGCTCCGGCTCTTCAGCGTCTTTCACGCGAACCTGGACTTCTCCGCCATCCCGGAGCCGGACCTCCCGCGCGTGATCGACCGCTGCTACTGGCCACTTCTCAGCCTGGTGGAGGAGGAGCGCATCCCCATCGGATTCGAGGCGTCGGGCCGCACGCTGGCGCGCTTGGCCGCGGAAGACCCGGAGTGGCTGAAGGCCTACCGCGCGTTGGTGGAGCGCGACCTGATCGAGCCCGTGGCCTCGGGCTGGGCTCAGCTGGTGGCTCCACTGGTGCCCGCCGACGTCAACGCGGACAACCTGGCCCTCGGTCGCGCGGCCTACGCCGAGCTGCTCGAACGAACGCCCACCACCTGGTTCGTGGGCGAGCAGACCTGGGCCGACGGGCTCGCGGATCTGTATCTCGACTGCGGCGCCCGGCGCCTCGTCATGGAGTGGAACAACCCGGCCAGCCAGCGCCGGGAGCTGCGGCCGCTGCGCGGACGGCCCGCGCGCGTCGTGGGCCGGAGCGGGCGCGCGCTTCCGATTCTCTGGAACGACTGCGTGCTCTTCCAGAAGGTGCAGCGCGTGGCTCACGGGCAGATTCCCGCCGACGACCTGTGGCGCACCCTCTCCCCGTGGCGAGGCGAGGGCGTCCCCCAGGCCCACTGCCTCTACGGCGGAGACGTCGAGATCTTCGACTACCGGCCCGGACACCCCGAGCCGGCGGGTGCCGAGCGCGGCGTGGAGATGGCGCGGCTGCGCGCGCTCTTCGCCGGTCTGGCGCGCGAGCCGGGGATCGGGTTTCGCTTGCCCGTCCACGTCCACGCCGAGGAGGGCCACGGGCCGCTGGTGACGCTGGCGTCCAGCGCCGACCCGCTGCCGTGCAAGAAGCAGCCCCGCTACAACCCGACCCGCTGGGCGGTGTCGGGGCGCGACGGCCTGGGAATGAACACCGCCTGCTACCGACTGCGCCGCGACGGGCGCGCGGCGCGCGCCCTCGGCGGTCGCGGCGCCGACCCGCGCGACCTGGTGGAGTTGTGGCGGAGCGACCTGCGCACCCGCGCCACCGAAGAGAAGATCGACGGCTTTCACCGCGCGCTGGGCCGGGCCTCGGAGCGCTGCCGAGAGGAGCTCGCCCGCTGCCTGCCGCCGCTCGGGGAAGGCGACGACGCCGTGCTGGTGAACGGCTCCGGCGCGCCCTGGGCGGGCCAGCCCGTGGCCGTGCCCCTCGTCTTGGAGCCCGGGCGACTCGCCGCAGCCGAGGTCGCGGCGATCGGAGGCACGGGTCCCCTGGACTGCCCGGCGCAGCTCGAGGTGGAGAGTCGCTATCGCGACGGCTCGGTCCGGCGCGCCAGCGCGGTCCTGGAACCCGAGCTCGCCGTCGGAGGCCGCCTGCGCCTGCGGCTGTGCCCCGTGCGAGAGCGCGCATCGGAAGCCGACGGGGTTCCCGAACGCCCCACCACGGCCAAGGTGTCGTTGTCGCTCCTGCCGCACCGGGGCGGCGCCATCGAGGAGCTCGTCTTTCCCGAGCTGGGACCGGCTCCGCTGCTCGGTACGGTGCCCCACGGCACCTTCGACGCCATCGAATACACGCCGGACTTCTACTCCGGCCACGTGCTCGCGGTGGACGACCACGCCCGCAAGACCACGGACTTGAGCCCGGCCGCGATCGCCTGGTGTCACCGCGGCGCCGTGCGCGACACCGTCGAAGCCCGCGTCGAGACCCGGCTGGGCCTGTGGCGCAAGCGCT
>JAKSBN010000038.1 GCA_022361175.1 Pseudomonadota bacterium | reverse complement strand
GCCGTCGCTACGTCGAGATTTCGCAACGTAGAGATCGGCTCGAAGACGCGACTCTGGCGACCGAGAGGTACTGAGATGGCCTCTAGAGCCGCTCCGTGCGCGTTGCGTTTCGCCGCGCAGCTTCTAGACTCCCGCCGCTGCGCGTTCCCCGGTAGCTCAGCTGGTAGAGCAGGCGGCTGTTAACCGCCTTGTCGCAGGTTCGAGTCCTGCCCGGGGAGCCAGCGCGCCGGCCGCTCGCGGGCGCTTCCATTCCCACGTCCGCCGTTCTGTCCGCCGTGGTTTCGTCGGGGCTTCGACCCCGCGGGACCCTGTCCACCCCGTCGTGACGTCGGCGGCCCTTGCGTTAGAATCCCGCCTCGCTCCCCGGGGGCGAATGGCACGAATGGCAAGTCGGAGGAGACCCATGCACAGGCTCCGGAGCGCCGCGCGGTTCGCGCCGCTGCTGTCGTTGCTGGTCGTGTTCGGCGCCGGGGTGGCGCACGCCCAGGCCGCCTGGGTCCGCGGCGAGGTTCGCCTGAATCTGCGCACGGGCCCGGGCCAGGACTACCGCATCCTTGGGGTCATCAAGACGGGCGACGAGGTCCGCGTGCTTCAGCGCGGCGAGAACTGGACCAAGATCCGCTCCTCCGCCGACGGCAAGGAGGGCTGGATTCCGGGCGGCTACCTCCAGCAGGAGCCCCCGCCGGCGATCCGCGTCACGCGCCTCGAGGCCGAGGTGCAGGACCTGCGCGCCCAGCTGCAGGAGACGACGGACGCCGCCACCGTTCTGCGGGAGCAGAACGAGACGATCGGCGCCCGCGATGCCGAACAGCGCCAGGAGATCGAGAGCCTCACCATGGACAATGCGGAATTGCGCGCGGGCTCCCGCTGGCCGGAGTTGATCGCCGGCGCGTCGATCTTGGCCATGGGAATGGTGCTGGGATCCTGGCTGCGCTCCAGCCGGCGCCAGTCGAGCCGCATCCGGCTCTAGCGCCTACGGCGCCTCGGTGAAGTCGCCCAGCTTGGGCGCCAGGTCGACGGTCGTCACCAACAGGACGCGGTCTCCCGGAGCCACCTGATCGCGCCCGCGCGGCACCAATAGCTCGCTGCCGCGCCGAATGGCCCCCACCAGGACGCCGCGCGGAAGCTTGACCTCGGACAGGGGGCCGGAGGTGAGGCGACTGCCGCGCACGGCCTCCACCTCGACGATCTCCACCTGGTCCTCCAAGAGCGCCGCGCCGGAGCGCACGCCCTCGCCGCGGATGTGGTGCAGGGTGAGACCGATCGTGAGGGAGCGCGGACTGATGATCGCGTCGATGCCGACCTCGCCCACCATGGCGACCAGCGCCGGGTTGTCCACCAGGACCACGGCACGGCCGACGCCGAGGCGCTTGGCCAGGAGTCCGGCGACCAGATTCGTCTCGTGGTCGGGCGTCACCGCCACGAAGGTGGAAACGCCCTCGATCTCCTCGTTCTCGAGCAGCGTCTGGTCGGTGACCAGCCCGTGGAGGACGACCGCGTTCTTGAGCTCTTCGCCGGCGTGCTGGGCCCGCTCGGCGTCCTCCTCGATGACCAGCACGCGCACGTCGAGGCTCTCCAGGCGGCGGGCCAGCTCGAGGCCGATCCGCGAGGCGCCCGCCACCAGCACCCGGTGCCGCTTGTCCTTGGGAACGCCGACCAGCGACAGCACGTCCTGCAGCTCGTGGCGGGCGATGGCGAAGTAGACCAGGTCGCCCGCGCGAATCTCCTCGCTGCCGTGGGGAATGATCCAGTCGTCGTCCCGGTGGATGGCGACCGCCAACGTGGGGGTCGAGGCGAACAGGAGCTGCATGTCCGACACCCGCAGGCCGGCGAAGTCCGAGTCGGTGCGGATCTTGAAGCCCGCCACCAACAGCGCACCGCCCATGAAGCTCACCACGTCGAGCGCGCCCGGCACCTCGAGCAGCGTGGCGATGCGGTCGACGGCGGCCGTGTTCGGATTCACGGTCACGTGTTCGGCCGACTGCGCGGCCACCAGCTGGGCGAAGCCGCTCTCGTGCCGCGGATCCCGCACGCGCACCACCACGTGGGGGACCTGGAAGAGCTGGGCCGCCATCAGGCCCACGAGCATGTTGATCTCGTCGGAGTCCGTGGACGCCACGACCAGGCTGGCGGATTCCACCCCCGCCTCGCGCAGTACCGCCGCCGTCGAGCCGTTGCCCTCCACGACCTGCACGTCCAGGCCGTCGTGCAGCTCCTGGGCCTTGCCGGCGTCGTCCTCGACCAGGGTGACGTCGTGGCCGTCGCCGGAGAGGCGCTGCGCCAGCGTACGCCCCACCTGGCCCGCGCCCACGATCAGGATGTTTCGCGACTCCACGTCTTCCCCCATCGGTCAAGACGGCCACAGGGTACCAGAGGGGCGGACTCCGCTGCAGTAGCCGCAGGGCGCCGCCGGCGGCGACTCGATCCCAAGAGGCTAGAGCCGCGCCGGTATCCAGGCGAGCGCCACGGCGCTGACGACGGCACAGGCCGCAGCGACCAGCAGCGTGTAGCCCACCACGTCTCCGAAGCGAAGGCGCGTCACCGCCAGGATGGGGATGGCGAAGAAGGGTTGGATCAGGTTGGTGGTGGAGTCGCCGTAGGCATAGGCGAGCAAGACCGTCACGGGAGAGACGTCGAGCTGGGCGGCCGCCGGCAACAGGAACGGGGCCTCGATCAGCCACTTGGAGCCGGCCGAGGGCACGAACAAGTTCATGAATCCCGAGTAGGCGTAGACGATGAACGGGAACGTCTCGGTGGTGGCGATTCGCGCGCACAGCGCCCCCAACCACGAACCCAAGTCCGTGTGTTGCATCAGCCCGAAGATGCCCGCGTAGAACGGAAACTGGACGATGATGCCCCAGGCCGAGTCGACGCCGCGGCGACACGCCGCCAGGAACGAGCGCGGCCGGCCGTGCAACAGGAGCGCGGCCGCCAGGAACACCGTGTTGTAGGCGTTGATCGTCCAGCTGGAACCGAACCCCCGAGTGAGGATCGAGTGACCCAGCGGATACAGCAGCAGGCCCGCGGCCAGCCACGTCCAGCCTCGAAACCGATCCAGGCGCTCGGCGGGCGTCCGGCCCGGTGTGTCCGGTGGAGGCGGTTCGGGCAGCAGGCTCTCGGCGCGCTTCGCATCCAGCGTCATGGCGCCGCGCCGCGGGTGCAGCAGCGTCACGACGGCCAGGCCCACCGCCCCCACGACGACCAGGTACACCAGATTGAACGGCTCGAAGAGCGTCTCGGTCACCGGATACAGTCGGTCGACGACGGGGGGGCCGGTAGCGGGCTCCAGCAGCGGATTGCCGGGGGTCGCCAGAATCAGTGGGGCCGAGCCCGAGAGACCGCCGTGCCAGACCGTCCCGAGTCCCAGATACGAAGCGGCCACCAGCAGGCGCACGTCGGTTTGCGGATTGCGTCTCACCAGAAACGGCACGAAGAGTGCGCACGCCACCAGACACAACGCCCAGTTGAGGTAGGCCATCACGAGGGAGAACATCCCCGCCAGCAGCAGGCTCTGGTGCGGCCGAGCGGGATCGGGCAGCCCGGCGAGGCCGTCCAGCAGGCGGTAGACCGGGCGGGTCGAGACGCACGCGTGCGCCGCAACCAGCGCAATCGAAAACTGCATGGCCAGGCTGAGGAGGTTCCAGAGCCCGGCGCCCCAGGCGAGCACGGCCTCCTCGGGTCCGGCGCCGGCACCCAGAACGGCCAGGGCGAACGCCCCCGCAGTCAGGATCATGCAGATCACCCAGGAGTCGGGCACGAACCGCTCTGTGACCCGGGAGAGCGCCGCTCCGGCGTCTCGCGCGCCCTCCAGAACACCCGCGAGAATGCGCATGGCCGGACACCCTATCACGGCCCCGTTCTGCGACGAGACGCCTTTCGGACCGGCGCCTTCTCTGCGATCATCCGCGCACGGGTGGTGCCGGGGACAGGTCACAATGGCTCACGAAGCGGAGCCCCGGCTCGAGATTCACAAGCTCAAGCGCCTGGGGGACGGGAGCGAGAACGACCGGCTGCGGTTTCGTCTCATTCTCGGCCTGCTGCGCCGCTGCCTCCACCTGCTCTGGCCGGTCAAGTGGCACGTGGTGTGCCTGCTGCTGGGCTTCGCCGTCCTGGCCGTCGGCCTCCTGTTCCCGACCCTGCTCTTGATCGACACGCTCTGGACCCGCGTGCTGCAGGGCGAATCCCTGCTGGAACTGCACGCCGCCATCTTCGGCCTCGACCCGGCGACGTGGGTGCACGTGGACGCGCTTCAGCCCGAACAGCGCAGCGCGCTGGTGCGGCAGGCGATCTGGATCGGCATCGGCGTCACTCTTGTGGCGCTCCCCGGGCTGCTCGGGCTCTACTACTGGCTCGTCTGGATCCTCCAGCGCGTGAACCAGCTGCTGCGCCTGCAACTGCTGGACCGGCTGCAGGCGCTCTCGCTCCGGTTTCACTCGGACAACCCGGTGGGCGATGCCCTGTACCGCCTCTATCAGGACAGCTCGGTCGTCACCCAGCTCGTGCAGGTGCTGATCATGAATCCGCTGGCGGCGATCGCGCGCTACGCGTTCGCCCTCAGCGTCGTCGGAATCCTCTACGACCCGGCGCTGGCGGCGGTGTTGGCGCTGGCCTGGCCTCCCACCTTGTGGTTGGGCGCCGCGCTGGCCCGGCGCATGCGCGTCGGGTTTCGGCGCGCACGCGAGTCCAACGCAGAGCTCATGTCCCGCATCCAGGAGACCCTGGTGGGGATTCGCGTGATCAAGGCCTACGGCGCCGAGACCGTCGAGCAGGAGCGCTTCGAGACGAGTTCGGCGACGGCCTTTGAAGCCGCTTATTCGGCCCGCAACCTGTTCGCTTCCTTCCAGGTGGCCATCTTCGCGATCGTGGGCACGGCGGCCATCGCGGCCATCGCCCTCGGCACCCTGCAGGCGCGTGATGCCGAGCTTCTGTTCGTGGCCGTGGGCGGCTTCACCGCCTGGAACCTGGGGCTCTACAACTTCTTCAAGGCCCAGTCGTCGGATACGGGCGACGCCCTGCGCGAGATCTACCGCACCTGGGGACGGCTCCAGGACATCGGGATCGGGCTCGACCGGGTCTTCGAGGTGCTCGACCTGGAACCGGAGGTGCAGGACGCGCCTGACGCGCGCGACCTCTCGGGGATCGGCGACGGTGTGCGCTTCGAGAACGTCCACTTCGGCTATCTGCCCGAGGCGCCGGTGCTGCAGGGCATCGACCTGGCAGCGCCCACGGGCACCATCACCGCCATCGTGGGCCCCACCGGTTCGGGCAAGAGCACCCTGATGGCACTCTTGCTGCGCCTCTACGAGCCCGACACGGGCCGCATCGAGATCGACGGTCACGACCTGCGCGGCCTGACGACGGCGAGCCTGCGCGACCACGCGTCCATCGCGCTGCAGGAGAACGTCCTCTTCGGGGCCAGCGTGCGCGAGAACCTCCGCTATGCCGCCCCCGATGCGTCCGACGCCCAGGTGGAGGCGGCGGCCCGCGTGGCGTGCGCCCACGAGTTCATCGAGCGCCTGCCGCAGGGCTACGACACCTTGCTGGGAGAGCGCGGGACGAAGCTCTCCACCGGCCAGCGCCAGCGCCTGTCGATCGCGCGCGCACTGGTGAAGGACGCGCCGATCCTGGTGCTGGACGAGCCGACGGCGGCCCTCGACGCGGAGACCGAGCTGCGGGTGTTGGCGAACCTGTCCGCCTGGGGCCGCGGGCGCTGCATCTTCCTCATCACGCACCGGCTCTCGACGATCCGCCGGGCCGACCAGATCGCCTTTCTCGTGGACGGACGGGTGGCGGAGATGGGCTCTCACGACGATCTGATGGGCCGGGCCGAGGGGGCGTATCGACGCCTTGTGGAGGCCGAACTGGGCCCGGCGCGCGAGCCTCGGGAGGACGTCGCGTGAACACCGTCACGCCCTCGCCCGACGCCCTCTCCTCCCGCGCCACGCTCTCCGTGCTGCGGGACGCGATCCGGTTCGTGGCCCCCTTCCGCTTCCAGTTCGCGGTGAAGGGCGTGCTCTTGATGATCAGCCTGCTGCCCCTGCTGATCCTGCCCTGGCCCATCAAGATCATCATCGACCACGTGATCGAGAAGACTCCGATCGACGCACCCGTCCGGCCGTTCCCGTTCTTCGTCGAGCCCTTCGTCCGGTTGCTGGCCGACCTCTCGACGGGTGAGATCCTGGCCGCCGCAGTCGCCTTCCAGCTGGTCGTCTTCGCCTTCGCGGGCTCCTACGGCACCACCTGGAGCGAGCGGGACACGGCCGACGCCCGGCTCTCGAACGGCCACGACACGGCCACCCGCACCGAGAACGCGGCCAACGAGGGCTGGAGCTTCGCCGGCGGCATCTTCGGCCTGATCGACTTCCGCTACACGATGCGGCTGACCCAGGCGTTCAACCACCACTATCGCTCGCGGCTCTTCGAGCGCATCCAACGCCTGCCCATGACCGCGTTCGACGACGAGCGGATCGGCGACGCCGTCTACCGCGTCATGTACGACACGCCCGCCATCACGAACGCCTGCTACCGCATCCTGCTGACCCCGATCGCCGCCCCCCTCAACATCCTGCTGGTGTCGGTGCTGTTGGCGATCGCCTTCGGCGACCAGCCGATCCTGGTGCTGTCCGCGCTGGCCTTCGCGCCCCTGGTGCTGATCGCCACCTTCCCGCTGGCCTCGCGCATGCGGGGGGCCAGCGCCAGGAGCCGGGCCGCCGGCTCCGTCTCGACCACGACCGCCGAGGAGGGCATGGCCAACATCCTGGCCGTCCAGAGCCTGGGCGGAGAGGAGCGCCAGCGTTCGTCGTTCGACCGCGACAGCTGGTCGGCGTTCGGCCGCTACCGCTCGGTGCTGCTGACGGGAATGGCCGCCTTCCTGATGGCGGCGGTTCCGGGCACGGCGCTCTTCCTCTATGCCTTCCTGCACGTGGCGGACGGCGTCATCGCCGGCGTGCTGTCCACCGGCGACTTCGCCCTGCTTTTCGTGTACTACGGCCGGATCGCGTTCCTGTGCGCAGACTTGGGGGCCCTCTGGTTCAACCTGCAGGAGAACGCGGCGGGCCTCCAGCGGGTTGCCTTCCTGATGGACCAGCCGAGCGAAGAGGATCCGCCGCACGCCGAGACGCTGCCCCCCATCTCGAGGGAGATCCGCTTCGAAGACGTGAGCTTCGCCTACCCGGACGGAACCGTCGCGCTGGAGAACGTGAACCTGGAAGCGCGCGTGGGACAGATGATCGCCTTGGTGGGTCCGGCCGGCGCCGGCAAGACGACGCTGGCCTCCATGATCCCGCGCTTCCACGAGCCCGCATCGGGCCGGGTGCTGGCGGACGGGCACGACGTCGCCCGGGCGACCCGGGAGTCGCTGCGCTCACAGATCTCGTTCGTCTTCCAGGAGACGGTGCTGTTCGACGCGACCGTGGCCGAGAACATCCGCATGGGGCGACCCGACGCCAGCGACGCCGAGCTGGAGCGGGCCGCCCGCGAAGCGGGAGCCCACGAGTTCATCGCGCGCCTGCCGCTGGGGTACGACACGCCGCTGGGGCGCGCCGGCGGCAAGCTCTCGGTGGGCCAGAAGCAGCGGCTCTCCATCGCACGGGCGCTGGTCCGCCGCGCCCCCGTGCTGGTGCTGGACGAGCCGACCTCCGCCCTCGACCCCGCCACCGAACGCCAGCTGGTGGAGAGCCTGCGGCAGGCGCGCCGGGAGCGGCTCGTGGTCGTGATCGCGCATCGGCTTTCGACCGTTCGCGCCGCGGACCAGATCCTGTTCGTGGAGGCCGGCCGCATCGTCGAGCGCGGCAGCCACGACGAGTTGATGGCCCGCGAGGGCGGCGCCTACCGGCGCTACGTCGAGCTGCAGACGCGCGGCGCGGCGTAAGCCGCTACATCCACCCGACGCGCCGATACATCCCCAGGAGCACTCCGACGGCGCTCAGCAGGCCGAGTACGCAGCCGGCCACGGCGATGCGCCCGGCCCACCGGTGCTGCCGCAAGCCGCCGGCCGTCGGAGCCGGTGCCTCGGCGCTCCCCGTGACCAGCCGCGTGCGACGCAGCCGCCGGCCGCGCCAGAACGCCACCGCACCGCCGGCCAACATGGCCACGACGCAGGTCTCGTGGACGTAGAGGGACAGCCGCGCGGAAGCTTCCCAGGTGGCCAAGTCCTCGCGGCCCAGGAACGCCACCTTCAATACGTACGAGCCGAGAAACGCGAACACCAGCAGGGCCGCGGCGGTCATGTAGCGGGCGTGCTGCAGGAAGGCCCGCCGCCGGGCCGCGCGCACGCCCGCGACCGCCAGCGCCACCACGGCCCCCATGTTGATGAACGCGCCGGTCCAGTAGAGGACCTTCGGATCCACGTCGTTCGCCTCGCTGCTCAGTCCGCTTCGCTGATGTCCTCGAGTTCGCGTCGGGCCGTCTCGGGAAGCAGCAGCGCGACCAAACCCGCACCGAGGCACACCAGCGCGACCTGGTTGATCGCGGTCACGAACGTACCGCCTTCCGGCGTCAGCAGCGAGACGGCCTGGAGTGCGACGAAGGCCCCGAGCGTTTCCAGCGTCATGGCCCAACCCGTCGAGGTTCCCCGCGCCGAGGTCGGGAAGAGCTCGGTCGACAGCGTGCGCAGAAGCGTACTTCCCCCCGTCGTGAAGAAAACCAGGGGGACGAAGGCCACAGCCACCTGCCAGCCCACCCCGTGGTAGACGCCGTACGCGAACAGAGGGAACAAGGCGAACAAGAGCGAGGCCACGAGGCGCCGACCGACCGCGTCGGCCGCCCGGCCGGCCACCAGATTGCCGACGATGCCCAGCAGGCCGGCGCCCACGATCATGGTGCTGAAGTGCCAGTTCTCCCAGCCCAGGTTGTTGTGGACGTGGTCCGAGAGCAGCTGGTGAACGGGGGCGTGGGCCGCGGCCGAGAGTGCCCCGATGAGGGTCACCGCCAGGAAGCGTCCGGGGTACTCGCGGGCGATCTTCCACAGCGGCCGAATGAACTCGACGAGAGGGTTGGCGTGATCGACGTGAAGGGTGCGGTGCTCTTCGAAGCGTCGCGTCTCCCGGATGTGGCGGCTGAAGATCGGCATCAACAGCAGCGGGATCACCCCGACCACGTAGAGGGCGCGCCAGCCGTACGGCAGGAACTCGCGCAGCGCGAACAGGATCGCGCCGAGCCCGAACCCGGTCGCCCCGAGCGCACCCAGCATGCCGATGCCCCAGCCGCGGTGTTCGGCCGGAAGCTCCTCGGCAATGATCACGAACGCGGTGGCCGCGCCGGTCACCAAGAACGTCCGCGCGAACACCTGGGCGATCATGAACTGCTGCGCGTCCTGCGTGAAGGCCGTACAGAACGTCGCCACGGCCGAACCGACGATGCTGGCCAGGAACAGGCGTCGGCGCCCGATCCGCTCCGCGTAGACGATCAGAGCCAACGCGGGCAGAGCACCCAACCGGACCCACGACGTGAGCGCGGCGCCGCCGGCCTGGTCCAGGCCGAAGTCCTGGCGGATGTACGTGAGCGCCGCCCCCATCATCGAGATGTCGTAGTTCTCGAACAGGAGCGCCAACGCCACCATGCCCAGCATCGAGAGGTGCTCGCGCGTGATCCCGATCGGAATGCGACCCAGGATCGGCAGGATCCACCACGGATTCGGGATGCGCTCCGGGGGCGCTTCGTGCGGGGGCTCGGGCTGCTCGGATGCGGGGCTCGACACGAGGCTGCGACGGTAGCCGGCGCCCGACCGGGCCGCCAAGCAAACACGCAGAAGATGCACTGCGCGTGCCGCCGCGCTCGGCGCGTCCCGGCCCTTCGTGTAGCATTCGCCCCCATGGCCGTTCTGGGCGTCATCCCCGCGCGCTACGCCTCCACCCGGTTCCCGGGCAAGGTCCTGCACCCGATCGCCGGCGTACCCATGCTCCAGCGCGTGGTGGAGGGTGCGCGCGAGTCCAAGCAGCTGTCGGACGTCTGGGTGGCCACCGACGACGAGCGCGTGGCCGCGGCGTGTGCCGACTTCGACGCCCCGGTCGTGCTGACGCGTCCGGACCACCCCACAGGAACCGACCGCCTGGCCGAAGCGGCGGCCGACGCCGAGGCCGACGTCATCGTCAACATCCAGGGCGACGAGCCCCTGATCCGCGGCTTCGTGATCGACGCTGCAGTCGAAGCGCTGCAGTCCGACGCGGATGCCGTGATGTCGACCCTGGTGCACCCGGCGGAGCCCGAGGCCCTCGACGACCCCAACCGCGTAAAGGTGGTGTTGGGCGCCCGCGGCCACGCGCTGTGGTTCTCGCGCAGTCGAATTCCTGCACTGCGCGATCCGGCGGCCGCACCCGACTACTGGCAGCACGTGGGGCTCTACGCCTATCGGCGCCCGTTCCTGCTGGAGTACGTCGCCCTGCCGCCCACCCCCGCCGAGCGGGCCGAGCAGCTCGAACAGCTGCGCGCCCTGGAGCACGGCTACCGCATTCGCGCCGGCGTCATCGAAGACTGGCAGTCGACGCCCGTGGACGTGCCCGGCGACGTCGCACTCGTCGAGGCCCGGCTCGCCGCCGAAGGCCGCGCGTGAGCGAGGTCCTCGACGCCGCGACCGTGCGCGAGTGGGGCGAGCGCTATTCCAACTGGGGTCGCTTCGGCGACGACGACGAGCGCGGCGCCCTGAACTTCATCACCCCCGAGCGCATCCGGCGCGCCGCCTCCCTGGTCCGAAGCGGCACGGTGATCTCGTGTGCCCTCCCCTTCGACCGCAACGGACCCCAGACGGGAACCGGCGCCCGCCACAATCCGATTCACGTGATGCTGGCGACGGGAACCGACGCCCTGGCGGGCGTCCAGGACGCGATCCCCGGCGGCTTCCGCTACGCCGACGACGCCGTCACCATGCCGCTGCAGTGCGGGACCCAGTGGGATGCCCTCTCGCACGTCTTCTACGACGGCAAGATGTACAACGACCGCGACATCGCTCTGGTCACCAGCGAAGGGGCAGGCGCCAACAGCATCGACAAGCTCCGCCACGACGTCGTGGGCCGTGGCGTGCTCCTGGACGTTCCTCGCCACCGCGGTGTGGCCTGGCTCGAGGGCGGCGTGGGCATCGGCCCCGACGACCTGGACGCCTGCGCCGAAGCCCAGGGGGTGACCGTCGAGCCCGGCGACATCGTGCTGGTGCGCACCGGCATGATGACGCGCTGCCTGGAGCAGAAGTCGTGGGAGGGCTATTGCGGCGGTCCCGCCCCCGGCCTCTCCGTACACGCGGCCCGCTGGCTGTACGAACGCGAAGTGGCCGCCGTCGCCACCGACACCTGGGCCGTGGAGGTTCACCCGTACGAAACCGCGGACTGCGCCCTGCCCCTTCACATGATCTCGATCCGCAACACCGGAGTGCTGTTCGGCGAAATCTTCGCGCTGGATGCCCTCGCCGGCGCGTGTGCGGCCGACGGGCGCTACGCCTTCCTCTTCAGCGCCCCACCGCTCCCCATCACGGGAGCCGTGGGCTCTCCCATCAATCCCTTGGCCATCAAGTAGGCCGCCCCAGGAGACTCCCGTGTCCGAACCGATTCTCGTCGAGCGCGATGCCGGCATCGCGACCGTGACCCTCGACCGCCCGAAGCAGCTGAACGCCCTCTCGGTCGAAGCGCTCGAGAACCTGGCCCCCGCGCTGGCGGAGCTGGCGCGAGATCCGGCGGTCCGCTGCGTCGTCTTGACCGGCGCCGGCGAGCGCGCCTTCTCGGCCGGCGGCGACCTGAAGGAGATCCTCACCCCCGCGTCCCGCTCCCCCATCTCGCCCGCCGAGGACGAAGCCATGGAGGCGCCCATGCAGCGCCTGCGCAACCACTCCGAAGCCGCGCTGCTGCTTCACGAAATGCCGAAGCCGACGCTGGCCGTCGTGAACGGCGTGGCCGCCGGCGCCTCACTCTCCCTGGCCCTGGCCTGCGACTTGCGGATCGCCGCCGACACCGCGCGCTTCGTGACCGCCTTCGCCGGCATCGGTTTCTCCGGCGACTTCGGCGGCAGCTACTGGCTCACGCAGGTGGCGGGCACCGCCGTCGCGCGCCAGCTCTACTTCCTGGACGAGCCGGTGGACGCGGCCCGCGCCCTCGAACTCGGCATCGTCAACTGGGTCGTCCCCGCCGACGGCCTGCGCGCCGACGCGCGAGAGAAGGCCGAGCGCCTGGCCGGCGGGCCGCCGCTCGCGTATCGCTACATGAAGCGAAACCTGAATCTGGCGCTCAAGACCGACGCCCGGGCGCTCGTCGACCTGGAAGCGGAAGCGATGGTCCGCACGGGCAACAGCCAGGACGTCCGCGACGGCGCCGACGCCTTCCTGCGCAAGGAAACGCCCGCCTTCCGTGGCCGCTAGCCCTCCGGCGCGGCTCCACCCCGCGCTCGCCGGCGGGCTGCTCCTGGCCTCCGGCGCGGGCGCCCTGGTCGTCGAGATGACCTGGATGCGCTGGTTTCGCGATCTCTTCGGCGCCACTGCGCCCGCCGCGTCCGCGACCCTGGTGGCGTTCTTCGCCGGCCACGCCCTGGGCGCGGCCTGGGCCTCGCGGCGACTGCAGCGCGCGGAGAGCGCGCTTCGCTTGTACGGGGCCCTGGAGTTCTGCGCCTGCGGCCTCGGCCTCCTCGTGCCCGTCGTCCTGCACGGCTTCGAGCTCGCGCTGGGGCCGGTCTACGACGCGCTGCGCACCGGGCCCTCCATCGGACTCGCGGCAGTCCGCTTCACCGGAGCACTCGTCGCGACCCTGCCCGCCGCCGCCTGCTATGGAGCCACCTGGCCCGTCCTCAGTCACGCCCTCTCGCCCGACCCGGCGTCCATGGGATCGCGCGCGGGCGGGCTCTACGGACTCAACACGCTGGGGGCGGTGGTAGGGACGGCGGCCGCCGCCTTCTGGCTGCCGCCGTGGGTCGGCATCCCCGCCACCTACGGCGTGGGCCTCGTTCTCGCGGCGGGCACCGGTGCGGTGGCGCTGTTCGCCGCCCGACGCACCGGCGCCGAGACGGAGTCGAAGAGCGCGCCGCAGAAGCCGCGAACGGACGCCGTCCCGATCGAACGCGGCGACCTTCCCTGGCTTGGGTTGGCGGCCCTGTCGGGCTTCGGCGCCTTCGCGGCCCAGGTGCTCCTGGTGCAGGCCTTCGGTCTGGTTCTCAACCAGTCGGTGCTGGCCTTCGGCGCGGTGTTGGTCGCGGTGCTCACGGCCTTGGCGGCGAGTGCCCTCGGCGTCGCGCGTCTGGTTCGACGCACCGATTCCGACGTGACCGGCTGGCTCGGTCTGGCCCTGGCGGTCGCAGCGCTGGCCTGGCTGGGATTCCCGCGTGTCCTGCACGGAAGCACCGACGGACTCGCCTACTTCGGGACCGAGACCGCAGGCGGCGGCTACGTGGTGGGAGCCATCGTCGCGGTCTTCCGCGCCGCCGGCCCCGCGCTGCTGGCGGCGGGCGCGATCTTCCCGTTGGTCATCGCACAGGCAGGCCAGGCGGGCGGCCGAGCCCGCGCCGGAGTGCGGCTGGGCCGCTTGGCCGCGGCCAACACCGCAGGCGCGATCCTGGGCGCCCTGGCGGCGCCGTACGCCCTGCTCCCCTGGCTGGGGCCCTGGGGCGCGTTCGTCGCCGTCTCGCTCGCGTACGCGCTGCCCGCGGTCTTCCTGCGCGATCCCGTGCCGGCCCGACGCTGGCTGCGCGACGGCAGCCTGGCCGTGGGTTGGGTCGCGATCGCCACCACCGCGTCGCCCTTGGCGCTGCCCCACACCCCGGTGGCCGCGGGCGAGCGCCTGCTCTACCAGGCCGCGGACGCGTCGGGGGTCGTGAGCGTGCTGGAGCGGCGCGGCGAACGCCGGATTCGAACCGACAACCACTACTCGCTCGGCGGCACGGCCGAACGCGTTCACCACGAGCGGCAGGGCCATCTGCCCCTGGTGCTGCACACCAAAGCGCGGCGCGTCGCCTACGTGGGCTCGGCCACGGGCATCAGCGCCGGCGCGGTGACGCAGCACCCGGTCGAGTCCATCGCGCTGGTCGAGCTCGTCCCGCTGGTGGCGCGAGCCGCGGAGACGTACTTCGGCCGCTTCAACCGCTCCGTCTACACCGACCCGCGGACCGAAGTCGTGCTGGACGACGCGCGCAACTTCCTGGCCCACACCGAGGCGCGCTTCGACGTGGTCGTGGCGGACCTCTTCGTGCCGTGGCGCGCCGGTACCGGGGCGCTCTACACGCGCGAGCACTTCGAGAACGTCCGCGTACGACTCGCGCCGGGCGGGCTCTTCTGCCAGTGGTTGCCGCTCTACCAATTGAGCCCGGGCGAGTTCGCCGTGATCGCTGCCACCTTCGCCGACGTGTTCCCCAAGAGCGCGGTCTTTCGCGGCGACTTCTTCGGCGCCTATCCCACGGCGGCGCTGGTCGGGTTTCAGTCCGAGCCCGCGGCCATCGCTGCGATCGAGGCGGCGACCACCCGGCTCGGCGTCGCCGGTGGCGAAGACCGCTGGGTGACCGACCCAGCCGGGCCCTTTTCACTCTACGTGGGACCGCTGTCAGCGGCCCGCCTCGACGACGTGAGCCGCAACACCGCCGCTCAGCCGGTGATCGAGTATCGGGCCGCCCGCTCCCACGCGGGCGGAGCGCGGGCCAAGAGCGAGCGCATGACGGGCGCCCAGTGGATTGCGTGGAGCCGCCGCCTGCGGGAGGCGGCCGCGGCCGACCCGGCGGGCGTGTTCCCGGACCTGGGCGGCGCCCAGCAGCGGGCGTCGGAGGGCGGCCTCGCACTGCAGCAGGCCGGCGCGCTCTACACGGAGAACCGCGTGCCCGAGGCCGCGCGCACGCTGGAGCGAGCGGCGGCGCTCCTGCCCGCCCGCCTGGTGCGCGACGCCCCCGCCGACGCCACGGCCGCCGAGCTCTGGTTCGATCGCTAGCGGACCTCGGGCTCGGGCATGAAGGCGGTCAGGATGAAGTCGGTCGCTCCCGGATCGCACCCCGACTGAGAGAGGAGCGTCGTCACCTGGCCGCGATGGTGGGTCTGGTGGTTGAACAGGTGCGCGATCGCGTGCCAGAGGGGAGCCGTCATCCGGCCGCCGTCCGTCGCCGTGTAGACGAGGTCGCCAGCGACGAGTTCCGGCGACAACTCGCCCACGAACGCCACCAGCGCCGCGTCCGTCCGGACGCGCTCCGACCGGAGAGCGCTGAAGTCGCGAAACAAAACGGTGTCGAGAGACCGGAACTCGAACGCGGGCGGCACCTCGCGCAGAGACGCGAAAGCGGGCCAACCACAGCCAGTCCGTCAGCAGGAGATGGTTCAACGTACCGAGGATCGACCCGAAGTAGGCGCCGCGGTCCCGTTCGCGCTCCTGCGGGTCGAGTCCGGCGACGAGCTCGTAGAGCCGGCCGTTGAACCACTGGTTGTACTGGGCGAAGCGACGGAACTGGGCGAGCTGGGTGTGCCCTTCCCCCACCGCTCCGGCCTACGTCCCCAGCTCTTCGGCGCTCTTCTCGACCAGCGCCACCAGCCCTTCGGCGTCCCCGGCCAAGGGCATCAGCACCAGCCGATCGACGCCCAGGTCCTCGTAGCGCCGCGCCGTGTCGCGGTCGATCGGGCCGGGCACGGGGGTGACGGAGATCTCCAAGCTCCCGAGCTCACTCGGTCGCTCGACGGCCTTGGCGGCCTCCTCGAGACCGCGGAGACAGCGCTCGGTACCCTCCAGATCGAGGGCGAAGCCGTACCAGCCGTTGCCCTCCCGTTGCGCGCGCCGCAGCGCCGGCGGGCTCTGCCCTCCCACCACGATGAGCGGGTGCGGCTGCTGCACCGGCAGCGGGCGCGACTGGATGCCCTCGAAGTGGACGGTGTCGCCGTGGAAGACGGGCTTCTCCTCCGTCCAGAGCGTGCGAATGGCGGCGATGTACTCGTCGGTGAGGGCGCCCCGGTTGGCGAAGTCCGCCCCCAGCGCCTGGAACTCGGCCTCCAGGTAACCGGCCGCCACGCCCAGGACGAGGCGGCCCTTGGAGAGCCGGTCCACCGTGGCGAACTCCTTGGCGAGCACCACGGGGTTGCGCTGGGGCAGGATCACGATCCCCGTCGCCAGGAGCACCCGCTCGGTCTCCGCCGCCAGGAATCCCAGCGAGACGGCGGGGTCGAGAAACGGCATCTCGGGCGGCGCCGGCGAGGGCGGCGCCTGGGGGTCGGGCAGCACCACGTGCTCGCCGGTCCAGAGCGAGTCGTAGCCGGCCGCCTCGGCCGCGCGCGCGACCGGCGCCGCCACGTCCGGGTCCGAGCACGGCCCCACGTTGATTCCGAAATATCCCAGCTTCATCGTCTTCTCCTTGCGCTTCCTGGCTGCTGTCGCGCGGGGTGTGCGGTCAGTTGACGCGTTTCTCGCGTCCGGCCCACTCCTTCGCGCGCAGTTTGAACTTCTGGATCTTGCCGGTCGAGGTCTTGGGCAGCGGGGCGAAGACCACCGTCTTCGGCGCCTTGAAATTGGCCAGGTTCTCGCGGCAGAAGGCGATCAGCTCCTCCTCCGTCACGTCGGCGCCGGGTCGCAGCGTGGCGAAGGCCTTCGGTACCTCGCCCCACTTCTCGTGCGGCACCGACACCACCGCGCACTCGAGCACGGCCTCGTGCTGCACCACCGTGTGCTCCACCTCGATGGTGGAGATGTTCTCGCCGCCGCTGATGATGATGTCCTTCTTGCGGTCGCGCAGCTCCACGTAGCCGTCGGGGTGCATCACGCCGAGGTCGCCCGAGTGGAACCAGCCGCCGGCGAAGGCCGCCTCGGTGGCTTCGGGGTCCTCGAAGTAGCCGCGCATGACGTTGTTGCCGCGCATCACCACCTCGCCCAGTGTCTCGCCGTCGGCCGGCACGTCCTGCATGGCGTCGTCCACCACGCGCAGGTGCGTGGCCGTCAGGTGCGGGACGCCCTGGCGGGCCATCACCCGCGCGCGCCCGGCCGCGTCGAGCGCTTCCCAGCCGGGCTGCATGTCGCAGAAGACGCGGGGCCCGTAGGTCTCGGTCAGGCCGTAGAGGTGCGTGATCCGGACCCCCATTTCCTCCATGCGCG
>JAKSBN010000049.1 GCA_022361175.1 Pseudomonadota bacterium | reverse complement strand
TGGTGACGCAGCTGCTGGCCCTCACGAACGTGGCCGGCAACCTGGGTGGCTTCGTGGTGATGACCCTGAACTTCATTCCGGAGCCGGGCACCCTGCTCCTGTTGGGTTCGGGCGTCATTGGCCTGGCCGCTCTGGGTCGCAAGCGGGCTCGCAAGTAAGCACCCGACTGCCAAGACCTCGAGAGGCGGTCTCCTCGCATGAGGGGGCCGCCTCTTTCGTTTCTGGCGGCCCGCTTTCTTCGTGGCCTCCTCTTGGCCTGAGGGCCGCCCCTCGCCTTCGACGGCTCGAGAGTCTGCGATTCGCTTCGAATCGAAGACCTTGGGTCCGCTCTTGCCGGTGGCCGCTGCGGCCGCGGTTTCCGTAGCCTCCGGGTAGCCGGGTGGGTAGACTGTCGGGCTTTCCAAAATCGACTCGAGGTTCGAAAGTTCCCGTGGTGCGCAGGCTTCTCGACTCCCCGTGGTTCTACTACTCGCTCGCCGCCGTGCTCGCCGTGCTCGCCATCGCCTCCCAGTTCGAGGTGAAGCTGCCGTCGCGCCCGGTAGAGGACGTGTCCGAGCTCGCGACGCTGCGGGAGCAGGACGACATCAACGTCGTCTTCCTCCTCATCGATACGCTGCGGGCCGACCGCATGGGAGCCTACGGCTACTCGCGGAAGACCACGCCGACCATCAGTGAGCTCGCCAGCTGGGGGATTCGCTTCGACCACGTCCAAGCGCACTCGAGCTGGACCAAGACCTCCATGGCCTCGCTGTGGACCGGACTGCTGCCGCGCCACATCGGGGTCCTCCGCTACCCCCACGCCGTTTCGGACGAGGCGACCATGCCCGCGGAGATCTTCCAGCAGGCCGGCTACAAGACGGCCGGGATCTTCCGCAACGGGTGGGTCGCGCCCAACTTCGGGTTCGCCCAGGGTTTCGATCAGTACTTCCGTCCCAAGCCGAGTGCCACGCCGGACCGCTTCGAGCGGCGGAGCCCCTCCACCCACCCGCTACAGGGCAGCGACTTCGACGCCACCGACTCCGCCCAGGAGTTCGTTCGGGCCCACGCCCACGAGCCGTTCTTCCTGTACGTGCACTACATGGACGTGCACCAGTACCTCTACGACATCGAGTCGGCCCACTTCGGCACGACCCTGTCCGACACCTACGACAACGCCATCCACTGGACCGACCGCAACGTGAGCTCGCTGGTGGCCACGCTGGACGATCACGACCTCCTGACGAAAACCATGATCGTGATCGCGTCCGACCACGGCGAGGCCTTCTACGAGCACGGCATCGAGGGACACGCGCAGAATCTCTACCGGGAGGTCACGGAGACTCCGCTGATCGTGATTCCGCCGTTTCGGCTGGACCCGGGGATCGTGGTGGAACACAAGGTGCAGAACATCGACATCTGGCCCACCGTGTTCGACATCCTGGGTCTCGACGGCATGCCGGACACGGACGGCCGCTCGCTCCTGCCCCTGATCCTGGCGGCGGGAGGCCAGGGCGCCGCGCTGCCGGGTCTCGAGGACCGGATGTCGACGGCAGAGCTCGACCAGACCTGGGGACGGGTGAGCGCGGAGCCCAAGCCCATCGTGGCCATGGTGGACGGGCCCTTCCGTATGGTCCACCACGCCGTGGCCCCCGACGACCCCGAGCTCTACGACCGTCGCACCGACGCCACCGAGAACGTCAACGTGGCCGGAGACCATCCGGAACTGGTGGCGCGGCTGCGCGCGAGGGCGGAGGCCTATCTGGCTGCCCCGCCGCGCTTCGAGGCACCCGAGGTCGAGCTGGACGCCATGCGCCGCGCACAGCTCCGCGCGCTGGGCTACGAGCTCGAGGAACCCGAGCCGGAAGAAGAGCCGTAGACCTCCCGGTTCTCTGCTGAATGCGCGGAGGCAGCGATTCCATGACGAGCCCCTCCGGAGCTGCGCCGGCGAACCCGAAGCGGGCCACGGGGCTCTTCGGAACCGGGCCGGATCTGTTGCTGGGGTGCGGGCTCGGATACGCAATCGTGGTGGTGGCCCAGCTCGTCCTGGGCGAGGCCCGGTTGGCGGTCTGGGCTCCGGCCGGCATTCTCGTGATGATCGCCGCCATTCCCCACTACGGCGGCACACTGCTGCGGGTCTACGAGACCCGCGCCGACCGCCGCAAGTACGCGTTCTTCTCCGTGTACGCCAGCGTGATCATCGGTCTGCTCCTGGTGTTCGGGCTCCGCTACGCCTGGCTCGGTTCGCTCGTCCTGACGGTCTATCTCACGTGGAGTCCCTGGCACTACACGGGCCAGAACTACGGTGTCGCGCTCATGGTGTTGGGGCGGCGCGGGGCGCGCGTCTCGCCGGCGGCCAAGCGCTGGCTCTACGCGTCGTTCCTGACGTCCTACGTCATGACGTTCTGCGGCATCCACGCGGCGGCCGAGACGGCCACCTACGCGCCCGTGACGTACCGGGGCACCGCCTTCCACATGCTGCCCATCGGGATTCCCGAGGGCCTGCTGGCGGTCCTGCAGCCGTTGCTGCTCGCCGCCTACCTGGTCTCGACGGGAGTCGCCGCCGGCCTGCTGCGTCGAAACGCGTCCTGGCGCGTGCTGGCCCCGGGTGCGGCCCTCGTGCTGACCCAGTCGCTGTGGTTCGCCGTCCCCGTGGTGATGCGGCACTTCGCTTGGGCCACCGACAGCCAACTCTTCACGAACGTGTACACGGCCTACGGGTTCATCTGGATCGCCACGTTCCACGCCGTCCAGTACCTGTGGGTGACCACGTACTACGCCCGCGCTTCGGGCCGAGAGCCGCGCGTGCTGCCGTACCTGGGGAAGGCCGCGCTGGCCGGCTACGCCATCTGGACGCTGCCGGCGCTCGTCTTCGCGCCCGGCCTGTTGGGCGACCTGCCGTACGAGTCCGGCTTGGCGCTGATGGTCGCGGCGGTCGTGAACCTGCACCACTTCGTGTTGGACGGCGCGATCTGGAAACTGCGCGACACCGGGATCGGGCGGGTCCTGCTGCGCAGCGAGCCGCCCGAGCCGGAACCCCTCGCCGAGTCGGGCGTCTCGTGGCGTCGACGCCTGGCGCTGGCGGCGGGGGCGGTTGCGCTGGCGGTGGCGGTCGGCGCGGCCTACGAAGGCTACATGGGGAACCAACGCGCGCTCGGCCGCGGCGACCTCGAGCGGGCGCGCACGGCCGCGAAGCGCCTCGCCTGGTTGGGCCGCGACGGACCGGCCATCCACACGGAGCTGGCGCGCCAGTGGATGCGACGCAGCGACCTCGATCGCGCGGAGGCGGAGTTTCGCAAGAGCCTGGCGCTCTACCCGACCGCGGCGGCCTGGTTCGGTCTCGGAGAGCTCTACGCCAAACGCCGGGACTGGTCGCGGGCATTGGAAGCCTACGACGAGGCCCTGGCCCTGCAGTCCGGCCACGCGGGGGCGCTCTATCGCTCGGGCCTGGTGCTGCTGGAACAGGGGCGGCCGTCGGAGGCGATCCCCCGCCTGGAGCGCGCCCAGGCGGCGGCCCCTTCTCAGGCCGTGATCGGACTGAGCCTCCAAAAGGCGCGCACCCGCGCGGCGGCCGCGTCGCCGTCCGCCGCGACGGAGTGACCGGCTCGCTTCTCACTCGGGTCTCGCCCGTGTGGCCGGCGTGGTTCTTGTTGGCCGCGTTCGCGTTCGGCCTGGCGGCGCCGCGACTCGACCGGCCCGGCGTCTACTACGACGAGGCCTTTCTCGCCCAGCAGGCGGCGGACTTTCTCGAGCCCGACCGAGCCGGTCCGCACCCGGGCTCGGTTCGCGAAGTCTGGCTGGCGGGGCGTCCGTTTCCGCTGCGCAACGCGGTCTACCTGGGTTCGCTCAAGAGCCAGCTGCTGATTCCCTCGTTCGCGCTCTTCGGCGTCAGCACGGCGACGCTGCGGCTGACGACGCTGGCGACCGGGCTGCTGGCGCTGCTCTTCGCCATGCTGTGTCTGGAGCGTCTCTTCGGCACCCCGGCGGCGCTCACCGCCGGCCTGCTGGTCGGGACGGATCCCACCTTCTTCTTCCTGTCGCTGCACGAGTGGGGGCCGTTCACGACTCTGTTTCTGTGTCGGGCGGTGGGTTTCGGGCTGCTGCTGCACGGCTGGCAGACGCGGAAGCCGCTCTTCTGGGTGCTCGGTGGTCTCGCGCTCGGCCTCGGGGTCTACGCGCGGGCGGACTTCGTCGTGATCCCGGCCGCAGTGCTGCTGGCGGCTCAGTGCGCCAGGCCGGAGATCGTTTCCGAACTGCGCGCGCGTTGGCGGGAGGCCGTCCTGGCGCTGGCGGCGGCCACACTGGGAGCGCTGCCCATGTTGATCTCGCTGGGCGGGATCTGGACGACCAGCGGGGGCGTCGGCCACCGCGGGGGCTTCGGC
>JAKSBN010000449.1 GCA_022361175.1 Pseudomonadota bacterium | reverse complement strand
GTGGGACGCCGCATCATCGTCTGCGACGGGGCGCAGATCGCTCGCCTGTGGGCACGGATCGGCGCCGGCGAGAACGAGGAGCTCACCTGGGTGCCTCGTGAAGACGAGTCCCGTGCGCGTCCTCCCGGCTTTCGCGCGCTGCCCGGCGGGCTCTCCGTCGAGGCGATCCACAAGGTGAATCCCAAAAACGGCGACGGCTTCGCGTTGGCGACCGAAGAGGGGCCCTGGATTCGATCGGCGGTTCCTCTCATCGCCGAGGCCGCTCCCGACGCGCCCATCTTGGTGCTCTCCGACACGCTGACCGACGACGACCTCCCCGACCACCCGTGTCTGCGCCGCGCCGGTCTGCGGACGCTGATCCGCGACGACGTGGACGAGGAGTTCGGCCACCTGACGAACCTGCGCCGGGTCGTCGACGTACAGCGACTGCTGGAGGGTCGCGAGAAGGTCGGAATCCTGCTTCAGCCCGATCCGGATCCGGACGGCATCGCCTGCGGCTACGCGCTGCGCGTGCTCCTCGGCCGCAAGCGCACGACCGCGCCGCTGGTCGCCTTCGGCGAGGTGCAGCGACCGGAGAACCGCGCCATGGTGGACGCCCTCGGAATCGAGGTCCGCACCATCACCCCCGACGAGTTGGACGAGTTCGACGGCATCGCCCTGGTCGACGTGCAGCCCAACGTCTTCGGCGACGAACCCCCGGCACGCGTGCGCTCGGTGGACGTCGTGATCGATCACCACCCCGAACGCTCGGGCTACGACGCGGTCATGAAGGACATCCGTCAGGCCTACGGAGCCACGGCCACGATCATGACCGAGTATCTGCGGGCGGCGGGCACCGAGATGGGGCCGCGGCTCGCGACGGGGCTCCTGTACGGCATCAAGAGCGACACCCAGCTCCTGGGTCGCCAGGCCAGCGGCCGGGACATGGAGGCCTTCGCGTTCCTGCACGCCCACCACAGCCCCGCGCTGCTGCGGCGCATCGAGCGGCCCGCGTTGCCTGTCGACGGTTTGCGCGCCCTGGGTCGGGCCCTGTCGCAGTCGGTCGTCGAAGAGGGGATCCACATCCTGGTGCTGGGTCGTGTGCGAGAAGACGTGATCCCGCAGGTGGCCGACATGGCGCTTCAGGCCGAGGGCGCGGAGTGGGCGGTTGCGGCCGGAATCGTGGGCTCCGACTTGGTGTTCTCGGTACGAAACGTGGGCTACGTACGCGCAGCGGGGGACGTGGTGCGCGCGGTCGTCGAAGGCCTGGGTGTGGGCGGCGGCCATCGCTCCATGGCCAAGGGCATCATTCCGCTCAAGGCCTTCCGCAAGGTCTACGGCGCGGCCGACCGCGGCAAGATCCGCCGGGCGCTGCTGGACGCCTTCGTGGCGGCGATCCACCGCGAAGAGGCCTAGAGGCCATCTCCGTACCGAGCGACGCGGCTTCGCCAATTCGCAACGAGCCCCGGTCGTCGATGCGCTAGCGTTCGGCTTGGCGCGCCCCTACGTGGAACGGAACCCCATGCCCGAGAATGATCGCCTCTCGCAAGCGGAGATCGAGACCGCTCTCGCGTCGCTGGCGGCTTGGTCCGTCGTCGACGGCAAACTCCACGCCGAGTTCACGTTCAAGGACTTCAACGAAGCCTTCGGCTTCATGGGCCGCGCTGCCCTGGCCGCGGAGTCCATGAACCACCATCCCGAGTGGTCGAACGTCTGGAACAAGGTCGTGGTCGACCTGGTGACCCACGACGCCGGGGGCATCACGAAGGCCGACATCGAGCTGGCGCGGAAGATGAGCCACTACGTGGGCTAGCCCTTCACCTCGAGACCCACCCCCATGTACATCCCCGACTCCTTCGCCGTTCGCGATCTCGGTCGCGTCCACGAGTTCATCCGCCACCACGGCTTCGCGACGTTGGTTTCGTCCAGCGACCAAGGGCCCGTGGCCAGCCACGTCCCCCTGTGGCTCGACGCCTCAGCCGGCGAACAGGGAGTCCTGCACGGACACGTGGCCCGGGCGAATCCCCACTGGCAGCTCTTCAACGGAGAAGATCGGTCGCTGGCGGTCTTCCACGGACCCCACGCCTACGTCAGTCCCACCTGGTACGCCGCGCGCCACGCCGTGCCCACCTGGAACTACGCCGTGGTACACGCGACGGGGCGCCCCCGACGGGTCGACGAGCCGGAGCTCCGCGCCGCTCTCGAGCGTCTGGTGGAGCAGTACGAGGGCCCCCGCGACGATCCCTGGCCGGGGGAGCTTCCGGAGGCGATGCGTCGCGGCCTGCTGGACGCCATCGTCGGCTTCGAGCTGCCGATCGAGCGGCTGGAAGCCAAGTTCAAGCTCAGCCAGAACCGGTCCGGGGCGGACGCCCGCGGCGTCGTCGAGAAGCTCGAGGCCAGCGATCGCGAGGACGACCGCGGCGTGGCGGCGCTCATGCGCGCGCTACGGGAGAGCTAGCTGCGCGATCCGAGACTCGCGTGGGCGCCGGCTACCACTCTCCCACGTTCGGCATCGACGCCCAGGGCTCGGCCGGCGGCAGCGCCTCGCCCTTTTGCAGCAGTTCCACGGAGATCTGATCGGGCGAGCGGACGAACGCCATGCGCCCGTCCCGCGGCGGCCGCAGAATCTGCACGCCTCCTTCCACCAGACGCTGGCAGGTCGCGTAGATGTCCTCCACCTGGTAGGCCAGGTGGCCGAAGTTCCGCCCCCCCGTGAGCTTCTCCGGATCCCAGTTGTAGGTGAGCTCGACCTGGGCCTCGCTGTCGCCCGGCGCCGCCAGAAACACGAGCGTGAAGCGGCCCGCCTCGACGTCGATGCGTCGGATCTCCTCCAGGCCGAGGTGCCGACAGTAGAAGGCGAGCGAGGCCTCCAGGTCCGTGACCCGGACCATCGTGTGCAGGTACTTCATGCCTTCCCCAGCCCGTGGCTAGGCGAGCGTCAGCAGGTCGTGGGCCTCGCCCGTGCGCTCGGGGATCGAAATCCCGACCGGACAGCTCCCCTGGCAGGGCGCCGAGCAGCTCGCGCACGCGGAAGCGTTGACCTCGAGTTGGGAGTAGAGGCGCATGGCGTCCTTCTCCCAGCCGTAGTCCTCGAAGTACATGCGGTGCCGCAGCACGTCGTGGATCGGAACGCCTTCCGGACAGCTCGACAGGCAGGCGCCGCAGTGGGGCGCGCAGTAGGTCCCGACGATCTGCCGGTCGTACTTGCGCAGCACCGCGAGGTCCTCGGACGTCGGTGGCTTGCCCGACGCGTACAGGTACTCGTCCACGTGCTGCAGCTGGAAGAAGGAGATGACGGCGCACGAGACGTTCGGATTGGAAAGCGTCCATTTGAGGGCGGCCTGCGAGTAGACGCCGGCTTCGTTCTGGAAGCCCTCGAGCCCGTGGTGCTTGGCGCCCTTCAGCGTCTTCATGGCCACGACGCCCATGTCCTGCTCGCTGCGCGCGCGCTCGATGACCTGGTCGAGCTCCGACCAGATGCCGTGGTGGTAGGCGAGCATCATCACGTCGAAGCGGCCCGAGTCGATCGCCCGGTTGGCGACGGGGATCAGATTCGGCGTGTGACTCG
>JAKSBN010000145.1 GCA_022361175.1 Pseudomonadota bacterium | reverse complement strand
TTCAGGGTCGTGGCTCGGCGCAGCTCCACCTCGGCCTTTGCGACGGCCTTGCGGGCCGTCGTGTTCGGAAACGGGATCGAGAGCACGCCCCGCACGTTGTAGAGGTCGCCGCCGTTTGCACCGGAGATGCGGCTGAACGATTTGCGAAAACCGGCATTGCCGGACTCCGACGATTCGCCCGCCTCGCACAACGGGCTGGCCAGGCTGCTGCAGAGATCGTCGTCCGGGTTGTTGTCGCCGGACTTCCCCGTGGCCGAGTAGGACGCCTGCAAGTCGAACTGCGGTAGGCGGCTGTTCTTCGCGTAGCGCAGCTGGAACTCGAGTCGTTCGATCTCCTGCTGGCTGGCCGCGAGCTCCGGGCGCTGCGCGAAGGCGCGGGCGACCGCCTGCGTCACGTCCACCGCCCGGTGTTCGAATGCGTCCGGAGCGTCGGTTGGCACGAAGCGGAGGTTCGCCGCACCGCTCAAGTCGGTCCCCAAGACGAGGTCGATCAAGCGGTCCTGGGCGAGTTGGTGTCGTTCCTGGGCGCGAATCAGCGCGAACTCGCGGGCGCCCACGCCGGCCTCGGCCTCCACGACCTGGAGTTCCGACTGGACTCCCAAGTCGAGCTGCGAGCGACTCTGGTCCAGCAGTGTCTCGGCGGTGGCCAGGCTCTTCTCGGCCACGCGCAGCCGCTCTCGCTGGGCCACCACGTTCCAGTAGGCGACCTCCAGCGACTGCACGAAGTCCATCAGTCGCTCCCGGAACTCTTCGCGGGCCGCGACCGAGAGGCTGTGGCTCACCTTGATCTGGGTCCAGGCCTCGTTCCAGATGAGTCCCCGCAGCAGCGGGATCGAGGCCGACACGGTGACGGAGGCGTCCCACTCCGGACTCAGGGTGGCGATGGCGGCATTGCTGCGCCGCTTGCTGCCCGCCACGTCGACGCCGAGTCCCGCTCCCAGGTACGGGACCATGCCCGAGATCGACAGGCGTTCGTCCAACTCCGTGCGCGTCAGGCGATCGACCCCCAGCACGGCGTTGGCGTTCGGCTGACGGCCGCTGAACCAACCCACCTCGGACGCGATGCGCGGGTCGTAGGCACCCCAGGCCTGTTCGGCCGAGAGGCCCGCCAACAGCGGCACGTAGCGCGCGATCTCGACGTCGAGATTGTTGCGGAGGCCGAGCGCCACGGCCCGGGCCAGCGCGAGTGGGGTTTCGTGGGCGGGGCGCAGCCCGGTCAAGAGCGGCGCGAAGGTCTCCTGCACTGCGGCAACCGGTTCATTCGCTTCGGCGGCAGGGGCGAGAGCAGCGGGAGCGAGGCACAGGGTGGCCTGCGCCAGGAGCAGGGTGGAGGCACAGCGGCGGCAGCGGGCGACGATCTGCAGGGGGTCCATCTTCGGCGGTTCAGAGGGGCTCCGAAAGCTGCTTCAGGTGCCGGAGCGGAGCCCCGCCCACGAATTCGAGCTCTTGGACGTCGCGCGTGACCACGGCCCCGGCGCCCACCACCGCGCCCGGACCGATGCGGTAGCCGCAGCGGACGATGGCTCTCGAACCGATGAGCGCCATCTCACCGATTTCGACGCGGCCGATGCGCACGGTCTGGGTCGTGATCTCGTGGGTGGCGATCTTGACGCTCTGGCCGACGACCGCGCGATCCCCGATGGAGATCAGTTCCGGAAACGCGAAGTCGAAGAGCGTTCCGATGGAAATCGATGCCTGTCGGCCCACCGACATTCCCGCCAGCCGGTAGAGCCAGTTCTTGAACTCGCCGGCGGGCAGGATCGTGCAGAAGCCGATGATCAACACAGTCGAGAAGTGCTTGAGCCTTCGCCCCAGCATGGCCCGGCGGTAGTAGACGCTGGGCGGCACTTCCCGGTCGCCGACGCGAAAGCGCAGAACGTTGGAGTCGCTTTTCAAGAAGTGCTCGATCTCGGCGCGAAGCCGGAAGAGCTCCGCTCGATCGGGTCCAGTTCGTTCCCTCGGTGGGGCGAACCCCAACTTGCGCAGGGGCCACGTCGCGACGAGCCCCATCGTTTCGAGATACAGGTTCATTGGATCCAAACCTCCCTGGGCGCGACGGCTCCGCGTCGCTCCGCCGAGCTCGCTAGAGCACCTTGCGTCGCACCCGCCAAATGGAAACGAACAGGCTGACCGCGACGAAGACAGAGAGCTTCGCCACCTCCTCCGTGAGGTCCGCCAGTTCGCTTCCCTTGAGAATGATCCCGCGCACCACCTTCAGGAAGTGGTGGAGCGGGAGAACTTCCGAGAACCACTGCGCCGGTACGGGCATGGCCGCTACCGGAAACAGAAAGCCCGAAAGCAGGACGTTCGGCATGACGTAGCCCGTGGTCATCTGCATCACTTGCAGCTGGCTCTTGGCGAACGTCGAGAACAGGAAGCCGATTCCCAGGTTCGCCAGGATGAACGGCGTGGCCAGGGCGTAGACCAGGCCGAGCGAGCCGACGACGGGGACGCCGAAGATCAGCCGTCCCGCGAGCATCACGACGCTGATCTGCACGTAGCCCAAGGCCACGAACGGCAGAATCTTGCCCAGCACCATCTCGTGGCCGCGGATGGGCGTCGCCAACAGGAGCTCGCGCGTGCCCGACTCGCGCTCTCGCACGAGCGCGACCGCGGTGGGCACCACCATGGTGAGGTTCAGGATGACGCCCACCAGGGCGGGCACGATGTACACCTGGCTGCGCAGGTCGGGGTTGTACCAGGTGACGGGGGCGAGCTGGGGGCGCTGGTCCACCACCACGGTGGTCGACGTCTGCCGCAGCTTGTCCTGAACGACGCCCGTCGCGACCGACAAGGCCGTGCCCGCACTCTGGGGATCCGATCCGTCGAGTACGAGCTGCACACTGGTCTCACGGCCCGCCAGGACGTCGGAATGGTAGTGGGCCGGAATCACCAGGACGGCTTTGGCGTCCCCGCGGCGGAGCGTCTTCTCGATGGCCGGGTGGTTCGTGACCACTCCCGCGCGATCGAAGAATCCGGTGGAAACGAAGGTCTGAACCAGGTCGCGCGAGTAGGAGCTGTGGTCCTGGTCGAATACCGCCAGCGGGATGTGGCGCACGTCCGTGCTGATCGCATAGCCGAAGCCGATCAGGTAGCCCAAGGGCAGCAGCAGCATCATCGCCAGCGTCATGTAGTCGCGGCGGAACTGGATGACCTCCTTCCGGGCGACCGCCAGGAGTCGGCTAAGCGACGCTTGCACGGTTCGGGTCCTCGCCGCCCCGGGGCTCGAGCCCGAGGTGATCGATGTAGACGTCCTCTAGAGAGGCTTCCGTCTCCGGATGCACCTCCGTGACGTTTTCCTCCTTGAGGATTCGGTGGATCTCGTGGCGGGCGGCGGCATCGTCTCGAAAGACGATCCGCAGGCCGTGTCCCAGGAGTGCCGCCTCGGTCACACAAGGTGAATCCGAGAGGCGCCTGTAGAGACCCGCGCGCTCCACGGGTTGCACGATGATCGATCGCAGCTGGGATTCGGCGATGACGCCGGCCGGAGAACCCTGCGCGATGATCTCGCCGGCGACGAAGAACGCCACGCGGTGGAAGCGCTCTGCCTCGTCGAGCAGATGGGTGGAGACGATGCAGCTGATTCCCTCGCCGGCGAGCTTCGCCAGGGTCTGCCAGAACGCGCGCCGGTTGACCGGGTCGACTTCGGCGGTGGGTTCGTCGAGGATGACCAGGCGCGGGTGGTGGAGCAGCGACACGGAGAGCGCCACGCGCTGCTTCAGGCCGCCGGACAGCGTTCCCACCAGCTGTCGCTCGCGCCCTCCGAGTGAACCCAGCTCGATTCCCCTGGCGATCGCGGAGCGTTTGGCGGAGGCCCGGAGGCCGTACAGCGAGGCGTAGAAGCTCAGGTGCTCCTCCACCGTGAGGTCGCCGTAGAGGCTCGAGTGCTGGGTCATGTAGCCGATGTGCTGCTTGATCTCCTCCGCCTGCTGCTCCACATCGAGACCCAGTACGCGACCCGAGCCCGCCGTGGGCGGCAGGATTCCGCAGAGCATCCGAATGGTCGTCGACTTGCCCGAGCCGTTGGGGCCGGCGAACCCGAAGATCTCGCCCGCGCGGACGCTGAAGGTCGCGTCCCGCACCGCCCACAGGGTCCCGTACCGCTTTGCCAGGCCCTTGGCCTCGACGACGGCGGCCTCGGGGCTCATTCCAAAAGGCCCGCGAACGAAGGCGTCTCTGCCGGGAGCCCTTCGCTCGGCCCCCCCCAGTTCGCGAAGGCGGGAACGCCGGCCACCAGCGCGCGTTCGGGATCCTGAACGCTCAGGCGAACGCGCACGACCAGATTGAAGCGTTCGTAGGCGCTGAAGAGATAGCGTGGTGTGAACTCCGTTCGCGGACTGATGTGCGACACGTTCGCGGAGAATGGACTGGGCTGCGCGTCGATGTTCACCTGGGCGCTTTGCCCCAGCTTGATTCCCGTCATGCGGTGCTGGGGAACGAAGACGTCGACGTAGGGAAGCCGCCAGTCGACCAGGCGGGCGATGGTTCTCCCGGCGCCCACCACTTCGCCCTCGGCGATGGCCAGGTCTGCGATCTCGCCGGCCGCTGGAGCGCGCAGTACGTGGCGCGCCAGGCGAGCCTCCGAGAGCCGGAGTTGACTGGCGGCGAGGTCGACCTCGGCTTGTGCGGCTTGGAGCTCCGGGGTGCGGGATCCCTCTTCGGCCAGGGCGAGTCGCTCGGTGGCGGTGACGCGGTCGGCCACCGCCACGGCGAGCCGATCCCGCATGCGGTCGACCTGAGCCAGCGAACCGATGCGTTCGGCTTGCAGCGCTTCGGCCAGCTTGAGCTCGCGCTTGGCCGCGGCCTCGGCCGCGGTCGCGGCGTCGAGACCGGCGCGCGCGGTGGCCAGCTCCTGGTTGCGCGGTCCCGAGGCGAGCAGCGCCAAACGCGCGCGCGCGGCCCGCAGTCGGGCCTCGAACCCGTCCCGGGCGATTCGCTCGAGGGTGGGGTCCAGCTCGGCGATGGCGTCTCCGGCCTCGACCCACTGCCCGCGGGCCGCGTGGATCGTCGAGATGCGCCCCGGAATCTCGAAGCTGAGCAGCGACTCCTCGAACTCGACGACACCCTGGAGAGAGACGTCCTCACTCGGCTTGAAGAGGTGGCAGCCGCCGCCCGCCAGCACCACCAGGGCCAGATTGGCCGCCGCCAGCCGACGCCATATCGGTTCGCCTCTCCGGGCGCAGTCGAGACTCATTCCGGCTCCCCCGGCGGGGCCGCAGCCGTCGCTCTCTTGCCTCGCAGGCCGCTGGCAGACGTCCCTCGGCGCATTCGAGGGACGATCTCTCCCGCCGCTGAACGACGGGTCAAGTGACGCTTCGGTGCTTCCGCCTTCGCGTATTTGACACGCGTACTTGGATTGCGACAACGACCGCCGGGGACAAAAACCTGGCAGTTTGGGACAGGGCGGGGAGCGCGAAGGTCACCGGCGTCACCGCAGCGTGACGCGCCGAACGGCGTCCCCAACGGGCAATTTTTTGTCCAGTCCGAGCATTGCCTCGCGTGGCGGGACGTGTTCGTATGGGCCGCTCATGGCGTTTCCTCCGCTACACCGACGCGATGGCTCGCTTGTTGCGATCGGCCAGCCGCGGGACGAGGTCGCCGGAACGCGCGCCCCGTGACTGCTGTCACGGTTGGACGCGGGCGGTAGCTCTTGTGGGGATTCCCGCCGTCGTCACCGCTGGAGATGGCCGGGCCGCCAAGGCGGTCTACGGCGAGAGCAAGGTGTACTTGGAACTGGAGGCCACCCCGCTGGTGGCCCTGGTGGTGCTGACCCTGCAGGACGTCGAGGCGGTCGACTCCGTGTGGGTGGTGGGCGACCGCCAGCGGCTGGACGCGGTGTTCGCCCGCCGCGACATCTGCACGCGGCTCACCAAGCCGCTCCACGTCGTCGCGCAGCGTCGGAACCTGCTCGAGAACTGTTGGGAGGCCTACCGGTGTGCGCTTGCGGGGGCGGGGCCGGGAGGCCGCGACCCCGAGTGCGAGTCGGACCTGGACCAGGAGGTGCTCTACCTCTCCGGCGATCTGCCCTTCGCCACCGCGGCGGAGATCTCGGAGTTCATCGGCCGCGCGCGAGCCACCCATTCCGAGTACGCGCTGGGGGTGGTCACCGATCGCGCGCTGCGGGCCTTCAAGCCCGAGAAGCCGGGCGAGCCGGGGATCGAGATGGCGTACTTCAATCTGCGCGAGGGCCGTCTGCGCCAGAGCAACCTGCACTTGGCCAGGCCCGCGCGCATCGGCAACCGTCACTACATCGAGGAGATGTACGAGCACCGGCACCAGCGGCAGCTCGGCAACATGCTGGCCCTGGCCTGGCGCATCCTGCGCTCGGAGCAGGGGGGGCTGATGGCCTTGTTCCTGTACGGGCTGATGCACGCGGCCGGCGTGGCCGACCGCCTGGGGATGCGGCGTGCGGCCGACTGGATCGGGAACCGCGTGCCGCTGTCGGTGGTGGAGCGCGTCGTCGGGCGGCTGCTGCGCACGCGCTTCCGCTTCGTCTTCACGGAAGCCGGCGGCTCCGCGCTCGACATCGATACGGAGCACGACTACGACGTGGCCCGCATGCGCTTTCGGGAGTGGCTGGTGGCGCAGCGGGCCCGGGCCGAAGATCTCTACGGAAAGCGCGCTGGCGCGACGGCACGGGTGTCCGCCGCGGCGCGAGAGACGGCCCACGCGCGCGCGTGAGCGCGGACCCCGCGCGTATCAAAGAGTCGAGAACCCGCTTGCTGGTGGCAGAAGCCAGGACAGGCGGGTCCATTCCCACCTGAGAATGGCCACCGTCGCGGTGAGCTGCGTCCAGAGGCAGGAGCGGTTTCGTGAGATTTCGAGGGATGCGGTGTTGGGTGTACCTGGGGGCGGTTCTTTTCGCGGCGTGCAACCCGTCGGCGGCGGGATTCCGCATCGAGGGGACGCAGCTGCTCGACGCCAACGGCAACCCGTTCGTGATGCGGGGGGTCAACTATCCCCACGTGTGGTACCGGGGAGAGACGGCGGCCGCACTCCCCGCGATCGCCGCCACGGGGGCCAACGCGGTTCGGGTGGTGTTGAGCACGGGGCACAAGTGGCCGCGCAGCAGCGGAGACGACGTGACGGACGTGATCCGGCGCTGCCGGGACAACCGCCTCGTCTGCGTGCTCGAGGTCCACGATTCGACGGGATACCCCGGAAACGACGCCGAGCACATTTCCAACGCGACGAACTACTGGCTGAGCGAGGACGTCCGTCAGGCCCTCGAGGGCCAGCAGGCCTACGTCATCGTCAACATCGCCAACGAGCCCTTCGGCAACGGCGTCCCGGCGAGCACGTACGTCGACGACCACATCGCCGCCATCCAGACGCTGCGCGCGAACGGGGTCCGCCACACGCTCATGGTCGACGCGGCCAACTGGGGCCAAGACTGGGAGGGGATCATGCGCGACAACGCGCAGACGATCTTCGACGCCGATCCGCAGGCCAATACGATCTTCTCGGTGCACATGTACCAGGTCTACGACAGCGCGGACGCCGTTCAGGGGTACCTGCAGGCGTTTCAAGACCTGGGGCTGGCCCTGGTGGTGGGCGAGTTCGCCGCGGACCACTACGGCGACGAGGTCGCCGAGGCGGCGATCTTGGAGTACGCCGAGGCGTTTGACGTGGGTTATCTGGGCTGGTCCTGGTCGGGCAACAGCTCGGACCTGGAGTCGCTCGACATCGTCGTGGACTTCGATCCCGGCAGGCTCTCTCCCTGGGGCGAGACCCTGATCAACGGGCCGAACGGCATCGCGCAGACGTCGGTCTTGGCCACCGTCTACGGTGACGCGCCGCCCCCTCCGTCGCCGGCGACCTGTACCTGGACCGACGGCACCGTGTGGCCCCTGTGCGAGGTGGACGTCGGAGGGTGGGGCTGGGAGAACGAGCAGAGCTGCATCTCCGAGAGCATCTGTCCGACACCGGCTCCCTAGCCCATCCCCCATCCCCAATGAGCGGACGCGAGGCCGCTCCTTTCCGGCTTCCGGTCGGCTTTGTCGATGTCTCTAGACAAAGTCGACTAATCGTCTAGAATAGACAGATCGAGTGATTTGTCTACAAAGGAGACGATCGTGGACGTTCCCCCCTTCGATCCCCTATCGCTCGAGTTCACCCGCGACCCGCATCCGGTGCTCGCCGCGCTGCGCGAACGCGACCCGGTGCACTTCCACCGACCGTTTGGCGCCTGGGTCGTGACCCGCTACGACGATCTGCGCACCCTCTACCACGACGAGCGGGTCGCGCGGAATCTCAAGCAGGCGACGGCCACCGCCGGAGGGGCGGGGGCGGTGGCCCCGAATCGCGCCGAGATGTTCGCCAACATGGGCGCGAAGACCGAACGTCAGCACGTCCGCGAGCGGAAGCTCGTCTCGATGGCGTTCACGCGCCAGGCGGTCGCCCGCATGGACAGCCAGATCGCGACCGTGGTGGAAGAACACTTGGCGACCTTGCCCCGCCTGGGCCGGGTCGTCGATCTGGCGCCGGCCTGCTGCGCCATTCCCAACGCCGTCATCAGCCGCATTCTGGGCGTGCCGCCGCAGGGCGACGACGAAGAGCGCTTCGTGGCCCTGGCGACCCAGGCCATCCGGATCGCCAACCCGTTTCTCCGCGGAGAGGCGCTCGCTCTGGCGGACAAGTCGCTCGGCGAGCTCCGGGACTACGTGCGGGAGCTGATCGCCGAGCGGCGCGCCCATCCGCAGGACGATCTCCTGAGCGGCTTCGCGCAGGCGAGTGAGGGCGGCGAGCGCCTGGAGGACCGGGATCTTCTCGGATGGGTGGTGGGGCTCCTGATGGCCGGCTCCGAGACCACCGCCCACGCCTTGCTGTTGTCCGTGCGCACGCTGCTCGCCTACCCCGCGCAGGCGAACGAGTTGCGACGCGACCTTACGCTGGTTCCCAACGCCGTGCTCGAGTGCCTGCGCTTCGACATGTTTGCGAAGTTCCTGCCGCGCGTGGCCCAGCGCGACTTCGAGCTGCGCGGCCGCGCGATTCGCGAAGGCCAGCTGTGCTTCCTGCTTCCCACGGCGGCGCACCGGGACCCGAGAGCCTTCCGCGAGCCGGAGCGGTTCGACGTGCGGCGCGACACCAGCGCCCATGTGCTCTTCGGCCGCGGGCCGCACAACTGCGTCGGGGCCCACCTGGCGCGGACCGAGCTCGCCTGTGGGATCGCGGGCGTGCTGAAGCGGTTTTCGGACGGATCCAGGGTGCTGGAGGAAGGGGTGGGCTGGGACCCCACGAGTCTCAACGTGCGCCTGATGACGTCGCTCCCCGTCGAGAGGCCCGCGGTCCGTGGCTAAGCGGCGCCGACGCCGAGCCGCCTGGCGAGCGGATCCCGGCACCGAGAGCTGGGAGCGGGTGCGCGACCGCATCCTGGACGCAACCGCCACCTGCGTGGAGCGCGTGGGTTCGGCCCGTCTTCGCATGGAGCAGGTCGCGCGCGAGGCGGGCTGTTCTCGCGCGACGCTCTACCGCTACTTCGCGGACAAGGAGGACCTGCTGGTGGCCCAGGCGGTGCGTCGCGCCGGCCGCCTGTCGGAGCGTGCGCTCGCCGGGCTCGATCCCCATCTCGACCCCCGCGACCGCATCGTGGAGGGGATCGTCGACACCATCGCCGCGCTGCGCGCGGATCCGCGCGAGCGGGGCGCGGGCCCGCAGGATCGGGCCGACTCGGACCGCCTCGTGACGGGCTCGGCCACCATTCACGCGGCGGTGGCAAAGATGCTCGAGCCCCACCTGGAGGAGGCCCGCGAGATGGGTGTGCTGCGGTCCGACGTTTCGACGGCAGAAGCCGCCGAGTGGCTCATCCTGGTGAGTCTCGCGCTGGTGAACAGCGCCTGGCCCGAGGGCCCGGGCGCGACGCGGACCCGGGACGAACAGATCGCCTACCTGCGGCGCTTCCTGCTGCCGTCGATCTTCACCTGCTAGCGCAGACGGTCCACGTCGAACCGGCGTCGGGACCGATCAGCGTTTGAACCGCGATTCCCGCACCGGCTGGGTCACGTGGAGCGTGTACTCCTCGTAGTAGCGCTCGCGGCCGACCTGTTGGGCCTCGCGGTGCTCCGGCAGGTTGCGCCAGGCCAGAAGCTCCTCGTGCGACTCGAATTCGACGATGCTGCAGCGCTCGCCGTCCTCTCCCGTGAAGACCTTGTAGGAGAGGAAGCCCGGCATGGCCTCTGCGCGCTTCTTGAGCTGGGCGGCCAGCTCGTAGAACTCCGGGGCGTTCTCGGCGCGGATGCGCGAGCGAAAGACGGTGATCACCACGGCAGAATCCTCTCGTTCGGGCGCGCGTCCTTCAAGGCAGCCCCGGTAGGCTACTGGACGGGCAGGGCGCCGGCGAGCGAGAGGTCGGCTACGGGACGGGGGTCTCGTTGACCACGGCCTGCTGGATCAGGAGGAGGTCGTCCACGCCGTGGCGGCCGTCCCGGTTCGCGTCGGCTCCCGCGTCGCTCAGCACCTGGCCCAGCGGCGGCAGCGTGCTGGTCAGACCGGGGTCCGTCACGATCCGGACGGACACGACGGCGTCGGCCACGTCCAGCTGGCCATTGGGTGCGCCCAGGGGAGCCACGTCTCCCGGCACGATGACGAGTTCGGAGCCCGTATTGGGATCGTTGGGGGTGCCCGGGCTGGTGCCCGCCAGGTACTCGGCCAGGTTGCTGGCCAGGTCGAAATCGCGATCGACCGAGGCGTCGTTGGGGTCGTTGGGATTCAGGCCGAACTGGGAGTAGAAGACCTCCCACGAGTCGAAGATCCCGTCCGAATCGGCGTCGGTGTCGTTCATGACCCGCTCGCGAAGGGCGTTCTGGCCGAACATCGGCCACACCGAGGCCGCCGGACCGCCCGGCACGCCCTCCAGCGCGTAGACGGTGCCCGCGACCGAGCCCACGTAGACCGTCCCGTCCGGCCCGACGGCCGGCGAGGCCACCACCGCCCCGTTGACCGGTTGGGTCCAGCGAGCCGACCCCGTAGCGGGATCCACGGCGTGCACCGCGCCCCCGCTCGAGCCCACGTAGACGGTGCCGTCCGCGCCGATGGCCGGCGACGAATAGACGTTGCCGCCGGTCGCGTAGCTCCAGCGGAAGTTGCCGCCGATGTCGAGCGAGACGAGCGTGTTGGCGGCGTAGGAGCCCACGTAGAGGCTGCCATCGGCCCCCACGGCCGGGGCGGAGGCCACGCGTCCCCCGGTGTCGTACGACCATTGCTCGGTTCCGTTCATGTTGATCGCGTAGAGCTTCTGGTCGAAGGAGCCGGCGTAGATGCGACCGCCGATTCCCACGGCGGGCGTTCCGACTCCGCCGCCGGTGGCGAAGGTCCATTTTGCCGACCCGTCGGGGTTCACGGCGTGGAGGCTGTTGTCGGCCGACCCAGCGTAGACCGTGCCGTCGGGGCCCACCGCCGGCGAGCCGCCGATCTCCCCGCCGGCCGCGTAGGCCCAGGCCAGGAGGCCGTCGGGCTGGACTGCGTAGAGGTTCCCGTCCGACGAACCCACGTAGATCGTGCCGTCCGGCGCGATGGCCGGGGACGAGTAGATGGAACCCCCCGTGGTGTAGGACCACAGCCATTCCCCGGCCGGCGAGACTGCGTCCAGCCCGCCGTCGTAGGAGCCCACGTAGACCGTGCCATCCGGCCCCACCGACGGCGACGACCCGACGATCCCCCCGGTGTCGTGGCTCCAGAGCTCGGCGCCCACCGCACTGAAGGCCCGCAGCTTCCCATCCACCCCGCCCACGTACACCGTCCCATCCGACGCCAGCGCCGGCGACGACCCGACGTTCCCCCCGACGCCCGGCGGAGAGGGCCACACCAGGTCGCCGGGGGCGGCGAGGGCGGTGCCTGGTGGCAACAGACCGAGACCCAGAGCCAGACCGACGACCACCAGCACGTTGAGCCAGCCCGGGTCGGAGTCCAGTTCACAAGACCGGATTCGCGCGGTAGCGATGGACATCGGCTTGGTCCTTCTGTTCTTGGCCGGTCTCGAATGTCTCAAGACGGACCCCATTCGACGGAGTATTCGCGAAACGAAGCTGGGCGCCTTCCCCGCCGGGTGACAAGTACACCCTTTGCCAGCTCTTCGGGCGTGTAGAACGATTCGTCAGCCATCTCGATTCCGAGGGCCCGCAGATAGTCGAGTGCTAGCTCCGGAGGAAATCGATCTCGAACCCGCCTCGCTTCGTAGCGGGCGACATCCTCGAACGGGAGAGGTTCTCCCGTTGCGCCGAATTTCCACCTTCCGCCGTCCTTCGCGCAGTACAGCGTGCGCCGGCTGCCGTCTTCCTCGCAGACCTCGAGGATCGTTCCCGCGTTTTCGCTCGAGGGGTCGGGGACCGATGTAATGCGTACGCCTCTGCACCGCAGGCGCCTGGAGAGATAGTGAACGGGAGTAGCCGCATCGGTCCCCTTGCGGAAGTTGTCCAAGAACGCACTCCATGGAGAGCTGGTATGCAAGAAGAGGAAGCGCTCTCGGATCGGCGACGTGAGAGGAAGCAGCATGCGGATCACTTCCTGCAGCGGTCCCTCGACGGGGCGGCTCTCGATGGCCGCTTCGTACTTGGCGAGTATGGGGCGTTGCCAGGCCACGTACTCGTGAGCCACGACATCGGCATCCCGCTGAAACAAGCCGATCGTCGATGTGACTGGAAAGAAATTCTCCAACATTTGCCGATCGTACCAACTAGTCGACCTCTTCGAGTATGACGTCGGCATCTGGGTCGTTCGCGAGAATTCGGTCACGGTGTCCCGGGCCTCGATTTGATGTCGATCGGTCGAGCTCAACATTGACTCGCCGACCATCGGGGCTTGTGCCCTGGATATCGGGCCTGTTGATCCCCACTCTCTCACCCGCTGCATTGACCTGCTGCTGATCGACCCGTATGTCGGTGAAGCCGTCGTCCTCCATCTTGCGAACGATTTCGTCCTTTCGCGCGTTCTGCGTCGGGCTCTTGCTGATGGGACGACTCGTCGGAAGGGCTTCTGGTGGCTCTGGGTTGACGTCGGCGTCTCGCTGCAGCCTTTGCGTCTGAGCAGGTGCTTCTTCGCCGTCCGGCTTGTTGCTCCTGCCACCCTTCGGCTGGCCGGCGTTGTCGGAAACCTGTCGCGTGCTCGGCGTGTCTGGACGGCTCGTCGGAGCGTCCTTGCCACTGAAGACACGATCGACCTGCTTCTTGACAGCATCCTTGACGCTCTTGGGAGTCCGCTTGGCCACCATATCGAAGATGGCTCCTCCGATCTTGCGCACCGGCTTGGGGACGCCCACGGCGTTGGAAGCGAGAGAGACGGCAGCCAAGGCGCGATCGGAACTGGAGGCGTTCGAGTCAGTGACGGTTTGGAAGTCCTCCACGCCGCTCGTGACCGTGTCGTAGATGTCGTAGGCCTTCCAGGCCACGACGATGATGACCGGGATGACTTCGCCGCTGGGGTCCCGATAGCTGAGCGGGTTGTTGAGGACGTAGCTGTAGCGGTTGTAGCTCTGACTGATCTCCGGGAACTGCACGAAGGTGTCGGGGCTCATGAAGCGGCCGAGCGAGGGCTCGTAGATGCGGCCGTTCATGTGGATGATGCCGACGGAATCCAGGTGCTCGTGCCCCGTGAAGCCCTGAGTGGTGTACTTGAAGGTCGAGGCGGGTAGGCCCGCGGCGAAGGCCGCGTCGGCGTTCTCCCAGTCGCCCTGGCGCCGGCTGCCGAAGGGCGCGAAGACGTAGCGCTCGGCCAGGTTGCCGTCGCGGTCGGTAACGGCTTCCGTCGAGCCATTGTGGTCCCGGTGGAGATAGGCGAGGTCGCCACCGGCACCGGGGCCGTTGGTGCTGCCAACGGTCGTGTGGACCAGGAAGCCCGCGACGTAGCTCTTGCTTCGGATCTGGTTGTTCTCGATCACCCGTTCGTATTCGCCGCCGTTGTAGTAGAGGGTTTCTGTGACCTGTCCGCCGCGGTCGAGCTGCTGGTAGACACGTTTCTGGTCCGGGCCGTACAGGAAGTCGAGTGTCACCCCGGGGCGAGTAATGGATGATGGCTTGTTGAACGGTGTGTACTGGATCGTACGGTCACCAGCCGACGTCATGTTGCCGCGTGTGTCGTATTGATACTGCGTGGTGGTGCCGCCCTGGGTGACGCTGCTGACGGCGTGCACCCCGCCGCCGTTGCCGCCGTAGACGTAGCCGTCCACGTCGGACACGTCGCTCTTGGTTCGGATGTTGCCGAGAGCGTCGTAGCCGTAGTCGATCTGGCGCGGTCCGCCGGCCAGGCCGGTCGTCGAAGCTTGGGTCAGCCGGTGGAGGTCGTCGTACAGGAACTGCTCTTGATAGAGCTCGACTCCGGCGCGCGCGCTGGTTCGGCTGTAGACGTTGCCAAGCGTATCGAATCCGTAGTCGAGGTCCTGGACGACGTTGGGAGCGGACGGCGTTCCGGTGGTGATCGATTGTGCGAAGCTCTTGAGCGGCGAGTAGACGTGCGTCGTCTCCAGACCGTTTCCGAACCGTTCCCGCGTGACGTTGCCCTTCGCGTCGTACTCGACCGCTGTCCAGAGGTTGCCCTTCGTCTTCGAGTCGTCGATTGCAAGTCGGTAGCCGAGCGCGTTGTACTTCGTTTCGACTGCAAAGCTGGACGGATAGGTCTTCTTCTTGCGGCGACTGAAGGCGTCGTAGTCGTACGCGAACTCCTGCGCTTCCAGGAGGTGGATCGAAACCTCGCCGGTTAGGTTCAGCCGCGTGTAGTGGTCGTAGCCGAACGATTTGAACTGGACGTTCGTGCGAAGCGCGCTCGATAGGGTGCCGAGTTTGCCGTTTAGGTCGTAGGCCCACGTGGACGTGCTCGTGGTGCTGGCATCGACTTCGTCCCTGGTGAGCATTCGGCTCAGCCGATCGTAGGTCGTGGTGACGGTCGCCGTGTCTCCCACCGGCGCGTGGGTCTGGCGCCGCAGGTTCGCCATGGCGTCGTACGCCATGACGATCTCGCCGGCGTCCGGATCGACGATGCGAGTCTTGTTGCCCGCTACGTCGGTCTCGATGGTGATGTCGCTGGCGGGGGCGTTGTTGACTCGGACTGCGCGCAGGTTGCCCTGTGTGTCGTAGCTCAACTCCGTTGGGGTCCCGTTCGCATCCAGAATGCGCACGACCTTGCCGAGAGCGTCGAACTGACGCGTCGCCGCAACGGTGCGGAGGCCGGCCGGCGTGATGATCGATTCCGTGACCACCACGCGCGCCGCGAACGTCGGGTCGCTGCTGTAGACGGAAGTGGTCTCGTGGCCGTCGCTGCCGACCCGCCGGGTCTCGCGGTCATGGGCGTCGTACTCGAAGTCGTAGCTTGGTACCGGGTCGCCGCTGTAGTGGGGCACGGACTCCGACGCGACCCGGCCGAGCGCGTCGTAGCTGGTCAGGGTGACGACGGAGCGGCCATCGAAGCCCGGGGTTTCGCTCGAGATCTCTCGATTGAAGACGTCGTAGAAACGTCTCACCGGGGGCGATGCGAACTTCCCGGCTTCGTTCGGGTGGCTCACTCGCGTCGTGATCGAGTAGGCGGCGAGCAGCGGGCAGCTGCCGGAGCAATCGGTGTAGAGAAAACGCGTCTCGGTTCCGTCGAAGGCGCGCTCGAAGATCTGTCGCCCGAAGCCGTCGAACACCCGGTCGGTGGCGAGGCCATTCGGATCGGTTTCGCGGTCGATCTCTCCGTGCCTGCGGTCGTAGGTGAAGTTCGTGACGTGTCCGAGGGCGTTGGTGCGGGTGGCGGGGTATAGGCCCTCGTCGAAGGGGCCGGCCAGCTCGTCTCGCGAGAGAATCGCGCCACCGTCGATGTCGTCGCCGTTCGTCAGGATCGATGTCGCGTTGCCGAACGCGTCTCGCGTGTAGGTGTTGCGCGCGGCGACGCCCGAGCCTACGAACTGTCGGCCTTCCGCCAGGGTGAACCGGTCCGGGCCGCTCGGGGCGTATTCGGTGACGACCGTTCGCGTCGTCTCGCCGGGAGCGGCGTAGGTCATGGTCTGGCGCTCGAGGAACCCGAGTCGCCAGTTGGCCGCCGTGAAGTCGGGGGTGAAGTCGTTCACCGTGGTGACGGTGAGCTCGGGGGTCCCGACGTCGCCCGAGACGAAGGCCCCGGCCCGCGTGAAGGCTCCGTCGATGGCGCCCGTGAACGCGAGCCCCATGGTCTGGACCTGGTTCGTCAGGTTGCCGCTGGGCTCGTCGTAAGTGTGGACCTCGACCTTGGCTGCCACCTCGTTGCCGTCGGTCAGGTCGTAGCGGATCTCGGCCGAATCCCGGACGTAGGCGAAGCGGCTGCTGCGTCCGGAGGGGTGGGTGAGGACGCCGTCCTGCCAGTGCTGGTAGTTCTTCTGGATCGCCTGGCTGGACGCCGTATGCGCGAGCACGGCGCTCTCCAGTTGGCCGATGAAGGGGAAGTCCTGGCGGTACGTCTCAGTGGTCGTGAAGCCACGCGGGACGTCGACGACGACGCGCTTCTCGAAGCCGAGGTAGCCGCGGCCGGACAGGTCCGTGCGACCCCCCTCGTAGCGATACCGCTTGGTGTAGAAGCCGCCGATTCCGTCGCTGGTGCGGAGTTCCGTGACCACGTAGCCGAGCCCGCCGTCGTCGCGGACGGGGTAGGTGGACCCCGTCCCCTTGGTATAGATGGACGGGTCGGCCATGTAGGCGTAGTCGAGCTGCGTCGCGGCGCCGAGCCCGTCGACGATCTCTTCAATGTGGTCGGGGTAAGCCTGGGGCTGGCGGAAGAGCACCCGCTCGAGCACGTGCTGGCCCGTGTTGTAGGTCCAGACGAGGTCGGCGTTGCCGTCGCCGGAGACGTCGGCGTAGTGGTACTCGAAGTTCTCGTAGTCGACCTGGGTGCCTTCGCTGACGCTGATGGACTCGGTGAAGCCCTGTCCGTCGCCGTCGGCCAGGTACCAGATGGAGCCGAACTGCAGCTGGTTCGGATCGTGGTAGTTGTACGCGAGGTCGAGATTGCCGTCGCCGTTCAGATCCGTCAGGCGCACCCGCGGAGCCACGTGGTTGTTCGGGTCGACGCCCGACGGCGTGTCCAGCTCGCGCGCCACGTTCACGAAGCTGGTGCCCTCGACGCTCGAGAGATAGAGCACGCGGCCCAGGTCGTTGGTGTAGTTGTAGGTCCAGAGGAGGTCGGCCTTGCCGTCCGCGTTGACGTCGGCCAGGTGGGCCCGCTGCTCGCTGTAGAGGGCCTGGTTCGGGAAGATCTGATCGTCCAGCTGCGTCGAGACGACGTCGAAGTCGCCGCCCGCCGGCGTCGCCAGGTAGACGATCTGGACGAACTTGTCGTTGATGGTGAAGGTCCAGACCAGGTCGCCCTTGCCGT
>JAKSBN010000119.1 GCA_022361175.1 Pseudomonadota bacterium | reverse complement strand
CCGAGCAGATCGGTCCGGGTCCGCGTCTGACGGAAGTCGGATTCGATGTCGACGCCCACGAGGCGCTCTTCCACGCCGTCGAAGTCGCCGCGGCGGACCAACGCGTCGATCACGCGGGCGGCGGCCTCGGGGTCGGATTCCGCCAACGGCGTCAGGTCGTAGAAGCGGCCGCGCAGATCGCCGCCGCGGGCGGTCGCGGTCGCCAGGGGGATGCGCAGGAAGACCGCCTTCACGAACGCCTGGGCGGTGATCTCGTTGAAGACGGAGCGGTCGCGATAGGCCCGCACCCGGCCGTTCTTGCTGGCCACCACCGTCTTGTCCAGACGCGCCCGAGACGCGCGGCCGGACGCGCCGACCGGGAAGGCGCCCCCCGTGATGTCGTCGGTGATGATCCGGATACCCCCATCCAGAAACGACTCACGCACCAGGACGTAGTCGTCCGGCAGCCGGCCCGCGCGGGCGTCGAAGGGGAGCATGAAGTTGATGATGCGCCGGCCCGCCAGGTGGGCCTCCGCGCGCGTTCCCGCCGGCTGCACCAGGGAGTACGAGCGGTAGTACGTGCCCTCGCCGCGGCCGATGAAGCCCGCGCCGAGGCGGACGCCCAGCAGCAGGTCGTCGCGTACCAGGAAGTAGTCGCCCTCGTTGGTGGGGGCCGGGTTCTCGTGGACCTCGCGGCGCAGCGTGATCAGGATCTCCTGGGCCACGCCCAGGGGCAGTCCCACCGAGCGCGGATCCAGCACCACGGCGATCACTTCGCCGACGCTCTCCTGGACGGTGCCCACCAGGAACAGCGCGATCTTCTCGCCCAGGGGCCCGAGCAGCTCGTTCCAGTAGTCCGCCAGATCCAGGGTGCCGCCCTCGGCACGGCCGTCCACCAGGACGCCGTCCTCGACGACGCCGTCCGGCGTCGTCAGGTGCCGATCCACGGGCAGGATCTCGATGGGCCCCGACGGTGTCACTTCGCCCTCCAGCGCGAACACCTCCACCAGTTGGTTGCGGCGGTGGATCAGCTTCTCGGCCAGCAGGCGGCCGGCGCTCGTGGGCCAACCGCCGAGCGCGACGGCGGCTTCGATCTGCTCGCGCGTGAGTTGGCCGATCAAGCGCGCCATCCAGCGCGCATCCGCGTAGGTGGCGCTGTTGCGCAGCTTCGTCTTCTGCACGCTGTGGTAGTTGAAGCCGATGTCGCCCGTGAGGGTGCGCTTGGCCAGATCCCAGGGAAAGGCGTTCAGCTCCTCGCTGATGATGCGCCCGAACGAGTGCCCGAGGTCGTGGTGCACGTGGAAGACCTCGTGCTCCCCGTCGTCCGTCCGGCGGAGCACCAGCTTGTTGTTCTCCGATTCCTTCAGGTCCGTGTTGCCGATCCAGATGCTGAAGAGCGAGAGCGCTCGCACCTCGCGCAGGCCCTCGTTGCCGTTGTCGCCGAACGGCCAGCGTCCCACGCGCACCAGGCCGTCGGGCCGCCACTCGAGCACGGCCTCGCGGGCGATCAGGTAGGCGCCGTCGGCATCGCGGCCCGTTTCGAAGTAGTCGTCGAAGTCGTAGGAGAGGTGGGTGCGCCGGTGCTCGAAGTACGAGCGCCAGTCGTTGCGGAGCACGTCCAGGTCGGTCTTGCCGAGATCGATCCGCAGGTTCTTCACGTGGCGGGTGATGTCGACGTTGAAGCCCAGGGTGGCCAGCAGCGCGCCCGACGTGGGCTCGGAGTGGATTTCGCCGCCGACCTTGACCTTGTACTCCTGTCCGTCCGCCTCGACTTCGAACTTGGGCTTGGTCTGGCTCTTGCGGATCTTGTCGAGGCGCACGCGGGTTTCCGGGAAGACTGCGTGCATGCCGGCGTGGAGCGCATCGCCCCCGCGGTAGAAGGCGTCGGAGACGTCGCGCTCGGCGACGGCGCCCGGGCTGCGCCAGAAGGACGAATCGGGCGGCGGGTCGAGGCGCGACAGGTCGCGCCCGTCGGCCAGGTAGGCCCGGACGTCCTCCACGTCGAGGAACTGACGCGTCTCGGGATCGAAGAGATTGGCCGCCTCGCGGTCGGCTGCCTCCGGTCGGGAGGAGCCCGGCACGCTCCAGGTGACGACCGAGATCCAGGTGGCGTAGTCGATGAGCTCCAGGCTGAAGGGCCGCTCGCCCGCCACCT
>JAKSBN010000372.1 GCA_022361175.1 Pseudomonadota bacterium | reverse complement strand
GACCGCGTCACCCAGGCGCTTCGCACCGCGCTCGGCATGGGGGCCGACCGCGCCGTCCACGTGAAGGACGACGCCACCGAGGGCTCCGACGCCCTGGCCATGGCCAAGATCCTGGCGGCGGTGGCGAAGGACGAGAACCCCGACCTGATTCTGTGCGGACTGATGGCCGACGACGGCAACTTCGCCGCGGTCCCGCCCATGCTGGCCGAGCTGACGGATCGCCCCTCCGCCACCTCCGTCCTCAAGGTGGAGCAGGCCAACGGCGGCCTGAAGGTCGAGCGCGAACTCGAGGGAGGCTCCATGGAGGTCGTGGAGCTGCCGCTGCCGGGCTTGCTGGCGGTGCAGACGGGCGCCAACCAGGTCCGCTACGCGTCGCTGAAGGGCATCATGGCCGCCAAGAAGAAGCCCATCGACGTCAAGACCGCGGGCGACCTGGGCCTCGAGGGCCAGGTCGGCGCCGGCGCGTCGAAGATGAGCATCGACAAGGTCTTCGTGCCGCCCAAGGGCGAGGGTGCGGAGATCCTCTCGGGCTCGACGGACGAGGTCGTGGGCCAGCTCGTGGGCAAGATCAAGGAGCTCGGGCTGCTCTAGCGCCCGGCAGGAGACGTTTCGATGGCAACCACTCTCATCGTTGCGGAAGTCCAGAACGGGGACATCCGCGAAGCCAGCCTCGAGCTGGCGTCCTTTGCTCGCAACCTGGGCGGCGACGTCAAGAGCCTCGTGCTCGGCAGCGGCGTCGGCGATGCCGCCAGCGCGCTGGCCGCCAAGGGCGGAGGCGAAGTCTACGTGGCCGACGGCGACGCGTTCGCCAACTACAACGTGGACGCCTGGTCGGCCGCCATCAAGGCCGCGGCCGAGAAGGCCGGCGCCACCCTGGTGCTCCTGTCCAACACCCCCACGGGCTGGGACGTGGCTCCGCGCATCGCCGCGGCGCTCGACGCCGGCTTCGTGTCGGACTGCTTCAAGGTGCAGGAAGAGGGCGGCAAGCTGCAGTTCCAGCGCCGCGTCTTCAACGGCAAGCTGGACGCCCAGCTGACGGCCAACGCCGACGTGGTGGTGGCCACCATGCAGCCCGGCGCCACGGCTCCCTACGAGGGCTCCGAGGCGGGCAGCACGACGCCGCTGGACGTGTCGGTAGACGCGCGGGCCAAGTTCGTCGAGGTCAAGAAGGCCGAAGCCGGAGGCGTCGACCTCAGCAAGGCCGACATCATCGTCTCGGGTGGCCGCGGCGTCGGTGCACCGGAGAAGTTCCCGGAGGTGATCCAGCCGCTGGCCGACGCGCTCGGCGGCGCCATGGGTGCCTCGCGGCCGGTGGTGGACGCGGGCTGGCTGCCCCACGAGTACCAGGTGGGCTCGTCCGGTCAGGTCGTTTCGCCGAAGCTGTACGTCGCCTGTGGCATCTCGGGCGCCATCCAGCACCTGGTGGGCATGAAGACCTCAAACTTCATCGTGGCGATCAACAAGGACGCGGACGCCCCCATCTTCGAGGTGGCGGACATCGGCGTCGTGGGCGATCTCTTCGAGGTCGTGCCGGCCCTCACCAAGGCCGTACAGGAGGCCAAGGGCTGAGCCCCACTTTTCCAATCGGGTCCTCCACGAAGGCCCGCGGCGTTTGCGCCGCGGGCCTTTCTGCGTCGGACACCAGGGGGCGAAGCCAGCAATCCGCAGCTCGCGAAAACCCCAATCCGGGGTTTCTCGATTGACAGGATCGTGCTGCGGGTCTAGTTACGAAGATGGGAGGGATGGGAGATCCGAGGGTCTCCTGCCGCTGAAATCCGAAACCCGACGCTGGACCGAAGCCATCCACCGCGGCCCTCGGAACCTCCGACGACCCAACAACGCTGACACTGGCAGCGGGGGCGGAATCCGTCGGGAGGAGGGTCATTCCGCGGCGCATCGCGTTCATCAATGAGAAAGGCGGCAGCGGCAAGACCACGCTGGTGGCCAACATCGCCTGCTACCTGGCGTCGCGACGGGGACGCCGCGTCGTCGCCATCGACATGGATCCCCAGGGGCAGCTCGGCAAGGTCCTCGGCCTGGCCTCTCGCAGCGCATCGCGCTCGGCCGTCGAGCTGCTCGTCAACAGCGTCCTGGGCGAACCCGCGGCGACGGCCGCACCGCCTCCGCCCCCCGGCCTGCCGCGCATGCGCACGCGGTTTCCGAACCTGGACGTCATCGTCGCCAACAAGTCGCTGGCCCTGTTCCCCTCGTGGACCGGCGCCACGGAGTCGGACCCCACCGGCTGCCTGGCGGCGCGTCTCGACGCGGCCGGCGAGCTGGAGGAGACGGACTTCGTGCTGATCGACGGCCCGCCGTCGTTCGGGCCGCTGACGCTGAACGTGCTGCGGGCCGTGGACGAGGTGGTGATTCCGGTTCCCCTGACCTATCTCGCGCTGGACGGCTGCGCCGAGCTCACGCGCACGATCGAGACGGTGCGCGAGCGCGAGGGACATCCGACGCTGCACGTCGCACTGGTCATTCCGACCTTCTACCGGCGCACGCGACTCGCCCACGAGGTCCTGGACCGCCTCAAGCAACGCTTCCCCAAGGAGCTGGCGCACACCGTCGTCGGGCTGCACGTGAAGCTCGACGAAGCCCAGTCCCACGGCCTCTCGATCTTCGAGTACGCCCCGTCGGATCGAGGGGCCCGCGCCATGGCTGCCTTGGCCGAGGAGCTCGAAGCCCGCGAACCCGCCCCGCCGACGGAAGGAGCCCCCCAATGAGCGACTCGTTCCCGATCCCCCACGACTCGGCGTCGGCGGCCGAACTGCCGCCGGCGGCGCTGGGGCGAGACCCGTTCGAGGAAACGACGCCCGCTGCGGATCCGTTCTTCGCCACCGCGGACGTCCTGCGGCCCCGGGACGAAGCCGCCACGCCCGTGCCGCCCACGGCGCCGGCCGAGGTGCCGCGCCTGGAGGACATCGACGTCCCCGAACCCGACGGCCTGGAACGCTGGGTGGGCGACGACGCCCGCCGCCGGCTGGAGGGCCTGCGCCACCTGGTGCCCCCCGAGGCGCCGTACGATCGCTACGGCTTCTCGCCGGACGTCACGCGCCGCGCCTTTCCCTTCTTCTACGCGCTCTACCGCTCGTACTTCCGGGTGGAGAGCCGCGGCCACGAGATGCTGCCCGCACGCGGTCCCGCCGTGCTGGCGGCCAACCACGGGGGGCTCTTGCCCTTCGACGGCGCCATGTTGGTGGTGGACACGCTCCTCCACACCGATCCCCCGCGCCTGGCGCGCACGGTGATCGACCGTTTCGCGGGCGCACTCCCGTTCGCCAGCGTCTTTCTGGCGCGGGTGGGTCAGATCGTGGGCACCCACGCGAACGTCTCCGACCTGCTGCGGTCGGGACAGCTCGTGAGTGTCTTCCCCGAAGGCATGGACGGCATCCGCAAGCCGGTGACGCAGCGCTACCGGCTGCAGACCTTCCACGTCGGCTTCATCGAGCACGCGCTGCGCGAGAGCGCTCCGGTGGTGCCGACGGCCATCGTCGGCAGCGACGACCAAGCGCCGATCCTGGCGGACCTGGCGCCGCTGGCCCGGCGCCTGGGATTGCCGGTCTTTCCCGTGACCCCCACGTTCCCGTGGCTCGGGCCGCTGGGTCTGCTGCCCTACCCCGTCCGCTACCGCATCGTGTACGACACGCCGTTCGACTTCAGTCAGTACGGGCCGGAGGGAGCCGAAGACCCGCGCCTGGTTCGCTATCTCGCGAACCAGGTGCGCCGGCGCATCCAGAAGCTGCTGGACCGGCATCGGTGAGCCGCCGCGTCCTCGTCACGCATGCGGACGAAGCCATCGGGCGCCGCTTGGTGGCCCGCCTGCACGCGGACGACCGGATCGAGCACATCGTGGCGGCGGGCGCCGGCCCGCCGCCGCGCCGCTTCGACCGCATCTTCAGCGCGGACGATCGGCTGACCTACCACCGCCTCGACCTGACGCGCCACCGCTCGGTGCGAAACTTCTTCGGCGCGCCCGACGTGCGCGAGCCGGGCATCGACGCCGTCATCCACCTGCCGCGCCTGGGCGAGGGCCACACGCGGGAGCTTCCCCTGATGGCCGGCGTGGCCGAGCGGACGGCCGAGGCGCGCCTGGTGCTGCAGCAGACGCTCGAAGCGCCCCGCGTGCGGACGCTGGTCGCGCTCAGCAGCGCGTTCGTCTATCGGCTCGGGCCGGGCAACGCCAACCGCTTGGACGAGGACGCCGACCTCGACCTGGATCCGACGCTGCCTCCGGAGACGCGTGCCTGGGTGGATTGCGACATGCTGTTCCACGCCGAGATGCACGCCACGCGCTGCCGAATCGTGCTGCTCCGGGTGCCCACGGTGGTGGGCCCCGCCGGCCAGATGCTCGTTCACCCGGGCTTGACGGGCGCGGGTTGGCCCCGCCCGCGGCCCCTGGGCTTCGACCCCCTGTGCGCGCTGGTCACCGTGCGCGACGTGGCCCGGGCCCTGCATCTGTCGCTCTTCCGCGGGGCCCGCGGCGTCTACAACGTGGCCGGGGCGGAGAGCCTCCCCCTCTCGCAGCTCTCACGAGCGGGGGCCCAGCCCAGCTGGCCCGTGCCGGGCCCGCTGCTCCAGCTGGGGGCGTGGGCCAGCGGCGTCCTGGGGCGGGAGGACTGGGCCGCGCGCTGGGACGGCGCGCACCTGCGCCACGGCTTCACCCTGGACACGGCCCGCGCCGAGCGCGAGCTCGGCTTCCGCCCCGCCGACCGCATCGGCCTGGCGCAGGACCCGGACGGCCGGCTGCGGCTGGAAGCCTCGCCCCACCCCGTTTGAGCACCACTCGGCGGGCCGGCCCGCGGCCGTCCCCACGCCTAGCGAGCCGGGCGATCTCGGCTATCCTCGCCGCCGCCAACATCCCGGAATACCAAGGAAAATCATGGCAGTCGACACCTCGCAGTTCCGCAACGGACTCAAGATCGAGCTGGACGGAGACCCGTTCGTCATCACCTACTTCCAACACGTGAAGCCCGGCAAGGGGGGCGCCTTCGTCCGCACCAAGGTCAAGAACCTGCTGAACGGCAAGGTGCTGGACCGGACCTTCCGCTCGGGCGAGAAGGTGGAGGAGGCCGATGTGGAGGAACGCACGATGCAGTACCTCTACAACGACGGCGGCGATCTGGTGTTCATGGACACGACCACCTATGACCAGCTGCCGTTCTCGGCCGACGTGGTGGGCGATGCCCAGAAGTTCCTGAAGGAGAACACCGAGGTGGACGTGCTCTTCTGGCGCAGCAAGCCCGTCAACATCGAGCTGCCCGCCTTCATCGAGGCCGTCGTCAGCCAGTGCGACCCCGGCATCAAGGGCGACACCGCGTCCAACACCACCAAGCCTGCCACGCTCGAGACCGGTGCCGTCGTGCAGGTGCCGCTCTTCATCAAGGAGGGCGAAACGCTGCGCGTCGACACCCGCACGGGCGAGTACGTGGAGCGCGTGAGCTAGGCCGGCGCCACCCGTGCCCGACGCGGAGATCAAGCGCGCGATCGTCCTGTCCGGAGGCGGAGCCCGAGGGGCCTACGAAGCCGGGGTGCTGCGCTTCATCCTGGAAGACCTGCCCGCCCGCCTCGGACATCCGCCCGCCTTCGACCTGGTCTGCGGCACCTCGGTCGGCGCCATCCACGCCTGCTACCTGGCCGCCACCGCCCACGAAACCCACGGCCACGGCGACCGGCTGGTCAACATCTGGGAAGATCTCGAGGTCGACGAGGTCTTCCGCTTCTCCGCGCGGGACGTCTTCCGGCTGCCGCGCCGGCTGTTGGGCGTGCGGCGCGTGGCCGAGCAGCTCCAGGCGGGCCGCCGGCCGGACCGCCTGTTCGGGCTGCTGGACACCCAGCCCCTGGAGCAGCTGGTGCTCGAGGCGATCCCGTGGCGAGCGCTGCGGCGCAACATCCGCGGCGGAAAGATCGAGGCCGTCTGCGTCGCCGCCACCCAGATCGCGACCGGCCGCTCCGTCATCTTCGTCGAACGGGGAGACCGCACGCTGCCGCCCTGGTCGGACGGCGCCAACATCCGCATGCAGTCGATTCGGCTGATGCCGATCCACGCGCTGGCCTCCGCTGCGATTCCGCTGCTCTTTCCCGCCGTCCGCGTCGGCGCGCGCTACTACGCCGACGGGGGCCTGCGGCTCAACACCCCGCTGGCACCGGCGGTGCGCCTGGGAGCCAACCGCGTGCTGGTGATCGGTCTCGCCCACGGGCCGCGGGCCCAGGATTCCGAGGCGCTGGCGCAGCAGCGAACGGCCAACTTCGGCAATCCTCTCTTCCTGTTCGGCAAGATCCTGAACGCCCTGCTGCTGTCTCCCGTCGACGCCGACCTCGCGCGCATGAATTTCGTGAACGGCATCATTCGCGACGGCGAGAAGACCTTCGGACCCGACTTCCTCGAACGCCTGAACGAAACCGCGGTGGCCGCCCACGGGCGCGAGCTGCAGAAGATCCACCACATCGTGATTCGCCCCACGACCGACCTGGGCATCCTGGCGGGCGAGCTCCTGAACTCGCCGCCCGAGGGCTTCGAGCTCTCCCCCTTCCTGCGCTTCTTCGCCCGCGGCCCGGACACCGAGGACGGGCCGCGCGAAGTGGACCTGCTCTCGTACCTCCTCTTCGACCGCCACTTCACCACGCCCCTGGCCGACCTGGGCTACGCCGACGCCAAGGCGAAGGAAGAGGACCTCCTGCGCTTCTTCGCCAACGACCCGATGGAGTAGTGCGGAAGCCGCTGTTGCTCCGGAGCGCGAACGCAGCGGTCTGGAGCGGGCGGGCGGGCTTCCGGCGAATGGCTCGCCGTGGGCAGGGGGGTTCGCTTCTGCGCGGAGCGAAGGGGAATGTGGTGCCACGGTCGAAAATCGGTGGGGGGCTGCGCTTTATTTCGCCTCCAGCCCGCCCGCCCGCTCCCCGAGGCTCCGGTGGTGACACGGCTGAGAGTGAACCGGCCTTGCGAAATTCGGAGCTCGGGGGCGGTGCGGCCGTCGGCGAAATAAAGCGCAGCCCCCCACCGATTCCCGCCCGTCGTAAGGCGTTCCCCGACACTCCGAGCCCAAGCGAGAGGCCCTGTCCACGGCGAGCCATTCGCCGACGGCCGTACCGCCCCCGAGCGCGCACTCGGCACCGCCTCTGCACACCGAGCCTCTCGCCCTGCACCGCACCGGAGAGCGTTGTCAGCAGCCATGTTCCACCGCGGTGCCTCCGCATCCGGCCGGGGTAGAATGCGGCATGCGCGGAGACCAGCTCGCGAGGCAGTGGCAGCTTGTTCAGCGCCTGGCGCGGAGCCGCTTCGGCGTCGGGATCGACGAGCTCTGCCGCGAGCTCGAGTGCAACCGACGCACGTTCTACCGCGACGTGCAGGCGCTCGAGTACGCCGGCTTTCCGGTGGTGACGGAGTACCGGGACGGGCGCGCCCGCTACCGCTTCGTGG
>JAKSBN010000181.1 GCA_022361175.1 Pseudomonadota bacterium | reverse complement strand
CTGGTCAACTCGACCGGCTCGCTGCAGAAGTCGCTTCAGCGACTCTCGTCCGGTCTGCGCATCAGTCGCGCGGCCGACGACGCGGCGGGTCTGGCCATCTCGGAAAATCTCCGAGCGGACATCCGCAGCCTGAACCAGGCGCAGCGGAACGCCAACGACGGCATCTCGCTGCTGCAGGTGGCGGAAGGCGCTCTCAACGAGGCCAGCGCGATTCTGGTTCGGATGCGAGAGCTGGCGACCCAGGCCGCCAACGGCACGCTCGGCAGCGACGAGCGGACCACGGTCAACAACGAGTTCCAGGACCTGCTGACCGAGATCGACCGGATCGCCAACGTGACGACGTTCAACGGGATCAACGTCCTGAACAGCGCCAGCACCACGGTGACCTTCCAGGTCGGTTCCGAGAACTCGTCCAACGACCAGATCAGCGTCACGGGCGTGCTCGCCACGGCCGCTGGCGTGGGCGTCTCCGGTCTGACGGTGGATACCCAGGGCAACGCCCAGTCGGCGTTGGCCACGCTCACGAGCGGCATCGCGACGGTCGCGTCGCTGCGAGCGAGCTTCGGTACGGCGCAGAACCGCCTCGAGTCGACGATCCGATCCATCGCGGTGGCGATCGAGAACACGTCCGCCGCCGAATCCCGGATTCGGGACGTGGACGTGGCGAACGAGACGGCGGCGTTGACGCGAAACCAGGTGCTGCAGCAGGCCGGCGTGTCCGTCCTGGCGCAGGCCAACCTGTCTTCGCAGATTGCGCTGAACCTGCTGCAGTAGGCCCAAGACGTGCTGCGCTCCTAGCGTTGCACGCGTGGCATCCGACCCCGGGGCCGCCATGGCCCCGGGGTCCTCGCCGGGCCGGGGGAGGGACGGCACATGGATCCGGTCGAATTCGGGCTCGCGGCCCGCCCCACCTTTGGTGGGATCGCCACCGGACTCGACACCAACGCCCTGGTCCAACAGCTCATCTCCGTAGAGCGCGAGCCCCTGCGACGGATCGAGGCCCGCAAGGCGGTCCTCGAGAACCAGCGCTCCCTGTACCAGGACTTCAACACGCGTCTGCTCGCCCTGCGCGATGCGGCGCGTGCCATCGACAACCGCAACACCACGGGCAGCGACGTCTCGCTGGCCGAGGAGCTGCTGGAGTTCCGCTCCAGCACCACCGACGAAGACCGCGTGACCGCGACGGTGACGGGCGATGCCACGCCGGGGAACGTCGACGTCGACATCACCCAGCTGGCCCGCGCGTCGCTGCGGCGGTCGACCACGTTCGCCGCGGCCGACACCGTCGTGCTGACGGATACCCAGAACCTCACCATCACGTCGACGCCGGGCGGCGGCGGAGGGCCCACGTTCGGTCCGATCTCGATTACCGCGGGTTCCGGTGGCCTCACGGCCGAGGAACTCGTCGACCTGATCAACACGAGCACCGACAACGCCGATGCGGACGGGGAGAAGGCCATGAACGCCAGCCTGCTCTTCGACGGCACCGACTACCGCCTGATCCTGCAGTCCGCCCAGACGGGGACCGAGTTCGAGTACTCGGTGAGCGGCGACCTCAGCTTCGACGCGCCGGCCGCGGAAGACCTGGCCCAGGATGCCAACATCACGGTCCTCGGCGTCTCGGTCACGCGGGGCTCCAACACCATCGACGACGTCCTCGACGGCGTCACCCTCAACTTGTTCGGAACCACCACCTCCGCCGAGACGCTCACCATCTCCGCCGACACGGCGGCCGTCGAGGACAACATCCGGGCCTTCACCGACGCCTACAACAGCGTCATCGACTTCGTGGAAGGCCAGTTCCAGGTGGACTCCGAGACCTTCCGTTCGGGGCCGCTCGGGGGCGACGCGACCCTCCGCTTCATCCAGTCCCAGGTCCGGGCCGCCATCTCGGACGAGTACACCTTCAGTGACCGGCCCAACTTCCCGTTCTCGGGCCTGGCCTCCATCGGGATCCGCACCGGGGCGGGCGGCCGCATCGAGATCGATTCGGATACGCTGCGAGATGCCATCGAGAACGACCCCACCGCGGTGCGCGATCTCTTCACGAGCATCCAGCAAGTCGACGGCATGGGCGATCCCGTCGTGGACGGCAACGGCGACCCCGTCTTCGACGAAGGGGTGGCCACGCGCTTCACGAGCCTGCTGGAGCCCCTGCTGTCTCGCTACGACGTCTTGGACGAGAGCGGGGACCCGGTGCTGGACGCGTCGGGCAACCCGATGATCGGCGTGGGCGTGCTCGAGGCCCGCAACGACGCGTTCGGGCGTCAGATCGCGATTCTCGACGAGTCCATCGGCCGCTTCGAAGCGTCGCTGGCCCAGCGCGAGCAGTCGCTTCTCCTCCGCTTCAGTCAGCTGGAGGCGGCCGTTTCCGCCCTCCAGGCCCAGTCCCAGTTCCTGAGTCAGGCAGCGAGGTAGCCAACGAAGTGGGAGCGCGATATCGCCAAGTTGAATTCGAGACCGCGACACCGGAAGCCCTGGTGGTCAAGCTCTACGAGGGGGCCATGCGCTTCGCGCGCCTGGCCGTCGAGCACGACCAGGCGGGGCGGGTGGGAGAACGGGGCGTCGCCATCGGGCGCGCGCTGGCCATCGTGGGCGAGCTGCAGCAGAGCCTGAACTTCGACGTCGACGAGGGCCAGGCGATCGCCGAGCGCCTCCACGAGCTCTACACGTTCGTGAACGGACGCCTGTTGGAGGCCAACGTCACGGGGCGCATGGCGGCCATCCAAGAGGCGCTGCAGGTGCTCGAGCAGCTGAACGAGGCCTGGGTGGAAGTCGCCCGCAACCCGCCCTCGGTCGCGGCGGTGCGGAACCACGCCGAAGGGGACGAGGCATGAAGGACCCGCATTCCGTCGCTCGGCGGCTGGTCGAGATCACCGAAGCCATGCTGAAGGCCATCCAGGAAGACCGCATGGACGACCTGGAGGCCTACACCCGCGATCGCGAGTCGGACTTCGAAAGCCTGCGCGCGGCCGCGGGCCAGGAACGGCTCCCGGAGGCCGTCCGCGAGGAGGTGAAGCGCATCGTCGAGCTCGACCTCCAGGTCCTGGCGGCCGCCCGCGCCAAGCAGCGCGCCCTGGCCCGGGGTCGCGAGAGCGTCGCCCGCACCCGCGAAGCCTCCCGCCACTTCACCCCCCGACCCGCCACCGCCCGCTTCATCCAACGCCGCGTCTGAAAGGCCGTCCAAGCCCCAGGTCTCCACCCTCCGCACCGGACTCCGCTTCGCACCGAGGGTTGACCACCGAGACGCCCCGAGGCCGGGGGCAACCTCCTCGGCGCGCAGGGGGCCGGTAATCCTGAGAACCGCCAGGGCGGCGAGCTCCAGGCGAAGTCCGCTCTCAGCACGACCAGCGCCGACCACAAACGCCACGGCCCCCGGAGCCGACGAGAGGTTCCCCCGGCCCTGGCACGGCTTCCGTCCCCAAGTCCGAACGCACCCCCCAAGTTCGTTTCAACCTGAAACGCGCCCCCGCTTCTGCACGACCCCACCCACCCAGAGGCCCCCCCGAGCCGTCCCCGCGCGGCACCGAACTTGCTTTGCATGGGCCCTGCCGCTTCCCCCCGCGGCCACCGGGAGGGGTGTGTGGGGCGGAGACGCTTTCAGGTTCTGCTGACCGGGGGGACCGGCTCGTTTGGCCAGGCCTTCGTGCGCCGCTGGCTGGCCGCCGGCAACCGCGGGGTCATCCGGGTCTACAGCCGCGACGAGCTGAAGCAGTACGAGATGGCCCGCCGCTTCGGCAACGACCCGCGGCTGCGCTTCTTCCTGGGCGACGTGCGGGACGCCGAGCGCCTGCACCGGGCCATGTACGGCGTCCAGCTGGTCGTGCATGCCGCGGCCCTGAAGCAGGTCCCGATCTGCGAGTTCAACCCCGCCGAGGCCGTGAAGACCAACATCCAGGGCTCCCAGAACGTCGTCGACTGCGCCATCGACGCCGGGGTTCCCCGCACCGTGGCGCTGTCCACCGACAAGGCCGTCAACCCCGTGAACCTGTACGGGGCCACCAAGCTCTGCGCCGAGAAGCTCTTCGTCCACGGCAACGTCTACTCGGGGCCCCGCCGTTCCCGCTTCGCGTGCGTCCGCTACGGCAACGTGGTGGGCAGCCGCGGCAGCGTGATTCCGCTCTTCCGAGAGCAGGCGGAGAGCGGCGTCCTCACCGTCACCGACCGCCGCATGACCCGCTTCTGGCTCTCACTGGAGCAGGCCGTCTCCTTCGTGGAACTGGCGGCGCGCGAGATGCGTGGGGGCGAGATCTTCGTGCCCAAGATCCCCAGCATGCGCATCGTGGATCTGGCGCGGGCCATCGCTCCGCGTGCCCACGTGAAGGAAGTGGGGATGCGTCCGGGGGAAAAACTGCACGAAGTCCTCGTCACGGCCGACGAGGCCGCAGCCACGCGGGAACACGCCGGACACTACGTCGTCGCCGGCCGGGGAGAACCCGAAGGTGGGAGGGAGCTCGAGCGAGAATTCGTCTACGCCAGCGACACCAATACCCAGTGGCTCGGCGTTGACCGCCTGCGCGAGCTCGTGGATGCCGACTCCGACACCCGGGAGTGAGCGCCGACG
>JAKSBN010000332.1 GCA_022361175.1 Pseudomonadota bacterium | reverse complement strand
CGAGGCCGGGGGGCACCTCTTCGGCGCGCAGGGGGCCGGTGATCCTGAGAGCCGCCAGGGCGGCGAGCTCCAGGCGCAGGTGAATCGCAGCAAGACCTGGGCACAGCCGAAGCGCCACGGCCCCCGGAGTCGACGAGAGGTCCCCCCGGCCCTGGCACAGCTTCCGTACCGAGTTGCGTCTCGACCGCAGCCGCCGGCGCACGGTGGCTCGCGCCAGAGGCTCGGCGTCCCTCGAGGATCGATTGGAACGACCGCGCCGCGAGGCCGGGGGGCACCTCTTCGGCGCGCAGGGGGCCGGTGATCCTGAGAGCCGCCAGGGCGGCGAGCTCCAGGCGCAGGTGAATCGCAGCAAGACCTGGGCACAGCAGAAGCGCCACGGCCCCCGGAGTCGACGAGAGGTCCCCCCGGCCCTGGCACAGCTTCCGTACCGAGTTGCGTCTCGACCGCAGCCGCCGGCGCGCCGGGGCGGGCGTTCCGGGCTAGGATCGGGGCTTCATGTTTGGCATCGGCGCACCGGAACTGATCGTGATCCTGGTAGTGGCGCTCTTGGTCTTCGGGCCGAAGCGCCTCCCGGAGCTGGCTCGCAACCTGGGCCGCGGCCTGGCGGAGTTCCGCCGCGCCAGCAGCGATCTGCGCCGCAGCGTGGACGAGGCCCAGGAAGCCGTGCGCCTGGACGCGCCCGTGCGCGAATCGACACCCAAGCCGGAGACAGGGCCGCCGGCCCAGGCCGGGCTGCGTGCCGACGAGGTTCCGGCCCCCGAGGCGCCTGATGCGAAGAAGCCGGCTGCGGCAGAGGCGCCGGAACCCCGCGGTGACTGACGAGCCGCTTCCGCTCACGACGCACCTGGCCGAGCTGCGGACGCGACTCGCCCGCGCGCTGCTGGCCATCGCCGTCGGCGCCGGCGCGGCTTGGAACTTCAAAGAAGAGATCTTCGGCTTCCTGCTCGAGCCGGCCGTGGCGGCCCTCGGCCCGGAGGGCGGACGCCTGCAGGCCATCGCGCCCACCGAGATCTTCTTCACGTATCTCAAGTGCGCGCTGCTGGCCGGTTTCGTGCTGTCGTTGCCGGTGCTCTTCTGGCAGGTCTGGGCCTTCGTGGCGCCCGGGCTCTACGCCAACGAGAAGAAGGCCATCCTGCCCTTCGTGGTGGTGTCGACCGCGCTCTTCGGAGGCGGCGCCGTGTTCGGCTACCAGATGGTCTTCCCCATCGTCTTCCAGTTCTTCACCAGCTTCGACAGCGACTTCGTCGAGTCCGCCTGGACCATGCGCGAGGTCTTCGCCCTGACGACGCGCCTCTTCCTGGCCTTCGGCGTCGCGTTCGAGCTGCCCGTGTTCGTGTTCTTTCTCTCGATCACCGGCATCGTCGACGCGCGACAGCTCTTGAAAGGCACGCCGTACGCCGTCCTCGCCGTCTTCATCACGGCCGCCGTGCTCACCCCGCCCGACGTCATCAGTCAGATCCTGCTGGCCGGCCCCATGATCGTCCTCTACCTGCTGGGCGTGGGTGTGGCCTGGATCTTCGGCGGCGCGCGCCGCAGCGAAGCCGAAGAGCCGACGCCCGCCGTGGGGCCGCCGCAGAGCGACGCCTAGCGCTCGACCCCGTCAGATTTCTCGCCGTCCCCTCGCCCCCCTTCCGCTCGGTCGCAAGCCGCGTTGCTTGGATTCGCGAGTGCGCATCCCGCGGAGAAACCCGAGGGCCGTCGTGCGTGGCGGCGCCGCCTGACAACACCGTGCACATTCATACTTGGATCTGCGTCGGTGTGCGGCGCTTTTCACGCGCGCGTTCCGTCACAGCCTGGTGTCGAAGAGCGCTTGACGCGGCGCGCTTCCGCGCCTTAGCGTGCCGCGGAACGGGAACTCACCCTGGGAAGGACGCTCCAATGCACAAGCTTGCTCTGCTCTTCACGACGGCTCTCTCGGGCCTGCTGCTCGCCGGAAACGCCGCAGCGCTCTCACTCACGCCGAACCCCCTGCTGATGGACACCCCGGACTTCACCGGCGAACTCGAACTCCTCGAGGTGGTCACCGGACTGCCGACGGGGGCCGTCGGCGTGGAGGGCACGGTGGAAGCCGACGACGTGACGCTCGTCTTCGAGGCCCGCACCGGCGCCGGCCCCAACCCCTGGGACTTGATGGTGGTCGGCATCTTCGGCATGACCAGCAACGGCGCCGGTGTGATCGATGGCCCGGGCGACCCGCTTTCCGTGCTCGATCTCAGTGGGGGTGGCGCCCGTTTCTTCTCGAACATCGCCTTGGGCGGAACGTCCCAGCGCTTCTTCATCTCCTACGACGCCGTGGCGGACGACGGGAGCCAGACCCTGGGTTGGTTGGTCGCGAGTGGGGCGACCCCCGGCACCGGCCAGAGCGGAACGCTCGTCCCGGAGCCCGGCGTGGGCCTGCTCTTCGGCGCTGGGCTCGCGCTGCTGGCGGGACGCTCGCGCCGAAGAGCGCGTTAGCGCCGTCCGGGATCGCCGGCCGGCCGGCGATCCCACGCCCCGAACGGTCGCTAACCGGCCTCGGGCGCCGGGGCGACCACGAAGAGCAGGGCGCCGGCCTCGACGGTCTGGCCCTCGGAGACGCCGATCTCCTGGATGACGCCGTCCATGGGCGAGCGGATCTCGTTCTCCATCTTCATGGCTTCGACGATCACGACGCCCTCGCCCTCGGTCACGCTGTCGCCGACGGCCACGTTGAGCTTCACCACCTTGCCGGGCATCTCCGCTTCGATCGTCTGCGGGCCGGTGGGAACCGCCGCCGCGGAGCCGGCCAAGAGCTTGGTCCGCTCGTCGATGGCTTCCAGGTGGTAGAGCCGGCCCGCCACGGAGACGTCGAAGCCGTGCGCGCCCTTCTCGTCCACCATGGCCTCGAACTGTTGGCCGTCTTCGATGATCGAGTAGACCGTGGGGCCGCTCTTCACCGCGTCCACGCGTACGGTCTTGCCGTCGATGGTCACCTCGTACTGGTGATCGCCGATCTCGCGCAGTCCGACGCGCTGGCTCTCGCCCTTCTTCTCGCCCACCTCGTAGTTCATCGCAGCGATCCCCGCATCTGGGTGCGTCGGCCGTAGCTCTTCCAGGGGTCCTGGGCCGCGCCGACCTGGGCCCCTCCCTCCGCGCGGGCGGACTGCTTCTTGTCGCGCTTGTAGGCCGCGATCGCCGCCAGGATGAAGGCGGCGCGCCGCGCCTCCGCGTCCTCGCCCGCGGGCCCGCCCTTGCCGCCGTCCATGTGCTGGTCGATGAAGCCGGTGTCGTACTTGCCCTCGAGAAAGACGGGGTGCCGCAGGAGCTTCAGGTGGAAGGGGATCGAGGTCTTGATGCCCTTCACCACGAACTCGGAGAGCGCGCGGCGCATGCGGTCCAGCGCCTCCTTGCGGTCGGCGCCCCAGGTGATGAGCTTGGCCACCATGGGGTCGTAGTGGACGGTCACGGTGGCGCCCTGGTAGACGCCGCTGTCCACCCGCACGCCGATGCCGTCGGCGGGCCGGTAGACCAGGATGTCGCCGGGCGAGGGCACGAAGTTCTGGTCGGCGTCCTCGGCGTAGATCCGCGCCTCGATGGCGTGGCCGCTGAGCTCGACGTCCTCCTGCGCGATGCCCAGCGGCTCGCCCGCCGCGGCCCGGATCATCGCTTTCACGATGTCGATGCCGGTCACCGCCTCGGT
>JAKSBN010000071.1 GCA_022361175.1 Pseudomonadota bacterium | reverse complement strand
TTGGGCCATGTCGCCTCTCCTCGTGGCCTTTGAAAGGCCTGCCGGGTCGACGCAGTCTCGATCCCGGGCATTCACTAGAAGAAGCGCGGCCGACGCGGAAAGCGGGCAGCAAAATTGCGGTGCCCCACGGGCGCCCCACTACGGGGCGTCTCGGCACCCGATCGGGCGACGGCGAGAGGGCTACGGAGAGAGCGGGTTCGGAGCCGCCGCGAACGAGCGCCGCCGCCGCGGCTCGGTGCTTCGGGCCGGACGGCGCCGGGAGCGGCTGGCCACCAGGCCGGTGGCCGCCAGTGCCTCTTCCACCAGCTCGTGCACCGCCCGCTCCCACAGGAACGACACGTGTCCCCCGGCGTACCAGGCGATGCGCGGCTGATCCCAGTGCTGCCACAACCGCAGCGCGTGGTCGGGCGGCGTCAGGCGATCCTCGGTCCCGGCGTAGAGGAAGCGATTGCCGTGTGGAACGCGGGGCGACATGGCCAGCGGGGACACGACGCGCGTGATGGTCTCGAGGTCGTCCCACGGAAAGCCCAGCCGCGCGGTGGCGTGGTAGAGGGGCGACGGCGCGTGGGCGCGTGCCAGCCCGATGAAGTCCGTGGCCGGGATTCCGGCGATCACGGCGTCGAGTTCCTCCTCGAGGCCGGCGGTCAGCGCCGCGGTGTAGCCACCGAGGGAGATGCCGTAGGCCGCGACCGCGGGCGCCCCTTCGCGGTGCAGCCAGCGCACCAGGCGCCGGATGTCCCAAACGGCTTGTGCCTGTGCGTGGATCGTGTCGACGAAGTCGCCGGTCAAGAAGCCATCCCCGCCACGGCGACCCACCCGCCGCGGGCCGTGGAACGGCAGCACGGGAATGGCCACGTTGAGGCCGAGACCCTCGTGCAGCCAGCGCACTCGAAAGCCCACCACGTCGCTGGCCCCGTCTCCCATGCGATAGCCGGGCACGCAGACGACCCAGGGGCGAGGCGCTCCGTCGTGGCGGAATAGGCGCGCGTGGGCGGTTTGGTTCGCGTCGTATCCCTGCCAGCGCAGGCGTCCGGGCTCGGCCTCGTCGAGGCGGAAGCCGCTGTCGAACACCACGTGCTCCGAACGCAGTCGGAAGATGCGCCCCGCGTGCAGTAGCGTTGGCTCGGCCGAACGCGGGGTGGAGTGGTACGCCTCGGGATCTTCGAGCCAACCCCGTTCGGTGTAGAGCGCCTTGGCGGCGGCCACCTCGGCCTGGTGCCGGGCCCGCTCGCGGTTGGCGAGCAGTGGACTGGTCACCACCTCGGTGGCGTAGAAGAACTCGTCAGCCGCCACCTTGGCGGCGAGGCCCAGGGTGCGCGGGACGTTCGGGATGAGGGAGGACCGGTCCTGCCTGCGCGCATCGAACCAGCGCAGGCCCAACACCAGCGGCACGGCCAACGAGCGCAAAGCGAGCTCGACGGCGACGGATGCGGCGGGCAACAGGGTGACTCCGAGTCCGTTGGCGACCATCTGAACCAGTGTGGGAAGACTCGTGGCCTGGAGCTCGCGAGCCTCGTTCGCGCCGGCGTTCTGACACAGGGCCAGTGCCTGGTCGCGAAGACAGTGGCCGTCGGAGAGGAGCATGACGGGCTGGTCTGCCAGGTCTTCCTGCGTCAGCCGCTTGCGAGGACGCAGGAGCGCGTGTCCCTCCGGCGCCGCCAGGACGAAGGGTTCGGAGAAGAGATCCTCACAGGCGAGTTCTGGACCCGGCACCGGCAGCGCCAGCAGCAAGAGATCCAGGCGGCCGGCGTCGAGCTCTTCGAGCAGGCGCTCGGTCTTGTCCTCGAGCAGATAGAGTTCGAGTCCGGGATAGGCCTTGCGAACGCGGGGCAGCCAGTGCGGCAGCCAGTAGGGAGCGATCGTGGGAATGACGCCCATGCGCAGCGGACCCGACAGCGGCTCGCCTCCTTCGCGAGCGACACGCACGAGTTCATCCGTCTCGCGCAGCACACTGCGCGCGTGGGCGACGACGCGCTCGCCTTCGCGCGTCACCAAGACATGGCGGCGGCTGCGCTCAAACAGGCGCACACCCAGCAGGTCTTCCAGCTGTGCGATTTGGGCGGAGAGGGCCGGCTGGCTCACGTGGCAGCTCTTGGCGGCGCGGCCGAAATGGCGCGCGTCGGCGACCGCGACCGCGTACTCGAGCTGTCGGAGGGAAGGCCTCATCGATCGGAAATAGTGATTGAACGAGGGCTGAAAATCAATTCGGCCGATGAAAAATCCGCGGCGCGCTCAGCCCGGCCACTCCTCTCGCAGCAGACCGTAGATCGCCTCGTCTGCGAGCTCGGGTCGCTGTTCCAGTAGTCGAAGACGGCCCGGCTGTCGGCCTTCACGAAGGGCCGGAGCACCAGCCGCTCGGTCTGGAGACGTTTGGGGAGCATCCGAGAGAGATTCCTGCTGGACGCCGCTTCGCGTCAACGCCCGGTTCGCACCCCCGCGCCACTGCGCAGGCATTTTCGTAGGGGGAATGCCCGTTCCGATTGGCGCCCGCAGAGGGACCGCCCTGGCGCGGATCCCGGCGGGCGGTGGTGGGCTCGAATCGCGCCGGATTCGAGGGGGTTGTGGCGGCCCTTTGCCTCTGGTCCGCGGTTTGCAGCTTCCGTCGCGGTCGCGGAGCTGTTGCACCTAGGGAGAAGTCGATGTCGGCCGCTGCGTTCTTTGAGTTCACCAAGGAGCCGTTTGCCCCGCCCAGCCAGGCCGGTCTCGTGCTGGCGACGGAGTCGGTTCGGTCCGGTCTCTCCCGCATCGACGCGGCTCTGGCCGACGGGGCGTCTCCGATCGCGGTCGTCGGCAGCAAGGGTGTGGGCAAGACGAGCGTGTCACGCGCCCTCCGCAAGGCCCTGGCGGGGCGGTTTCGGGTGGCGAGGATCGGCGACTGCCACGCGCCGTGGGAGCGTCTGCGGTCGCTGGTGGCGACTCAGCTTCACCCGGGCGACGACGGCTTGTCGCCGCGCACGCTGGCTCGGGCTCGCCAAGGGGGCGACCGGCTCGTGCTTCTCATCGACCAGGCCGAAGGCCTGTCGGCCGAGCACCTGGACCACTTGGCGCCCATCGTCGACGCGCGGGAGGCCGGTGGCCGGCCGCTGCTCCACACGGTCGCGTTCTTCGACGTGCAGATGCACACCGCGGCCTCGATCACGCGCTGGCTTGGCGAGCGGGCCACTCTCGGCATCCAGCTGGCTCCCCTGTCTCTCGAGGGAACCCAGCGCTACCTGGCCCAGCGTCTGCGCCACGCCGGCAGCCGTACGGCGATCTTCGATGCCGAGGCGGTGGCCGAGCTGCACCGGCTGAGTGACGGGATTCCGGGCGAGCTGAACGAGCGCTGCCGCGCGGCGCTGGAACACGCCGCCAGCGAGGGCGTGCGCAGCATCGACGGCGCCTTCGTGGCCAAGCTCCCGAGTCCGGCGATGTTCGGATCTGAAGCCCAGGACCTCTCCGCCGTGGGCGATACCGACCTCCAGGAGATCCGTTCCGAGGCTCCGGACCTCGCTGATCTCATGTCCATCGACACGGCGCGCCACATCGACACGCCGCTGGAGATCGAACGCCCGCGTCCGTCTCCGAGCGCCGGGGAGCTCGACGACGAGATCTCGCTGGACGAGCTGGCCGTCGCCATCTTCGAGCCGGAGCCGCGGCCCGAGCCTCGCGCCGCGGCGCGGCCCGCCCGCAGTGAGCCCATGCCTTCGGAGCCCGCGGCTCGCCGTCGGGTCCGGGGCCTGTCGGCGGCCGGGATCGTTCTCCTGGCGGCCCTGGTCACCGCCCTGGTGGCCCTGCCCGGCCACATCGCACCACGGCCGTTCGCCAGCGCTCCCGAGGCGTTGCCGATCCCGGAGGCGCCGAGGTCGCTTCGCACGCCGGACGAGTCGGCTCCGCCGCTCCCCGAGGCGGCGACGATCGCGGCCACCGCGGTGCCGACGCGGCACGCGTCTGCGAGCCCGCTCCGCCGCCCGCGGCGCGCGGCGCCGGCCGTGGCGGC
>JAKSBN010000510.1 GCA_022361175.1 Pseudomonadota bacterium | reverse complement strand
TTCGCCCCATGAAGTCACTCTCGTCGAGGCCACGCTCGAGCGGCGTTTCACGCGGGCCCTCCCCGAGCGCCTGATCGGCGACCGCGCCTATGACAGCAACGCCTTGGACGACAAGCTTCGCGCCGACTGGGGCATGGAGCTCATCGCTCCGCATCAACCGACCCGACGGCGCAAGACCCAGGACGGCCGCGAGGAGCCGGGCACGTGTCGCAAGGCGGCGGCCGAGGTGCGCGCGCGGCTCCGGGTGCGGCGCAAGGCGTTCGGCGGCTAGCCCGTCGGGAGTCCCCCCGGCTCAGCCGGGGAGGCCTTCAGAGTTTGACAGTTCCGGAATGAGAAACTCCCTCCCGTGAGCCGCTCAAAGCTTCGCGAGAGGGAGTTCTTTTGTCGAACTATCGCAAGCTACAGCACAGCGAATGGGAGTGTAAATACCACGTGGTCTTCATCCCGAAGTACCGTCGGAAAGTCCTGTACGGGACGCTCCGGCAGCACTTGGGGGAGGTGTTTCGTCGACTGGCTCGCCAAAAAGAGAGTGAGATCGAGGAAGGGCACCTGATGCCCGATCACGTACACATGATGATCTCGATTCCACCGAAGTACGCGGTGGCGCAGGTAGTCGGGTATATCCAAGGGAAGAGCGCGATCCACATTGCCCGGCATTTCGGGCAGAGACGTCGCAACTTCATAGGGCATCACTTCTGGGCACGCGGATACTTCGTGTCGACGGTGGGCCGGGATGAGGCGGTGATCCGGCAGTACATCCAGAATCAGGAGAACGAGGACCGCCAACAGGACCAGCTGAGTTTCGGAGAGTGAGTTGCCCCCCGTAGGGGGGCGCAAGGGGTCGCGCAGCGACCCCGTCCAGCCGCTTTGAGCGGCTCACCTGATGCCCCCGGCTTCGCCGGGGGAGCAGTCACTGATTCGCCATGGTGTGGCGCTAGTGGTAGTGGCGTATCTTGGATCGGTAGGAGGCGCGATTAATGCATCGTTCATTCTGATACGAAGAGACAGGCATCAGATTCCAAGCGAGGGAAGGTTTGCCTTCTTCTTCTACCGCCCTGTGCACGGGATGTTCTTGGCTTCGGTGATGTACTTGGTTCTCCTGTCGGGTCAGGTGGCAATTTTCCAAAGTGGAGACGCACGACCATCACTGACGTCGATCGGCCTTCTTGCAGTCTTGACCGGACTCTTCTCCGAATCTGCGATCGAGAAGCTTCGGGACGTGAGCGACTCGATATTCGCTCTGAGTTACCAGAGAACACCTGCGCTGTCGAATGGCCCCCCAGCGAGATCAGAGATTGGCCGGGGTCCCCGTTCCCCGGTGGGCCCTAGAACTCCACCGTCGCCATGACCGTGGCGCGTTGGTCGAAGATGTCTTTGCGCTTGGAGACGGCTCGTTCGTAGGAGGCGCCGAGGCTGAGGCCGCGGTCGAGGAGCAGGCGGAAGCCCCAGGCGACGGTGACGAGGTCGGCGCCCTTGATGCCGGCCGAGCCGAGGTTGGCCACGTCGGCGCCTTCGAAGCGGCCGGTGCCGAGCACGTCTTGCGCCACCGAGAGGGGGATGCGGCCGAGGGCGGTGTTGACGGCGGCGCTGCCGTCGCCCGAGTTGGTCCAGTGCATCCAGTTGACCTCGGTAAACGGCACGATGTGCTGAAGCCAGTCGTGCTGCACCGGGAAGGCGTGGTCGACGTGGAAGTTGGTGACGATCGAGCTCGAGTCTTCGTCGCCGTCGATGGGCACCTGGCCCAGGAAGCTGCCCAGCAGGTTCCAGTTGGCCTGGTGGTAGCCCGCCGAGGCCCCGATCAGGAATACGCCGTCGCCCTGTCCCTGGAAGAGGTCGTGCTCGCCCACGTCGATCTCGAAGCGGACGTGGGGGGTGAAGATAAGGCGCGAGTCGTCGTCGCGGCGGTCGACCAGGGCGTACTTGAAGCCGACGGCGATGTCCATGAAGTCTTCTTCGTCTTCGAGGACGGACACGTCGTCGAGGGCGGGGTCGTCGACGCCGAGTGCCACGCGGGTGGCCATGGGGATGTCTTTCACCTTGGTGTTCGGGCGGAAGATGGTGAGGCCGTCCTTGGTCGCGATGAAGGCCAGGCGATCGGTGATGGCGATGCGGGCCTGCAGCGCGAACACGCCCACGTCGCCGCCGCGAAAGACCGAGTCGTTGGGGAAGTCGTGGTAGATGCCAACCATCTGGAGGCTGGTGGTGATGTACGGGTCTTCGAACAGGTAGGGCATGGACATGGGCTGGGCCGAGGCCGCGGGCCGGGCCTCTCGGCTGTCGCAGCGCAGGTCGGGGAAGAACGTGGGGCAGTCGTCCGCGGTAGCGGTGGCGGCGCTGAGTGACAGCGCCGCCACGACGATCCAGGTTGCTCGAACCCACGAACTGGTGCGCGGTTGGACAGTCACGGAAGCCTCCTCCTCTCGATGGTTCTTCGCTGTTGCAGTGCAAGGCGCAGGCCACGGGGCGGGCGAATGAGGAGGTTTTCTGACGGTGCCGTAGGCGGCACTGGGGCATCGGGCACCGCGGCTGGGGCAATTCGGTGGCCGGTGCCGCGGCGCGGGCGGGCTCGGTGCCGGCGGACTCTCGGTCAGTGCGTTCCGGGTTCAGGAGGGAGAGCCGGGGCGCGTCGTGTCTCGCTCGTCGCTGGCGCGGTCGTCGAACAGGATGCGCTCGCCTTCCTGCTCCAGGTCGTCGAACTGGTCGTGATCGACGGCCCAGAGAAATGCCGCGATGGCGGCGCCCAGCAGCAGGAGCGAGATCGGAATCAAGAAGAAGAGGGCGCTCACGACGTGGCTCCCCCGGCGCCCGGCGGCGGATGCCGCAGCCGAAGCGAGTTCGCGACCACCAGCAGCGAGCTCAGCGACATGCCGATGGCGGCCAGGTAGGGTGGAAGCAGGCCCATGGCGGCCAGCGGCAGCGCGCAGGCGTTGTAGCCGAGGGCCCAAGCGAAGTTCTGGCGCATCACGCGCCGGGTGCGGTGGGCCCACTCGAGCGCCAGGGGGATGGTGGCGAGCCGGTCTTCGAGCAGGACGGCGTCGGCCTCCAGGTGCGCGAGATCGCTTCCGCTTCCCATGGCGAGCGAGACCTGGGCCCGGCCGAGAAGGGGGGCGTCGTTGACACCGTCGCCCACGGCGAGGACGACGTCTCCCCCGCTCACCCAGCGGTCGGCGATGCGAAGCTTCTCTTCGGGTGAGGTGCCCGCGTGGGCTTCTTGGATACCGAGCCGAGTCGCGAGGGTCGCCACCTCTTGCCGGGCCGGATCGCCCGAGAGCAGCGCCGTGGCGTAGCCGCGTCGTTCGAGCCAGCCGACGGCGTCGCGCGCTTCGGGGCGGGGCCGCGTCTCGAAGTAGAAGGCGGCGAGGGGCGTCTTGTCGTCGCTGAGAAGCGCGGTCGTGCCGGCCCGCGGCGAGTCGAGCCCGTCGGCTGCGATGGCGGGTGCGGCCGCCAGGGCCCGGCTCCAGTCCGGGCGTCCGAAGCGGAAACGCCGTCCGCCGATCTGACCGGCAGCGCCCCGGCCGGGAATCAGCTCGAGCGCGTCGACGGGCGGCAGCGTGCTGGAGGCGGGTAGCTCGGCGCGCAGCGCGCGCGCGATCGGGTGCCGCGATGTTTGCTCGAGGGCCGTGGCCAGCAGGGTGGCGGTGGCCGGGTCGACGCCCGGCTGCAGCGAATCCACTCGCGAGAGCACTGGAGTCGCCTCGGTGAGCGTGCCGGTCTTGTCGAAGACGACGCGTCCCACCTGGGCCAGCGATTCGAGCACGTGCCCCTTCTTGATCAGAAGCCCCCGCTCGGCCAGGGCGTGGGTGGCGGCGGCCAACGCCGCCGGCGTGGCCAGCGACAGCGCGCAGGGGCAGGTCGCCACCAGCACCGAAACGACGATGGGGACGGCGCGAGGCGCGTCGAACCAAGCCCAGTACGCCGCGACCGCGCCCGCGGCCAAGAGCACGCCCGTGAGGAAGGCGCGCGCCACGCGGTCGGCCAGCACCGCCACGGGCGGTTTGGAAAGCTGCGCGCGGTCGAGCAGCGTCGCGATTTGGCTCACGGTGGAGTCGGCGCCCACGCGTTCGACGCGCAGGCGAACGGGCGCGTCCAGGTTGGCGCTGCCGGCGAAGACGGCATCGCCCGGTTGCTTGCGCACCGGCGTGGGCTCGCCGCTGAGAATCGCTTCGTCCACCTCGCCCCGGCCCGAGACCACGATGCCGTCGGCGGGGACGACCTCGCCGGCGCGCAGCTCGATGACGTCGCCGCTCTGCAGCGCCGTCAGCGGAACGTCGCGGCAGCGACCGTCAACCCACTGGTGAACCTGCTCGGGCAGGCGGGCGCTCAGGCCGTGGATGCGAAGTTCGGACCGCGCCCGAAGCTGTCCCTCGATGGTGCGCGCCAGCGTGAGGAAGAAGACGAACATGCAGACCGAGTCGAAGTAGACCTCGCCGCGGCCAGTGAAGAGAGACAGGACGCTGGCCCCGTACGCCACCGTGAGCGCCAGGGCGATCGGCAGCTCGGCCCCCACGCGCCGGTCTCGCAAGTCGCGCCAGGCCGAGCGGAAGAAGGGCAGCCCCGCGTAGGCCAGCACCGGCGTGGCCACCAGCGCGCTGGCCAGGCGCAACAGGTCGCGGTAGGCCGGCTCGAGCTCGCCGAAGGCCCCGGTGTAGAGCCCGATGGAGAACATCATCACCTGCATGGTGCCGAGGCCCGACACGCCGAGCCGCCGCAGGGCCGACCGCCGCTCGTCGCGCAGCAGTTGCTCGTGGCCGTCGGGAACGAAGGGCTGGGCCCGGCAGCCGAGCGCCTCGATCTGAGAGAGGATCTCGCTCAAGCGCAGGCGCGACGGGTTCCAGCGCACCTGGGCCCGCGCCTGGGCGACGCCGAACTGGGCTTCGGACACGCCGGGCAGAGCGTTCACGCCTGCTTCCAGCCGCCAGGCGCAGCCGGCGCAGCGCATGCCGGAGACGCTCAGCGTGACGGCGCAGTGGCCGTCGCTTGCGCGCCGGACGAACTGTTGCTGGAAGGCGGGGTCGTCGAAGCGCTCGAGCGGCGAGGTGGGAGGCGTTTCTTCGCCGCGCTGCTCGCCGGGCGGCGGGCTCTCGGGCGGCGCGGCCACGCCCTTGCAGCAGGGCTTGGTCGGGGTGGGGATGGCCTCGAGCGCCTCGCTCATGGCTGCGGCTCCAGGTGCAGCGAATCGGGGTGGGGCAGGCGGGCGTGGCCGCGCAGCCGCCACGGTGGGCTGCTGCCGGGCGGAGCCAGGCTCACGTAGTAGCGGCCCCGGGGCGTCGCTGCCGCGGCGGCGTAGTGGCCTTCGCCGCGGTGCGCGAGCTCGAAGCGGCGGTCGAGGTCGCTCCGGGTCGCGTGGCTCAGCGTCAGCACCAGGGTCGGCGGCCACTCGCCCAGGATCTCCAGCTCGGTCTCGACGCGAGGGGCGTCGGCGCCTTCGCCCGGCGACCACCGCAGCGAGGCCGCGGCCTCGCGCCGCGCGGCCTCGCGGTCGGCGGCCAGCGAGCGGTTGATCGCCTTGCCGTCGCGGTAGTAGTCGTCCACCACCAGCGCGTCGGCCCCGCGGACGGCGATCACCACCGTGGCGATCCCGGCCGCGACGGTGCTGCCGAGCAGAGCGACGATGAACCACGGCCAGAAGTGCCGGTACCAGGGGCCGTCGATGGGGCGTTGCGTCTGCATCGGGTCAGCCTCCGCGGGGGGCGAGGAAGCGGCTCTCCTCGTCCACCGCGTAGTGCGGCGCGTCGAGCGTCTCGACCACGAAGCGCACGGCATGGTTGCCGTGCACGTCGGCGCTGGGCGCGGCGGTGAGCCGCGCGTTCAGCACTTTCTGCTCGCCGGGCGCCACGAGGATCTGCGTGCCGTCGTGGGCCGCCAGCTCGAGCGGAAAGTCGGCCTCGGCGCGGATCGCGTAGCGGCGGGGTTCTTGCTCGCGGTTCGTGATGCGCAGGCTGTAGGTGTTCTCGATCGAGCCGTCCCAGATCTCGCGGTAGAGGCGCCCGCGATCGCGGATGATGTCGAGCTCGAGCGGCACGCGGTTCTCGAGCGTCCACCCGAAGCCGAGCAGCGCGCAGAGCAGCACGGCGCCGTAGCCCGCCAGGCGCGGTCGCAACCAGTAGATTCGCTCGCCCTGGTCGCGGTGCTGAGAGCTGTAGCGGATCAGGTTGGGCTCGGCGCCCAGCTCGTGCATCACGTCGTTGCAGGCGTCGATGCACGCGGCGCAGGCGATGCACTGGTACTGCAGCCCGTCGCGGATGTCGATGTCGGTGGGGCAGGCCTGCACGCAGCGGTTGCAGTCGATGCAGGCGCCCAGGCCGGCGCTGGCGGCGTCGGTGCGGCGCGAGCGATGGCCGCGCGGCTCGCCGCGCTCTTCGTCGTAGCTGATGATCAGCGTGTCGCGGTCGAACATCACACTCTGGAAGCGCGCGTACGGGCACATGTGGAAGCAGACCTGCTCGCGCAGCACCCCCGAGAAGAGGAAGCTCGCCGCCGCAGGCAGCGCCAGCCAGAACTGCTCCCAGGGTGCCAGCGTGCCCGTGGCGAGCTTCTGCACCAGCACCTCCGGCCGCAGGAAGTACGCCACGAACGTGAACGAGATGGTGAAGGCCACGAGGCCCCAGAGCCCCCACTTGACCAGCTTCTTCACCACGCGCCGCCGGTTCCAGGGCCCGCGGTCGAGGCGCAGGCGTTGCGTGCGCTGGCCTTCCACTTTCTGCTCGATCCAGAAGTAGACCAGCGTCCACACGGTTTGGGGGCAGGCCCAACCGCACCACACGCGGCCGGCCAGCACGGTGACGAGGAAGAGGCCGAAGGCGGCCATCATCAGCATCCACGAGAGCAGCACGAACTCCTGCGGCCAGAAGGTGGCGCCGAAGACGGTGAACTGCCGCTCGGCCAGGTTGAACCAGAAGAGCGGCCGGCCGTCGAAGCGGAGCCACGGGCCCGCGTAGTACACGCCCACCAACACCAGCAGCACCACCCGCCGCCAGCGCTGGAAGCCGCCCTCCAGCCACAGCGGGTAGATCTTGCGCCAGCGCTCGTAGAGCGTGACTCGCTCGGCGGCCGGGGCGGCGGGCGACACGGCTAGGGGACTCCGTCGGGCGCGGTCGAGAGGCCGTAGACGTAGGCGGCCAGCAGGTGGATCTTCTCGGGCGAGAGCAGGTCGCGGTGGGCGGGCATCTGGTTGATGCGGCCGAGGTGGATCTGCTGCTCGATGTCGGCGAGTCGGCCGCCGTGCAGCCAGACGTCGTCGGTCAGGTTGGGGGCGCCCATGGCCTGTTTGCCGCGGCCGTCGGGCTCGTGGCACACGGCACACAGCGTGGCGAACTGCGGGGCGGCCTGGGCGGCCAGCGCGGCATCGTGCTCGCGGCCGCTCAGCGACAGCACGTACTGGGCCATGGCCTGCACCCCGGGGTCGCCTCCCAGCGCCGCGCCCAGAGGAGGCATCACGCCCACGCGGCCGTGGGTGATGCTGGCGACGATCTGCTCGGGCGCACCGCCGTAGAGCCAGTCGCCATCGGTGAGGTTGGGATAGCCGCGGCCGCCGCGGGCGTCCGAACCGTGGCAGGTGGCGCAGTGGTTCAGGAAGAGCCGCTGCCCCATGCCGACGGCCCGGTCGTCGTCCACCAGCGCGGGGATCGGCTGCGCGGCGTAGCCGGCGAAGATCGGCCCGTAGAGGCCTTCGGCTTGTTCCACCTCGGCTTCGTACTGGCCCTGCGAGCTCCAGCCGAGCAGGCCGCGAAAGGCGCCCATGCCCGGATAGGCCACCAGGTAGAGCGCGGCGAAGACGAGCGTCACCACGAAGAGCCAGCTCCACCACGCCGGCAGTGGGTGATTGAGCTCGACGATGCCGTCGTGCTCCGATGGCAGCGGCTCGCCCTGGCCCACGTCGTCGACCGACGCCGTGCGGTTCACCCACAGCAGCCAGGCGCAGCCCACCAGCGAGACGACGACCAGCAGGATGACGTAGAGGCTCCAGCCTGTGCTCATCGGCCGTTTCCTCCCTGCGCGTCGTCGTCTTCCTGGAAGGGCAGCAGCGCGTCGGCCTCGAAACGTTTGCGGTTGGGCCGGCGGTACGCCCACCAGAAGATGCCGGCGTACACCGCCATGGTGAGCGCCGTGATGACGCCGCGGACGAACCCCATGTCCACCGAATCCATGCTCATCGCCTCGCTTTCAGGTGGATGCCGAGCTGCTGCAGGTAGGCGACCATCGCGTCGAGCTCGGTCTTGCCTCGAACGTCGCTGCCCGCCGTCTCGATCTGCTCGTCGGTGTAGGGCACGCCCACGGCCCGCAGCGCGCGCATCTTGTCCGCGGTATCCGCGCCGTCGAGCACGGTCTCCGCCAGCCACAGGAAGCCCGGCATGTTCGATTCGGGGACGACGGCGCGCGGGTCGATCAGGTGCTCGCGGTGCCAGTCGTCGCTGTAGCGCCCGCCGACGCGAGCGAGATCGGGGCCCGTCCGCTTCGAGCCCCACAGAAAGGGGTGATCCCAGACGCTCTCGCCGGCCACCGAGTAGTGGCCGTAGCGCTCGGTCTCGGCGCGCAGCGGGCGCACCATCTGCGAGTGGCAGCCGACGCACCCTTCTCGGATGTACAAATCGCGGCCTTCGAGCTGAAGGCCGGTGAGTGGCTTCATGCCGGCGACGGGCTCGGCGAGGCTCGGCGACGCCATCAGCGGAACGATCTCGGCCAGGCCGCCCAGGCTGATGACGAACACGATCCCCACCACCATCCACGGCAGGCGCTTCTCGAAGGTCTCCAGGTTCATGCCTGCTCCTCGCCGTCGGCCGCCGGGGCGCAATAGCGGACGGTCTGCCAGGCGTTGAGAGCCATCACGAGCATGCCGACGAAGAAGATCGTCCCTCCCACGAGTCGCCCGACGTAGTAAGGCCACGTGGCCTCCAGCGACTGAATGAAGCTGTAGGCGAGCGTCCCGTCGTCGTTCACCGCGCGCCACATGAGGCCCTGCATGACGCCGGCGATCCACATGGAGGCCGCGTACATCACCGTGCCGATCGTGGCGAGCCAGAAGTGGAGGTTGATGAGGCGAACGCTGTACATCCGTTCGGCGCCCCACAACCGGGGAATCAGGTAGTAGAGCGATCCCATCGTCATCATGGCGACCCAGCCGAGGGCGCCGGAGTGCACGTGGCCGATCGTCCAGTCCGTGTAGTGCGAGAGCGCGTTGACCGTCTTGATCGACATCATCGGCCCTTCGAACGTCGCCATGCCGTAGAAGGACAGGGCGACGATCATGAAGCGGATGATGGGGTCGTCGCGCAGCTTTCCCCACGCGCCGGAGACCGTCATGATCCCGTTGATCATGCCGCCCCAGCTGGGCGCCAGCAGGACCAGCGACATCACCATGCCGAGGCTCTGGGCCCAGTCCGGCAAGGATGAATAGTGCAGATGGTGAGGACCCGCCCAGACGTAGACCGCAACCAGCGCCCAGAAGTGCACCACCGACAGCCGGTAGGAGTAAACCGGGCGACCGGCCTGCTTCGGCACAAAGTAGTA
>JAKSBN010000322.1 GCA_022361175.1 Pseudomonadota bacterium | reverse complement strand
TGCGTTCAGGGGGTTGATGTCCTCGAGGGCGAGCTCGTGGGCCGGGGCCACACCGCGGCCCTTCGCCGCCTGCTCCTGCTCGGGGGTCCGGAATCCGGCCAGGCTCGGCTGGCTCTGCACGGTTGCGGTCTCACTCACTGGGCTCCCTCCCGGACCCGCCCGGGGGCGAGCTCCATCAGGACGTCGATGATCTCTTCTTGCGTGGCGCGCCCGGGCTCCTCCGCCCACCACGCGATGACGCGAACCAGCAGGGCGGCGCGCGCCTGGGCTGCGGCGCCCGGGTGGAGCCGGATGCCGCGCTCGCGAAACACGCGCGCGTACCGCTGCGCGAGCGCGAGTGCGATCCGATCCTGGATCCGCTCGGCCAGCCCCGAGCTCTCGCCGCGGTCGAAGACCGCACGGATCAGGTTCCGGCGGCGCTGCGCCACCTCCAGCATCCGCTCCAGATCGCGGCGCATCGATTCGTCGCTCCCGGCACCCGGTCGCTCGGGATCGAGCTGGGGGCGCATCTCTTCCAGGGCCGCGTCGACCAGCTCCTCGAACAGCGCGTGCTTGTCGGGGAAGTGGAGATAGAAGGTCCCGGTGGCCACCCCGGCCCGACGGGCGATGGCGGTGCTGGTGGCGGCGCGCACTCCGGCCTCCGCGAAGAGGGCGGCGCCCGCCTCCAACAGCTTGTGGCGGGTCTCGAGCCGGCGGGTCGTGTGCCCGTTGGTCTGGGTCTCGGAGTGAATCGATATTTCTGACATGAAGTTCAGTTCATACTTTAGCGATCCCCATTCTTCAAGCTCGGTTCACGAGCGAATCGAGAGTTGTTGACTGAATGACCAAATCAACTAATCTAGTCACTCATCTCAGAGGTCGCGATGGTCGCCCCCGCCTCCACTCATCGCTTCGCCCCCCGTCGCCAGGTCCAGCTCACCAGCGCCGACTTCTGCGAGCACAAGTACGCGTGGTATCGCTGGATGCTCGAGGAGGCGCCGGTCTGCGCTGGCCGGATCAGCGTGCTGCGCGTGAGCCTCGTCTCCCGCTACGGGGACTGCCGGGCAGTGCTGACCGACGAGCGCTTCGTGCGCAACCGCGGGCGGGCGAAGGGCCGGCCGAACGCCGGTCCGGCGCCGTTTCCGCTGCCCAAGTCGGTCGCGGCCGTCGCCACGGGCATGATCGTCCAGGACGATCCCGAGCACCGGCGCCTTCGCAACCTGGTGAACAAGGCGTTCACGCACCGCGCGGTCGAGCGGCTGTCGCACCGGGTCGAGGAGCTCTCGAGAGAGCTGCTCGACGGCCTGGCGGCGCAGGGCTCGGTGGATCTCCTGGCGGCCTACTCGCGGCCGATCCCGACGCGCGTGATCGGCGAGATGATGGGCGTCGCCCGGGAGGACGTGCACCACTTCGAACGCAGTATCGGGGTGCTGACCCGAGGCCTCTCCGGAGTGTCGATCCTGCGCTCGCTCTTCTGGGACCTGCCGCGCACCGCGGCCTTCGTGCGCGCACTCATCGATCGCAAGCGCGCCTCCCCGGGTGACGACATCCTGTCCGCGCTGATTCAGGCGGAGGAGGAAGGCGACCGCCTGAGCAAGGACGAACTGGTCGCGATGGTGTTCCTGCTGGTCGTCGCCGGCTTCGAGACCACGCTGCACCTGATCACCAACGGCGTGCACACCCTGCTCGAGCATCCCGACCAGCTCGACCGCCTCCGGACGCAGCCCGACCTCTGGGACTCGGCCGTCGAGGAGATCGTGCGCCATCGAGGTCCTATCCACACCACCAAGCCCCAGTACGCGACCGAGGACGTCACCCTCCACGGCTACACGATTGCACGCGGCACGCCGGTCCTGCCGATGCTCGGGGCGGCGAACCACGATCCCCGGGCCTTCGAGAAGCCCGACGTGTTCGACGTGGCTCGCTCACCGAACCACCACCTCGGGTTCGGCTTCGGCAACCACTTCTGCCTGGGTCGGCAGCTCGCCTTGATGGAGACGCGCATCGCGCTGAAGAACCTGTTCGAGCGCTACCCAGACCTCCACCTGGCGATCGAGCCGGGACGGCTCGAGCTCGCTCGCATTCCGGGCTGGCATCGGTACCAGAGCCTGCCCGTCGCGCTGCGATAAGGAGCCCCGGTGACGGACCCGACCGACTTCCTGGAGATCGCCCGGCAGATCGACGCCTTCATCAAGCCCGAGGCAGAGGGCAGACAGGCGCGTACGCGCGAGCGCATCCTGCGCGCCGCCACGGAGCTGTTCGTCGCCTACGGCTACCGGAAGACCAGCATCGACGACATCGCCGGCGCCGCCCGCGTGGCCAAGGGCACCGTGTACCTCTACTACGGCAACAAGGCCGAGCTGCTGCTCCACGCGATCGCGCTGCAGAAGCAGCAGTATCTGATCGAGCTCGCGCCGGCCTTCGACCACTCGCGGACGCCGCAGGACCGCCTCCGCGAGATGATCCGTCTCGGCATCGTGTTGAGTCGGCGGATGCCGCTCGTGCAGCGGTCGACCTCCGGCGATCACGAGATCGAGGAGGTCCTCCGCGAGGTCGACGCCCAAACCATCGCGCAGGTCAACGAGATGCAGATGGCCTACGTGGCCCGGCTCCTCGATGCCGCCACCGCGGGGGAGTGGCCGCAGGAGCTCGTCGAGAAGCGCGCCGAGGTTCTGATCGACCTCATGTTCGCGGTCGCGAACGGAGGCCGACTGGTGCGCGAGGGAATGCCGCTCGAGGAGTACGCGGAGGTCGTGGCCGGAGTGATCGCACGTGGGATCGTCGAGCCGGCCGGGTGAGCGCGGGGCCGTCCACCGCAGGCCGCGGGACGTTTTTCCGCATCGCCGGGGCGATCTGCCTCGGTTGCCCGGACCCGACCCGCGTTGCAGCGGGCAGCGGAGCGCCGCCACGGGCACATCCCTTGCACTTTCGATGCGGGGCGCAGCCCGCCGAAGGAACCGCGACATGCCGGACCCCCTCGAGATCTCCGGTGAGAGCCTCCGGGCCGAGGGACTGACCAAGGTCTACCGGACCGGCGAGGTGGAGGTGCGCGCCCTCGACGGCGTCGACCTCGAGCTCTTTCCCGGCGAACTCGTGGTGATGCTCGGGCCCTCCGGCAGTGGCAAGTCCACGTTGCTGAACATTCTCGGAGGTCTCGACACGCCCACCTCCGGAGCGGTCTTCTTCAACGACACGAACATCACGGCTTCGGACGATGTGTCCTTGACCCTGTACCGTCGCGAATACGTCGGCTTCGTCTTCCAGTTCTACAACCTCATCGCGAGTCTGACGGCCCGCGAGAACGTGGCGCTGGTCACGGAGATCGCGTCAGACCCGATGGATCCGGCGGAAGCGCTGGAGATCGTCGCTCTGGGCGATCGCCTCGATCACTTCCCCGCGCAGCTCTCGGGGGGCGAGCAACAGCGTGTCGCCATCGCCCGCGCCATCGCGAAGAAGCCCGCCATCCTGCTCTGCGACGAGCCCACCGGCGCACTCGACAGCAAGACGGGCATCGTGGTCCTCGAGGCGCTGGAGACGGTGAATCACGAGCTCGGAACGACCACGGCCGTCATCACGCACAATACGGTGACCGCCCAGCTCGCCGATCGCGTGGTGTACCTGGCCGACGGACGCATCGCGAGGCAGGAGCGCAACGCCGAGCGGCGGGCTGCGCGCTCCCTGTCGTGGTAGGCCGGCCATGATCTCCGCCCTCGACCGCAAGCTCCTGCGCGACCTC
>JAKSBN010000516.1 GCA_022361175.1 Pseudomonadota bacterium | reverse complement strand
TGTCTTCTTCGCCCGGGTCTTCCTGACCGGCCTGGCGCTGGGCTGCGAGCATCAGCTCACGGCCTTCTTCTACGGCGTCTTCGAGCGCCTGGATCGACTTGGCCCGCCCGACAAAGAGCGGCACGACCATGTGGGGAAAGACGACGATGTCGCGCAGAGGCAGGAGCGGAACGACGCGTCCGTCGCTGGGGGGAGTCGAGCTCTCCCCGTTCGACTCGTCTTCGTTCCGGAAGAAGGCCATGCGCGTCCCCTGTGTTGGCGGCCCGGTCAGGCCGACTCGGCTTCCTGTTTCACGACCAGCAGCGGCTCCGCGCCCTGCTCGATCACTTCTTCGTTGACCACGCATTCCTCCACGTCGTCGCGCGAGGGAATGTCGTACATGAGATCCAGCATGGCGGCTTCGAGGATCGCGCGCAGTCCGCGCGCCCCCGACTTGCGCTCCAGCGCCTGCCGCGCCACGGCCCGCAGCGCGCCGTCGGTGAAGCGCAGCCGCACGTCTTCGAACTCGAAGAGCTTCTGGTACTGCTTCACCAAAGCGTTTTTGGGGCGGGTCAGGATGTCGACCAAGGCGTCCTCGTTCAGCTCGTCGAGCGTGGCCACCACCGGCAGGCGGCCCACGAACTCGGGAATCAAGCCGAAGCGCAGCAGATCTTCGGCCTGGGCCTCGCGCAGGACGTCGCCCATGCGGCGATCGCTCTTTCTCTGAATATCGGCGCCAAAGCCCATTCCCTTCACTCCGATCCGGCGCTCGATGATCGAGTCCAGCCCCACGAAGGCGCCGCCGCAGATGAAGAGGATGTTGGACGTGTCGACTTGCAGGAACTCCTGCTGGGGGTGCTTCCGCCCACCCTTCGGGGGCACGCTGGCCATGGTGCCCTCGATGATCTTGAGCAGGGCCTGCTGCACGCCTTCGCCCGAAACGTCGCGCGTGATCGAGGGGTTCTCGCTCTTGCGCGCGATCTTGTCGATCTCGTCGATGTAGATGATGCCCCGCTGCGCGCGCTCGACGTCGTAGTTCGCGGCTTGCAGCAGATTGAGGACGATGTTCTCCACGTCCTCGCCCACGTAGCCGGCTTCCGTCAGGGTGGTGGCGTCCGCGATGGTGAACGGCACGTCCAGCACCTTGGCCAAGGTCTGCGCCAGGAGCGTCTTGCCCGAGCCGGTCGGCCCCAAGAGCAGGATGTTCGCCTTCTGCAGCTCGACGTCGCCCACGAAGGCGTGGCTCTCGATGCGTCGGTAGTGGTTGTGCACGGCGACGGACAGGATCTTCTTGGCCCGTTCCTGCCCGATCACGTAGTCGTCGAGGGCCTTGTGGATCTCGTGCGGCTTGGGAACGCGCGACTGCTGCGGCGCCGACTCTTCGCGCCCGTACTCCTCCGCGATGATGTCGTTGCACAGCTCGATGCACTCATCGCAGATGTAGACCGTCGGTCCGGCGATGAGCTTCTTGACCTCGCGTTGGCTCTTGCCGCAGAACGAGCAAGAGAGGTTCGCGTTGTCATCGCGCTTCTTCATCGCGTTCGCCTCCGAGACCTCGTTTCGCGCGACCCGGCGTGCCGGATCGCGACGGAGCCCTTGAGGGTGTCCTGCCCGGGAATCACCGGTCGGCCCCCTCCCCCACTCCGGATGCCGCCGGGCGCCGACTCAGCACCTCGTCCACGAGGCCGTAGTCGCGCGCTTCCTCACCCGACATATAGTAATCCCGCTCGGTATCCTCCGCGATCTGTCCGAGCGACTGCCCCGTGTGGGTCGCAAGTATCGCGTTCATCTGTTCGCGAAGCTTCAGGATTTCCTTCGCCTGAATGGAGATGTCCGTCGCTTGGCCCCGAGCCCCGCCCATGGGCTGGTGGATCATGATGCGAGAATGGGTCAGCGCTTGGCGTTTGCCCTTGGCTCCCGCCGCCAAGAGCCAGGCTCCCATGGAAGCCGCCTGGCCGATGCAGAGCGTCGCCACGTCGGGGCGCACGAACTGCATGGTGTCGTAGATCGCCAGCCCCGCCGTCACGGATCCGCCAGGCGAGTTGACGTACAGCTGGATGTCCTTGTCCGGGTCGTCGGCTTCTAGAAACAGGAGCTGCGCCACGACGACGTTGGCCACGTCGTCGTTGATCTCGCTGCCCAAGAAGATGATGCGGTCGCGCAACAGGCGCGAGTAGATGTCGAAGCCGCGTTCGCCGCGCTGGCTCTGCTCGATGACGTACGGAATCAGCGGCATGACTGCCCGAGCTCCTCTTCCCACTCCCTCTTCGGACTCACCAACTCGACGAACTCACCAACTCGAACTCACCCGACTCGCGCCCGGCGCCGTTCTCACGATCACTTCGGCCCGTCGCCCCAAACGCTCCATAGCATGGCACGAACGGCTGCCAACGAACTTGTCGCGCTCGGCCCAATTTGCACCGCGCGCACGTTTCACTCGGGGGGATGTTCACGCTGCGAGGCGCAGTTCTGCGCGCGACCCGCCATTGCGCCGTGCGTCTGGCTCGCGACCTTGTCGAAACTCTCGTCGCGAGTGCGCGCAAGTGCGCAGAATGCCCTAAGTGTCCGCCGTTTCTTCGACTTTAGCCTTGGCCGCAAGGAAATCAATGGCCTTCTGGTCCAGCAGCTCGGCGCGAATCGAAGCGCCCCAGCCCTGCTGTTCGGCGAACTGGCGGAAGGTCTCCACCGGCACGCCCTGGGCCTCGGCCAGCTCCGCAAAGCGCGCCGCCAGCTCGTCGTCCGCCACCTCGAGCTCGTGACCGCGGGCCACGGCGTCCAACAAGAGCGCCTCTCTCACGCTGCGCTCCGCCGCCGGTCGCCCCTCCTCGTGGACGCGCGACAGCTGTGCCTGCAGTGTGGCTTCGTCCATCTGACCGGCGAACTGACGCTGCAGGTTCTGCATGCGGTGGTGCAGTTCGCGCTCGACCAGCCCCGGCGGCACTTCGAACTCGGTGCGCTCGATGAGAGCGTCCACCAGCGACCGCCGCAGCACGCCCTTGGCGCTCTGCTCGCGCTGGTTCTCCAGGTCCTGGCGCAGTCGCGCGCGCAGGGCCTCGAGCGTGTCGAAATCGCCGACGTCCTTGGCGAACTCGTCGTCCAGCTCGGGGACGTCCCGGCGCTGGATCGCCTTCACCTGGACGTCGAAGACCGCGTCCTTGCCCGCCAGCTCGGTAGCGGGGTAGTCCTCCGGAAAGGTCACCTCCACCTGCTTCGCGTCGCCGGCTTTCGCCCCGGTCAGCTGTTCCTCGAAGCCGGGGATGAAGCGGCCGCTGCCGATCTCGAGCGAGACGTCCTGCCCGGCGCCACCCTCGAAGGTCTCGCCGTCCACGCGCCCCTCGAAGTCGATCTGCAGCACGCAGCCTTCCGCTGCGCTCTCGTCCTCGGGCAGCTCCACCAGCGGAGCGGCGCGCTGCCGCAGCGACTCGAGCTCGCCCGCCACGTCCTCTTCGCTCACGTCCGTGCAGGGCTTCTGCGCGGGCAGACCGTCCAGCTCCGGCAGCTCGATCTCGGGCTTGATCTCGATGCGGGCGGTGTACGTGAAGGCCGTCCCCGGCTGGGGCGGGGCGGCGTCCACATCGGGCTCCACCACGGGCAAGAGCTCGGCCTGTTGGATGGCGTCCGCCAGCGTCTCGCCCACCAGTTGGCGCTCGATCTCCTCCGCCAGGGAGGCGCCGAAGCGCTTCTCCAAGACGGCGCGCGGCGCCTTGCCGGGCCGAAAGCCCTTGATCCGAGCCGTGCGCCCGAGCTCCCGGTAGCCCTTCTCGAAGGCCTGATGCACTCGGTCTGCGTCCACTTCGACGGTGAGCGTCCGCACGACCTCGCTGGTCTCGGCTGTGGAGACGCGCAGCGCGTCCGAGGATTCCGTGGCCATGTCACTCCGTTCCGCGCGCTCTCCGCCCCGAGGCGGGAGTCGCATTCAAGATCTCGCTGAGCGTCTCGCTGAGCGTTCTGGGGGCTGGATCTCGCTGGGTTGGATCCACCCAGCCGCACCCGCGGAGGCGATGGTACCGGGGACAGGACTCGAACCTGCACGTCCAAAGGACGGTGGCTCCTAAGGCCACTGCGTCTACCGATTCCGCCACCCCGGCCCGGGGCTGCCCGGCAGCCGAACGTAACGCGAACGCCACTCAAAGCAACGAGCCCCCCTCGGGGCCAAGGCGCTCGCGCGGCGTGCGGCGGACGGGACAGGCAGGCTAGCCTCGGCCGCATGCAAGGCCTGATCTTCTCGCTGCTGCTCCTGGGCACGACGGCGGCGCCCCAACAGACGCCGCTGGCCTTCCTGGGGGAGGAGGTGGCCCCCGGTGAGGCCCGTCAGCTCGAATGGCACCCCAGTGAATCGTTCATCGGGGCCGACGTCACCACGCCCGTCCTGGTGGCCCACGGCCCCCACCCCGGGCCCACGCTGTGTCTGACGGCCGCGGTCCACGGGGACGAGCTGAACGGGGTCGAAATCGTGCGCCGGGTCTTCCACGAGGTCGACCCCCAGGCCCTGCGCGGCACGCTCGTCGGCGTCCCGATCGTGAACCTCCACGGCTTCCGGCGCAGCTCCCGCTACCTCCCCGATCGCCGCGACCTGAACCGCTACTTCCCGGGGGCGCCGGGCGGCAGCTCGGCGTCGCGCATCGCGCACTCCTTCTTCGACTCCATCGTTCGGAACTGCGACGCCCTGGTGGACCTCCATACCGGGTCGTTTCACCGGACCAACCTGCCCCAGCTGCGCGCCGACCTGCGCCAGCGTCCGGTGCTGGACCTCACCCGCGGCTTCGGTGCCACGGTGGTGGTCCACAGCGTGGGGGCGATCGGAACGCTGCGGCGCGCCGCCACCGACGCCGGGGTGCCGGCCATCACCTACGAAGCGGGAGAGCCCATGCGCTTTCAGCCCAGCGAGGTCGAGCCGGGCGTGGCGGGAGTCCAGACGCTGATGCGGGCGCTCGGCATGACCCGCAAGCGCACCCTCTTCGGAGATCCCGAGCCCCGCTACTACACCTCGCGTTGGGTCCGCGCCGACCAGGGCGGCATCCTGTTGTCGGAGATCGGCCTGGGCGACGAAGTCGACGCGGGCGACGTGCTGGGCAGCATCACGGATCCCATTACCAACGAACGCAGTCTGCTGCAGGCCCCGCACGCGGGCCGCGTGCTGGGCATGGCGCTCAACCAGGTGGTGATCCCGGGCTTCGCCGTGTTTCGCATCGGCATCGAGACGGCCGCGGACGCCGTTTCCAGCGCGGCCCAGTGGAACGGGCCCTCGGCCTGGTGGGATCGGGTGGGCACCGACTGGGAGGACCCGGACCAGCCGCCGGTTGCCTCGGAGGCGGTGCCGCGGCTGCTGCCGCCGTCGCCGCTGTCCGAGGTCGAGGATCTCGAGGCGCACGAGCGCCCCGAGTGACCCCGCCAACCCGGCATGCAGCGCCTGGTCGCCGTCACAGGGGCCTGTCTGATTGCGTTCGGCTTGGGCGTCTTCGCGTGGAAGACGCTCCGGCTCGATCTCCCGGTCCGACCGGGCGAGTCGGTCGGGCTCTGGCACGTGGAGCTGGAAGTCACGGCCCGCGGGTCCGGCGAGTACGGCAGCGTGCGCCTCGGCCTGCCGGAGACCGGCGCCGGCCAGCAGATCTTCGACGCGCGCTCGATTTCCGACCGGGTGGAGCTGCGCGTGCGCCGGCAGGAACACGGCCGCAGCGCCGTCTGGAGCGGCCGCTTCGACGGCGTGCACCAGCTGGGGCAGCGCTTCCGGGTCCAGCTCTCCGGGATCGAATACGCGCTGCCCACCCGCCCCACCGCGCCCCCGCCGCCGGAACTCGCGGGCCGGCACGCCGCGCCCAGCCCGGAGTATCCGAGCGACGATGCCTCGCTCGCGAGTCTCTTGGAGAGCGTCCCGCTCCCGGGCCTGAGCGATCCCGTGGCCCGCCTGCGCACGCTGTTCACCTTCGTGACCGAGGAGATCGCCACGGTGCCGACCGGCAGCGACGACGCCGTGCTGACGCTCCTGGCCCGCGAGGGCAGCGCAGTGGGCAAGACCCGGCTGCTGGTGGCGCTGGCCCGCGCGGCGGGGATCCCCGCGCGCGGCGTGGTCGGGTTGCGGCTGCGCGCGGGCGTCGCCCCCGAGGAGCTGGTCTGGTGTGAGGTCTGGGTGGACGGCAACTGGATCCCGGCGGCGCCCGCCCTCGGAGTCCTGGCCGAACGGCCCGTCGGCTGGCTGGCGCTCCAGCGGGGCTCGCTCGAGCTGGTGGAGGCATCGGGCGTCGACGCCGTGAACTTCCGCTTCGTGGCGCTGCGCGAGACGCTCCGCCCGGAAGAGCTGGCCGCCATGATGGTGCCCCCGAACCCGCTGCTCGAGCGGATCTCGCTGTATCGCCTGCCGGTCTCCACCCAGTCGATGCTGCGCGCGATCCTCCTGTTCCCGCTGGGCGCGCTCCTGATCGCGTTCCTGCGCAACCTGGTGGGGATTCCCACGTTCGGCACCTTCATGCCGCTCCTGATCGCGCTGGCGCTGCGCAACACGTCGCTGGTGACCGGGCTCGTGATGGTCTCCGGTGTGCTCGCCATCGGCATCCTCGGCCGCCTGTTCCTCGATCGGCTGCGGCTGCTGCTGGTCCCCCGGCTCTCGATCCTGCTCTGCGTGGTGGTGCTGGTGGTGACGCTGCTGGCGCTCTTCGGCCTGGGCTTCGGCAGCCGCGACCTCTACTCCGGGCTGCTCTTCCCGTTGGTGATTCTCACCATGCTGATCGAGCGCTTCTCCATCACGCTGGACGAAGAGGGCCTGCGCGAGGCCCTGGCCCGGGCCCTGTGGTCCACCCTGGCCGCGGCGGCCGTCTATCCCCTGTTCCAGAGCCCGCTGGCCGAGCACCTGATGTTCGGGTTCCCGGAGCTCATCTTTGCGATCATGGGCCTCTTGGTCCTGACCGGTGGCTACACGGGCTACCGGGTATCGGAGCTGATCCGATTTCGATCGCTCGTGCGCGAGGCCCGCGAAGCATGACAGGCCTGCTGCAGACGCTGCGCCGACAGGGCGTACTGGGGATCAATCGCCGCAATGCCAGCCTGCTCATGCGCTGGAACCCACGCGCCGCCTACCCGCACGTGGACGACAAGCTGGTGACCAAGGAGCGCTGTGCCGCGGCCGGCATCCCGGTACCCCAGCTGCTGGGCGCGGCGCGTCACCATTTCGAGCTGAACGGACTCCTGGAGTCGCTGCGCGAGCGGCCCTCCTTCGTGCTGAAGCCCGCGCGCGGGGCCATGGGCAACGGCATCCTGGTGATCGTGGATCGCGACGGCCACCGCGTCCAGCGCGCCGGGGGCCGCTGGATCGACGAGCAGACGCTGCGCTACCACGGCGCCAGCATCATCTCCGGCCTGTACGCCCTGGGTGGTCACCGCGACGCGGCCCTGGTGGAGGAGCGCCTCCAGGTGCACCCCACCCTCGACGAAATCGCGGCGGCGGGCGTGCCGGACCTGCGCGTCATCGTGTACCGAGGGGTGCCCGTCATGTGCATGATGCGGCTTCCCACCCGGAGCTCGGCCGGACGCGCCAACCTCCACCAAGGCGCCGTGGGCGCGGGCGTCGAGCTGGATTCCGGCCGGACGGGCCACGCGGTCCTGAACGACGCGCCCATCGACGAGCATCCGGACACCCACCGCTCGGTGGTGGGCGTCGCGGTACCGCACTTCTCGCGCTTGATCGAAATCGCGGTGCGCGCCAGCGACACGTCGGGCCTCGGCTACGTGGGCGCCGACGTGGTCGTGGACGCCCACCGCGGTCCGCTGGTGCTGGAGCTGAACGCGCGACCGGGCCTCTCCATCCAGGTGGCCAACCGCGCGGGGCTGCTGCCGCGGCTGCGCGAGATCGACGCACTCGCGCCCGAGGGCAAGCCCTATACCGACCGCATCGCCCTGGGGCAGCTGCTGGCCCAGCACCAGCGGAGCCGGCCGGCGTGATGCGGGCCCTCTTCGTCGCGGTGGCCGGGCTGGTGTTGGCGGCTTCAGTGGGTCAGGCCCAGGAAGCCCCCACCCCCGAGCCCGATCCCTTCTTCGTGGACTACGAAGCCCGCTTGGTCCCCACGGAGCGCGCCGCCCACGTGGCGATTCGCATCCGGCAGACGACGAGATCCCTGCGCTCGCTGCGCTTCCGCATCGATCCGGAGCGGCACATCGACTGGGCCGGCGACGGCAAACTCGAGATCGAGGGCGAGCACGTCTCCTGGGAGCCCCCCGCCAAGGGCGGAACCCTCCAGTACATCTTTCGCGTCGACCACCTGCGCGACGAGCGCAGCTACGACTCGCGCTGTGCGGAGAACTGGGCCTTGTTCCGCGGGGACGACCTGGTGCCGCCCGCCCTGGCCCGCACGCAGGCCGGCGCCGAGGGGACTTCCCGCCTGCGCCTGCGGGCGCCGGACGGCTGGTCGGTGGT
>JAKSBN010000202.1 GCA_022361175.1 Pseudomonadota bacterium | reverse complement strand
CGCCGCGTCGAGCGTCTCCACCCGGCGGCCCACGATCTGCGCCACCTGGGCGCGCGCTTCCGCGAGGTCGGGCGCCCGGGCCACGGCCCGCACGTGCTCCAACAGCGATCGCCATCCGAGGCTCGCCCACAGGAGCAGCGCCCCGACGACCGTGCCCAGGGTCGGGCTGAACCAGCGCACGCACTCCCAGGCGGCGAAGAGCGCGAGGCCGATCGGAAGCACGGTCGCGATCCATGCGCGCGCGCCGGCACCGCGAGTCGCGGCGTAGCAGCGCGATTCGATCCAGGCGGCGTAGCGGCCGAAGAGGGCCACCGGGTGCCGGGAAGACCGCGGATCGCCGCAGGCCCATTCGAGCAGCAGCGCCGCCCAGAAGCTCACGACAGCGCCCGGCCGAGACGACTCTCCAGGAGCGAGAGGTCGAGTTCTCGGCTGAGAGTGTCGGCGAGGAGGTCGAGGTCGCGGCGCCAGCGCCGCTCCAGATCCTCGCCCTCGGTGCGCGTCCCGAACCAGGTGCGGAAAACCGCACGCCGGTAGTCCGCGCGATCGAAGAGCCCGTGCACGTAGGTGCCGAAGACGCGGCGATCGTCGGAGACCTCGTGAAAGGGATACCACTCGGGCCGGCCGCCGCCCCGGCCGGCGTGGATCTCGTAGCCCTCGAAAGGCAGCGCCTCGGGCCAGCGCGCGCGACCCGCGACGAGCCGCAGCGCCTTCTCCGGTTGCAGCGACGTGTGGAGCGGCAGCCACCCGAGGCCCTTGGCGCTGTGGCCTCCCTCGACGCCGTGCGGGTCGTCGATGGAGGCGCCCAGCATCTGCAGCCCGCCACAGATGCCGAGGGCGCGACCGCCGTAGCGCAAGTGCTGCTCGAGTGCGGGCACGAAGCCGGTCTCCCGCAACCAGGCCAGGTCTCGCACGACGGCCTTCGCGCCGGGCAGAACCACCAGGTCGAAGCCCCACAGCTGCTGCGGGTGTCGCACGAGCACGACTTCCAGCCCCGGCTCCAGCGAGAGCGCGTCCAGGTCGGTGAGGTTGCTGGCCGTGGGCGTGTGGACGACCCCGACGCGGATGCGTCCGGCGTCGGCCGTCCGCACGTCTCGCCCCTGGGTTTCCAGCTGTCCGTAGGGCGCGTCCTCGTCCGGGAGTCGCAGGTCCGGAAGGCGGGGCACGACGCCCAACACGGGGCGCTCGGCCCGACGCGCCAGCCACGCGACCCCGTCGCCCAGGGCCTCGCGGGCGCCGCGGAAGCCGTTCACGACGAGGGCCTCCACGCGTCGGCGGTCTGGGGCGTCCAACACGGCCAGGGTGCCCAAGAGGGCTGCGAAGACACCCCCGCGATCGATGTCCCCCACCAGCCACACGGGGATGTCGGCCGCCTCGGCGAAGCCCATGTTCGCCAGGTCGCCTCGCCGCAGGTTGGGTTCGGCCGGAGAGCCCGCGCCTTCCACCAGCACGAAGTCGTGCGCCTTCCGCAACCGCTCGAAGGCCGCCAGCGCCAGGGGCAGGAGCGGCGCCCGCGACTCGCGGAAGCGCTCGGCCTGGAGCACGCCGGTGGCGCGTCCGCCCACCACCAACTGCGCGCGCCGGTCGCCCTCGGGCTTGATCAGGACGGGGTTCATGTCGACGCTGGGCTCCAGCCCCGCGGCGAAGGCCTGCAAGGCCTGCGCGCGACCGATCTCGCCTCCGCCTGGGCACACGGCTGCGTTGTTGCTCATGTTCTGGGGCTTGAACGGGGCCACTCGCACGCCCGAGCGCGCCAGCAGACGGCACAACCCCGCGGTGAGAAGCGACTTGCCGACGCCCGAGGCGGTGCCCTGGATCATCAGGGCGCTCACGGTTGCCGCCTTTCCGCCAGGAGCGCTGTCTGCAGGGCTTCCATGCCGTCGAGCAGACGCGGACCCGGGCGGTGCAGCAGGTCGTGGTGCGCGGCCACGAAACGTGGCTCGGCGGCGCCGAACCACTGACGCCACGACTGCGCCCGTTCTGCGACGTCGCGCGCTTCGGAGGGAATGACGATCACTTCCGGCTGCGCCCGCAGCACGGCCTCGACGCTGACCCGAGGGTTCGGCAGGTTCAGGTCGCCGAAGACGTTCTCGGCGCCCACTTCGCGAAGCGCGTCCGACAGAAAGCTGCTGGCCCCGGCGGTGGTGAGCGGACGGTGCCAGAGCTCGTAGAAGGTGCGCACCGGTTGGGCGGGGCGGCGGCGGGCGAGGCGCTTCAGCCGTTCGCGCAGCGAGGCCGCCAAGGCCCGGGCCTCGGCGGCACGCCCGGCCAGTCGGCCGATGCGCTCGATGTCTTGCAGGGCCTCGCGAACGGTCTGCGGGTGAGCGTAGGCGACGCGCACGCCCAGCGCGGCCAGCCGCTCCACGCCCTCCACCGAGGCGTCCAGGGCGATGGCCAGGGTCGGACGAGTCCGCAGCGCGGCTTCGACGGAGATCGCCTTGTAGCCGCCCACGACCGGCAGCGCGGCGGCTGCCGGGGGATAGTCGCAGTAGCGCACGGCGCCCACGACGGAATCGCCGGCCCCCACGGCATAGAGGGTCTCCGCCACGTGCGGGGCCAGGGCCAGGATGCGCTCCTCCGCCCGGGCGTCCGCGCCGCGGAACGACGCGAAGAGCGCGAGCAGGATCACCAGGAGGAACGAGCGGTCGATCCGTCTCATGCGGT
>JAKSBN010000421.1 GCA_022361175.1 Pseudomonadota bacterium | reverse complement strand
GCCGTCGGCGCCTAGGCAAGGGGGGCGCGAGCACGCTGGTGGCGCCTGCGGCGCTGCGGCGGGAAATTCCGCTAACTTCATCGGCCCCGGAGAGGTGGCCGAGTGGCTGAAGGCGCTCCCCTGCTAAGGGAGTATAGGCTAATCCCCTATCGAGGGTTCGAATCCCTCCCTCTCCGCCACGGTCTCGGGAGAGATGGCCGAGTGGCTTAAGGCGCACGCTTGGAAAGCGTGTGTACCGCAAGGTACCGTGGGTTCGAATCCCACTCTCTCCGCCAGTTTCTCGCGTCCGCGGAGGCGTGCTAACGTCCGCCTCCGCTTCGCTTTCCGCGCCCGTAGCTCAGTTGGATAGAGCACCAGCTTGCGGAGCTGGGGGTCGCACGTTCGAGTCGTGCCGGGCGCGCCAGAAACCACCGCCAAAGCCGCCAGTTGCCGAGAGGGCGCTGGCGGCTTTTTTGTGGGTGGGTCGCAGAGCCGGCCTTGGGCAAATTTTGGCCGGCGTATACACCCAAACGAGTCCCGACCAAAGTGCTTCTCCCGAGAGCGGTAGCCTCTTCCGGCCACGCGAGGGGCGCATTCGCGCGCGGCGTTTCCGTTCGCCGTCTGGGGCCGCGTGCCGCACGCCGTCGGCGACCGCCGCTCGCGCGAGGTTCTCGAACGAGACGGGCTTGAATTCGGGTACGCTACGACTTTCGGGTTGGAGGGGGAGCCGTTGCGCCGACGGCGACGCCACTTGCTTGCCGATCGCTCGCCGCGCGAGCGAGTCTACCCGTACATCGTCCCCGTCGTCGGCCTGGTGAGCACGCTGGTCGTCTGGCTCATGTTGCGGGGCACCGATGTCCGCCTGCTCGAGAACCAGTTCCGCGCCGACGCGCAGCGGCTCGACGCGGTTCTTCAGCAGCAGTTTCACGAAGCGACTACCGCTCTACACGACGTCGCGTCACTTCTCGCCATCGAGCCGGATCTCTCGCAGGCCGAGTTCCGTCGTTTCGTGGTACCGCTGCTGGAGCGCCAACCGTTTCTGCGGGCCATGAGCTGGAACCCCCGCGTCGCCGCCGGCGAGCGAGCCTCCCACGAACGCGCGGCGCGCGAGGCGGGCCTCGCCACTTACCGAATTTCGCAGCGATCGACCAGCGGCGAGCTGGTGTCGGCGCGGCGGCAGGACGAGTACGTCGTCGTGCGCTTGATCGAGCCGCTGCCTGGGAACGAGGCGGCCCTGGGCTACGACGTGACTTCGGAGCCGCGGCGTCGGCGAGCCCTGGAACGGGCTCGAGACACCGGGGGAGCCTCCGCGAGCGAGTCCATCGTCCTCGTCCAGGCCCCTGAGCGGCGGGACGGCACCCTCGTGTTCCTTCCCGTCTACGGCGCCGACGCGGTTGCGGCCGGTCCGCAGGAGCGGCAGCGCTCGCCGCGAGGCTACGCCGTGGCAGTGCTGACGCTCGGCGAAATCGCCGAAGCGGCGATGGCGAACCACGGCGACGGAATCCGTATCACCCTCCTTTCGGATCTGACAGGCGGCATGCAGCCGGTTTATCCGCATCCCGATCCGACCACCGCGGGCGAGGAGGTTCCCTCGAGCCTGATCGTTCAGTCCCGGTTCCACTGGGCCAACCGCGACTGGGGGCTCGAACTTCGCCCGACCGCGGCGTTTTTCACCACGCACGAGCGGCACGGCCGCTGGGCGGCCCTGGCTCTCGGCCTGCTGTTCACGGCCCTGATGTCCGCGCCGGTGGCCGCACTCGCGAGCCGCAAGCGGCGTCTCGAGCGCGAGGTACGTCAGCGCGAACGGGCCGAACGCGCGCTTCGGGCCAGCGAGGAGCGCCTCTCTCTGGTCGTGAGCGCGGCCGCGGAAGGCACCTGGGATTGGAACGTCGAAACGGGAGAGGTGTACTTCAGCCCGAGCTGGAAAGCGGCCCTCGGCTACTCGGAGGACCAGATTCCCCATCGGGTCGAGTTCTGGGAGAGCATCGTGCACCCCGACGACATGCCCGGTGTCCGGGAGGCCCTGTGGGCGCACTTCCGCGGCGACACGGCGATCTACGAGTGCGAGAACCGCCTGAAGCGCGCGGACGGGACGTGGCGCTGGAACCTGGATCGCGGCCGGCTCGTCGAGCGTGCGCCGGACGGGAAGCCGCTGCGCATGGTCGGCGTCGATCGCGACTTGACCGAGCGAAAGCGAGCCGAAGCCGCCCAGGCGAAGATGGAGCACCGGCTGCGCGAGACCCAGAAGCTCGAGAGCCTGGGCGTGCTCGCCGGCGGGATCGCGCACGACTTCAACAACCTTCTGACCGGGATCCTGGGAAACGCCAGCGAGCTCCGCGAGTCGGCGGCCGACCGCGAGACCCGGGACGCCACAGCCCAGATCGAGGACGCGGCCGGGATGGCGGCGGACCTCTGCCGACAGCTGCTCGTCTACGCCGGCCGGGCGCACGTGAGTCTCGAACCGGTCGACTTGACGGCGCTGCTGCTCGACTCCCTGCAGCTGATCGAGACGTCGATCGCGAAGCGGGCCCGGCTGGAGCTCGACCTGGCCCGGAAGCTGCCCGCCGTGAGCGGAGACCCCACGCAGCTACGGCAGGTCTTGATGAACCTGGTCATCAATTCGGCGGAATCCTTCGAGGGCTCCTCGGGCGCGATCCACATGCGGACGGGAACCACGCGCCCCACCCCCGTCGACCTCGAACAATCTCTCGTGGAAGCGGATCTCGTCGACGTCGACTGCGTCTACTTGGAGGTGGAGGACGACGGGTGCGGCATGAGCGAAGAGGTGCGGACCAGGCTCTTCGAGCCCTTCTTCACCACCAAGTTCACCGGCCGCGGTCTCGGCCTCTCGGCCACGTTGGGCATCGTACAGTCCCACGGCGGCGCCCTGCTGCTCGACACCGAACCGGGTCGGGGCACGCGGATTCGGGTGCTGATTCCGGCCACCTCGCGGATGCCCAAGGATCTGGAGCCCATTCGCGCGACCGAGGGCGCGCCGGAGTCGACAGGGCTCGTCCTCGTGGTGGACGATGAGCGCGTCGTCCGGGAGGCGGCGCTGCGGATGCTGAAGAGGCTCGGCTACCGCACCGAGGCTGCGCCGGACGGACGAACGGCACTGTCGCTGCTCCGAGAGCTCGGCTCGCGGGTCGACTGCGTCATTCTGGACCTGACGATGCCGGGCATGGATGGCGTGGAAGTGTGTCGGACCATCCACGAGCGCCACCCGACGCTGCCCGTCGTGCTGGCGAGTGGGTTCGATCCGGGAGACGTGCTGAACCGCTTCGAAGACCTGCGACCAAGGGGCGTTCTGCGCAAGCCCTATCGCATCTCAGACCTGCGCTCCGCCATCGGCCGGGCCCTGGAGCCGCGCTAGCGCCGACGCCCGCCATCCGGAGGCGGCGACCGCGCCTCAGCTCCCCGCGATGACTTTCTCGTAGCTCTCCGGGCGAAAGCCCGTGAGGACGCGGCCGCCCGCATCCAACACCGGGACGGCACGGCGACCGGTCTTGTCGAGGAGTTCCTCCGCAAAGCGCGGGTCGTCCACGTCGCGGAGCTCGTACTCGACGTCGTTGCGGTCCAGCCAGCGCTTGGCCTTCTTGCAGGCGCCGCACCACTCGGCGGAGTAGAGCACGATGTCGCCGCTCGACGTCGGCCGGGACGCGCGGGTTGGGCCGGAGCGGCTGGCGCGGGCACGCCGGGCGTCGCCCGGAGAGAGCGGCGGCGGCACCGCCATCTTCACGAACCCCACCGTGGCGCGCTGGTCTTCGGGGACGTCGTCGAGACTCTCGACGAACCGCACCTGACGACGCTCGTCCACGAACTGGTAGTAGAGCCGGACGGCGTTGTCGTCGTCGAGACTCTCCCAGCCCTCGGGCTTCTGGGCGGCGAAAGAGGCGAGATCGCCGCAGGCCAGCACCAGCAGGGCGGTGGTCCCCAGGCAGAGGAGGCGCAGTGTGGTCATGGCCCCGTCTTCGGCCGGCCCGCGGCGCGGCTGTACCGAGACCTTCGGGTGGCCTCAAGGCCCGGTCTCCACCCGCCGATTCGGAACCCCATGGCCCGGCCGACCCCGTTTCACCTCACCCCCGTTCGGCGCGCTCTCCGCCTGGCAGCGGCCCTACTGCTCGGCCTGGCGGCGCCCGCCGGCGCCGAGGAGGGCGAGGTGTGCGACCCCGGTGCCGACACCGGCCCGGTGTCGCTCATCATCCTGGCGAACGGGGCCAAGGTGCAGCAGCTGGCGGCGACGGTGAAGGACACCAAGATGGTGGTGCGGGACGCCAAGACGGTGATCTTCGCCGATGGCCGCGTGATCACGGCCGACGTCGCGTCGGCGGGTGAACACTTGAACAAGCTCGGGTGGGGGGGCCGCCGCATCGACATCGCGGTGACGCTGCCCGCCAAGCGCCCGCGGCTCCGCAGCTCGTACGGCTGATGATCCGCGACCGGGCCGGTTCGGCCCGGCTGCGGCGGCCCCAATCGGGGCGGCCTATGCGGGGAAGGCCCCCTGCAGCTCGTCGATGCCGGCGATCTGCGCCACGAAGTCGAAGCGACCCTCGCGCATGGAGCGGGCCCCTTCGAGAAAGGAGCGCAGGGCCAGCCGCGACAGCGCGCCGCCGATGCTGACGCGCCGGACGCCGATCTCGGCCAGTTGCGCGAGCGTGATGGAGGGATCCGCGAAGCCCATCACCACGTTCACGGGGCGTTCGACCGCCGAGACGATGGCCCGCATCTCGTCGAGGCTCCGCAGACCCGGCGCGTAGAGGACGTCGGCCCCGGCCGCCTCGAAGGCCCGCAGGCGCTGGATGGTGTCGTCGAGATCGCGGCGCCCGTAGAGGAAGTTCTCCGCCCGCGCCGTCAGGACGAACGGGATCGGCAGCTTGCGCGCCACCTCGACGGCCGCCTGGACGCGTTCCACCGCCAGCGTGAAGTCGTAGACCGGCGCGCGTTCGTCCCAGGACCCGTCTTCGATGGAGCCGCCCACGGCGCCGCAGCGGAATGCGTCCTCGATCATCTGCGCCGCCTCTTCCGGCGCCGCGGCAAAGCCGTTCTCCAGATCGGCGCTGACGGGTAAGGGAGTCGCTTCGACCAGCGTGCGGGTGTTGTCGAGGACGTCCTGGCGCCGCACCCGCTTGTGCCCCAGCGCGTTGGCGACCCCCAGGCTGGTGGTGCCCAGGGCCTCGAAACCCAGCGAGGCCAAGAGCCGGGCCGTGCCGGTGTCCCAGGGGTTCGGCAACAGCAGGGGCTTCGGGCGCTCGTGGAGCGCGCGGAACTGCGCGGCCTTCCTCTTCTGGTCGGGCCGGAGATCGGGTTCGAGATCGGTCATGGCGGCTCCTGGTCCGGGGTTCGGAGCCGAGATTGCCCCTCGACACGGGATCTGTCCAATGCATAATATTCGATCTATCCATCAGGAATTTGCATGAATCTCGACGAGCTGGAGACCTTCCTCCGGATCGCGCAGCTGGGCAGCTTCACCGAGGCCTCCCGAAGTCTGGGGCGCTCGCAGCCGGCCATCAGCCGCCGGGTGCAGCAGCTGGAGGATTCGCTCGGGGCGGCGCTCTTCGAGCGCGAGGGCCGGCGCGTCGTGCTGACCGAAGCCGGCCGCGCCCTCCTGCCCCACGCCGAGGCCGCCCTGGCCGCGACGCGCGACGGCGAGAGCGCCGTCCGCGATGTGGCTGAGGCGGCGGGGCAGGCGCCGGTGCTGCGGCTCGCCATCGTCGGCACGCTGGCCGATTCGCATCTGGTCGACGCGCTGCGCGCCTTCGAGGCGCGGTTCGAGACGGCGTCGGTCGAGCTGCGAACGGCCAACAGCCGGGAGGTGAGCGCGCTCGTTTGCGGGGGCGAGGCGGACCTGGGCCTGCGCTACTTCCCGGACGCCGACCCCCGCCTCGAATCCAAGCCGCTGGGCGCCGAGAAGCTCTTCGTCGTGGTTCCCGCCGCACATCCGGTGCGCGCGCGCCGGTTGCGCGACCTGCGCAAGCTCGAGGGCGAGCGGTGGCTCGGGTTCCCGTCCGAGCGGGGGCAGCCGGAGTCGTACCGCCGGCTGCTCGAGCGCACGCTGGCCGCGGGGGGCGTCACGGATCCGTCGTTTACGCCGGTGGACAGCCTCACGGCCCAGAAGCGACTGGTGGAGGCGGGCTTGGGCGTGGCGCTCATGCCGCGCAGCAGCGTGCGCGAGGAGCTCCGCATCGGCAGCCTGCGCGCGATTGCCGTCGAGCGCCTGGGCGCCGAGCTGCCGGTGGTCGCGGTGCGGCGCAAGGACGGCTACGAGAGCCGGCTGGCCGCGGCGTTCCTGAAGCTGCTGGGCCGCTACACGCCTGATCTGGACGGTTGAAGAGCGCGAGCGGCGATCTCATCGCGTTTCCCTCCCGGTGGGGGCCGGCGCGACCCCGCGCTGGCGGGCCTCGAGCTCTCGTTCGAAGAGCCGTCGGATCCAGGGATCCTCGTGCTTGGGCCGGATCAGCCAGCGGGGTTTTGCCGCGAGCCGAGCCTGGGCCTCGAGCACGGGCTCGTGGTCGGGACCCGGCACGAAGCGCACCCGGTCGGCGCGCCCCTGCACGGTGACGGCCAGGTAGAGCGCCGGTTCGGGGCTGGCGTTGAAGTGCAGGTGATACCAGTCCGTCGGCGGCGAGTAGAGGCTTCCCGGGCGCAGCTCGCCTCGCACCACCGCCTCGGCCCTCCCGTCCTGCCACGGGCGCAGTCCGGCCTCGCGCGGCCACATGAGAAAGAAGCCCTCGCCAGCCAGCAGCAGCACGCTGGCCCCACCGTTGTGGCGGTGAGCGGCCTGGTAGCTCTCCGGGGGCCAGGCCGAGACGTGCGGTGCGAGCGTGGCGCGGTTCATCCAGAGCGTGGCGAAGTGGGCGCGCTTCTCGTCCCACTCGTGCATCACGGGACCGAGTGCCCGGACGTCGGCGACGAAGTCGCAGACGAACGGGTCGAGAGCGTCGCCCGCTGGCCAGCGCTCGCCTTCACGCCGCACCGGCCCCGGCTCGAACGCGTCGAGCGCCCCCTGCCAGCGGTCCCCGAAGACGAAGTCGCTCCCGAACACGAACTCGGGACTGCGGTAGAAGTCGAGTACCGTCGGCGCGTTGGTGAAGCCGACCACGCGCAGCGGTGCGGCGCCGGTGTTCTCGATGCAGTGGCTGGCGTTCAGCGGGATCCCGAGGAGCGAGCCGGCCCGACAGGCGACGCCTTCAGCGGGCACGGGCGGGCGCTGCCAGAGGCGCACGAGCCCGGACCCCGATTCGACGTAGAGGATCTCGTCGTAGAGGTGCCGCTCTGGCAGCGTGCGCTGCCCCGGCGCGATCTCCAGCACGTAGGCACCCGCGAAGCCCTGGTGGCCGTGCAATCGCAGATAGGCGCCCATGGCTCCGAGCCGCGGCCACGGCTTGAGTGCGAGCCTGCCCACGTCGTCGACCGAGTAGCCCTCGTAGACGGGCAGACCCTCGCTCTCGAGAAAACGGTCGTAGTAGAAGCCGAAGCGCGGGTCGGGCGTGGGGGTGGTTGCAGGGGCTCTCGGTGGTTTCGGGTTGCGCCCTCTCCACCACCGCCACAGGCGACGCCTCCCGCGACTCACCGGGCGGCCTCTGGAGTTGCGGACTGAGTCTCTTCCCGCAGCACGCCCGCGTCGCGAAGTGCCGCGATGCGATCGTCGCCGTAGCCCAGCACCTCGCGGAGGACGGCGTCGTTGTGCTCGCCCCGCTCCGGCGCGCGGCCGCGCACGCGGTTCTCGGTCTCCGAGAGCCGGGCGGCCGGTGCGATGACGGGGCGGGTGCCACCGCGCCGATCGTCCACGGGCACGAGCAGGTCGCGCTCCTCTGCGATCTCGCCCCGGAGCGCGTCCACCAGCGAGACGACGGGCGCGCAGGCGATCCCGGCCTGCTGTACGGCCTCCAGCACGGACTCGCGGTCGGGGTAGGTGGCCATCCACTTCTCGATGGCGGCGCGCCGCGTGCGCAGGCGTTCCTGACGATCGGCGCCGCCGGGATCGGGGATGTCGTAGCGCTGCGAGAGCTTTGCGAACACGTAGGAGGCTTCGCCGCCGGTGGCGACGGCACCGTGGGAACCGGCCTCGTAGATCGGGTTCATCACGCGGTAGTCGGGCTCGGGCAGGAGGGCGTTGTACGCCTCGGTGTAGGTGGTGAGGACCGCGTCGAACATCGGGATCTCGACGTGCTGTCCGACGCCGGTCCGCTCCGCGACGCGCAGCGCGGCCAGGGCGGCGAAGGCGCCGTGCAGCGCCGCCGTCGTGTCCGCGTGGGCGTGGTTGATCTGGGCCACGGGCAGGCCGGCGTACTGGGCCTGGTCCTGCAGGATGCCCGTGGCCGCGTGCAGCATGGGGGCGTAGGCCATGCGCTGGCTCCAGGCCGAGCCGCGCCCGTAGCCGTTCAGCGACAGCAGGACCACGGCCGGGTTCGCCCCGCGCAGCACCTCCCAGCCGAGGCCCAGGCGCTCGATCACCCCGGGCCGGAAGTTCTCCACCACCAGGTGCGCCCAGCGCACCAGGTCGAGCAGCACGGCGACCCCCTCCGGCTGCTTCAGATCGAGGCAGACGCTCTGCTTCCCCACGTTGGCCATGGTGAAGAAGGCGGACATGCCCTGGTCGAAGTTGGGCGCGATCAAGCGCATCTGGTCGCCCTCGGGCGGCTCCACCTTGATGCAGTCGGCCCCCATGTCGACCATCAGCCGCCCGACGTAGGGCCCGGCGATGACGCGCGAGAGGTCGAGCACTCGGACGCCCGCCAGCGCCCCTGCCTGGAACGGTCCCAGCTCCGTCACGAGGGCCATTCTACGCCCGCTCCGGGCGCGGTGGGTTCGATTCCTAGTTGCCGCCGATCCGGTCCAGGAGTCCTTTCGCGGCCTCGCCCAGCGGCCCCTCCAGCTGCTCGTCGATGGTCTTCTCGAGCCGCTTGCGGGCGGTGCGCGCGGCCACCTGCTGCGTGGTGCGCCGGCCCAGCTCCTGGGCGATGCGCGCGCCCAGCTCGGCCGGGGTGGCGCCGCGGCGCCCGCCCACGTCGCGCAGCTCGAAGGACGCCAGCTTGAGCTCGAGGCGCTCGTTCGAGATGGCGTCGTCCAACGCCGTGATGCGCCCGTCCTCGAACCGCAGCCGCCGGATGCGCAGGCGCGTCGGCGCGGCCTCGTCCCCCCCGGCGCCTTCTGAACTCGCGCTGCCTCCGGCCCCCGAACCGAGCGCGCTCAAGTTGTTGCGGCCGGTGGCGTTCACCTCGAAGTGCACGCGCGGGTCGCGGATCCGCAGCTCGTCGATCACGATCGGATCGCCGCCCAGCGACTCCAGGTCGATGTCCAGCGTGATCCCGTCGAGTGCGAAGAGATCCGCGTCGGAGAAGCCGTCGGGATTCCTCACCTGGAGGGCCGTCACCGTGCCGCGCCCCGCCGCCAGGTCGAGCTGGACGCCGCCGACGCGGACGGACGTCCCGAGCGCCCGCGAGCCCTCCTCCTCGATGAGCCGTGCCACCAGGCCGTCCAGGTTCGTGAGCGCGAAGTAGACGCCGCCCGCGATGAGGAGCAGCGCGACCACGAGACCGATCAGAGCCTTCTTCACCACCGCCTCCCGACACCGAGGGTCTTCTTCCCTCGACCCCAAGCATCGAAGATCGGTTCCCGCGGCGCCAGCGCGGCGAAGGGGCGTCAGCTCGGGGGTCGTCCTCGGGCGGCCCCTCGCCGCTCGAGCCAGCGGCCCAGCCCGAAACCGAGGCCACAACCGCCCAACAAGAGCCCGCCCAGGGCCGCCCGTTCGGCCCCGCGCGATCCGGCCCACGGGCGGACCTCGGCCACGAGGGTGCCCTCGCGATCGAACTCGAGCTGCTCCACTACCCGGCCCCAGGGGTCCACGACCGCCGAGATGCCGCCCCCCGCGGCCCGCACCAGCCACAGCCGCTGCTCGATGGCGCGGAAGGACCCGTACGCGATCTGCTGCCGGCTGGCCGTCTCTCGCCGCGCCCAACGATCGTTGGCGAAGTTGACGAGGACCCGGGTGTCCGGCGCCCGGCGCGCGGCCACCAGGCCCGGGTAGATCACCTCGAAGCAGACGGCGGGCGCGATGGAGAAGGACCCGCGCAGGTCTTTTTCTCGCTGGCCGAGCTCGACCCGCGGCGTTGCCGACTGGCTCACCAGCACTGCGTCCAACCCCGGCTGCAGCACGGGGAAGGCCCCGGCCTCGATTCCCGGCACCGCCACCGTCTTGTCGAAGGCGTCGACGAGCTCGCCTCCGGGGCCGACCCACAGCACCGAGTTGCGATACTGGTTCGATCGGTTGGCCTCCGCCCTGCGAACCGCGCCCAGCACCAGTGCGCTGCCCGAATCGGTGGCGCGGGTGACGATCCGCCCCCCCAGCTCGGGC
>JAKSBN010000381.1 GCA_022361175.1 Pseudomonadota bacterium | reverse complement strand
CCGTTACGTCCGGCTCGTCGTCGACGAAGAGGACCGTGGGGCGCGCGGTCATGACCCTTCTCCGTCCGCAGCCGAAGGCGTGCGGCCCACGAGAACGCGAAGCGGTTCTTCCAATCCGGCGCTCGAGGCGAAGTTGCGCAGGCGCAGCACCAGGGCAGGGCTCAGCTTCGTCCCCTTGGCTGCGACCAGGAGGCCGTCGGTGCCGCGCGCGTCGCCGTCCAGCACCATGCCCGCGACCAGCTGGTCCGCGGTGACGGTCGACCGCGTCCATTCCTCCTGGGGAATCTCCACGTTCTCCAAGGCCGCCATGAGGAAGTCCGGAAGATCGCACTTCTCTTGTCGCAGCTCCTGAACGGCGGCGGCCGGCGACCGCCCGAGGGCGACACGTCGATCGAGCAAGAGTCCGGCCCGAAGCAGCTGTGAGCCCAGAACGGCGGGCTCCCAGTCTTCCGGTTGATCCGGCAGCGCGGACACGTCCACCGGATCGAGCTGGCCGCGAATCATCTCGGCCACGGTCTCGAGCCGGGGCACGCTCCCGATCAACTCGCTCGCCACCGAAGGGTGGGCGCGGTAGGCGCGTTCTTCGTCGGCGTCGAGTGCCTCGCCAGCGGCGCACTTGTCCAGGATTGCCACGGGCAGCGAGATGCAGCCCATCTGCGAGAGCATCGCCGCGACTTCGTACTGCCACTTGTCCGGGAGGCCCAGTTCTCCCGACAGCTGGGCGACGACGTTCTCGAGGCGCGAGGCGCAGTTGAAGGCCGGGGGGCTCACGAGTCCCAGCGACTCGGTCAGGACTCGGACGGAGCTGCGGAGGGTCCCTTCCAACAGCTCTCGCTCGGCGTGCACGAGCCGCCACTGCTCGACGGCGGCCGCCACCGTCTCGCGCAGCCGATCGGGCGGACAGGGCTTGGTGAGGAAGCGAAAGATCCCGCCTTCGTTCACGGCCTGGACGGTCGACTCGACGTCGGCCTGGCCCGTCAGGAGGATGCGGACAGTGTCGGGTGCCTCGGTGCGGACGCGCGCGAGAAACTCGGCGCCGCTCATCTCGGGCATGCGCATGTCGGAAATGACCACGACGAAGGGGCCTTCCTCGCGGATCCGCGCGAGCCCCTCGGCGCCCGAAGCAGCGATCGAGACCCGGTAGCCCCGGCGCAGGTGAAGCTGGAGGCCCTCGAGGATCTGCGGCTCGTCATCGACGCAGAGAACATTCGGCTTCTTTCCGGGGTCGCTCACGGGCGTCCCTCCTCGGCACCGAGGGCCGCCTCGTCGGCGGCCAGAGCCCGCCAGTCCGGCAAGCGGCTCTCCACACCGACTCGGGCCAGGTAGTCGAGATCGAGCGCCGAGGCCTTGCCCGCTCCCCGCTGCGTCACCTCGATTTCGGTGGCGAGCGCGCTGGCGACGTGGGTGACCCCCGTCAGGTCCAGGTCGTCGAGACCGCCAGGCTCGTGGTGATGCGCCACGGCCAGGACGAGCGCTACCGGCAGCCCCCAGGTGGCCAGCAGATACCCGCCCGCCTCGGCGTGCGTGGCACCCTCTTCGGAGCGCTCGATCTCTGCCAGCGGGCGGTCCTCCTCGATCGATCGCTGGAGGCTCCTTCGAAGCTCTTCGGGAGCGGTCGTCGCGAAGAGCAGCAGGCCGACGTCGTGGAGGATGCCCGCCGTGAACGCGTCCTCGGGCGAGACGGCATCGAGTTCCGCGGCGATCCGCGCCCCGATGCGTCCGGTCAACACGGAGTGGGCCTGGAGGCCGTCCGCCTCGAGCCCGGCGACCTCATCGGCGGGCTCCAGGCACGTGAAGACTTCCTGCGCGAGTACGAGTTGCGTAATCGTCTCCAGTCCGAGAAACGCGACCGCATCGGCGACGTGACTGACGTTTCGAGGCAGCGAGAAGTAGGCCGAGTTGACGAGCTGCAGAACCCGGGCGCTCATGCCGGGGTCCCGCTCCAAGACCTTCGTCACGTCCTCGAGTGCGCAGTCCGGGTCGGAGGTGATGTCGAGAATGTGGGTATAGAGTCGCGGCGCCGAAGGCAGCGCCGCGATGCCGCCAGCTGCCTGGAGCAGTTGCGGGTCGCCGACGAGCGCGCGCACGGCCAGCGCCTGCCCGATGGAGCCGACCAGGCGTTCCCGATCGCAGGGCTTTGCCAGCCATTGTTGAGTCACGGGAATGGCGCGCATGGAGAGACGATCGTCGGCATGTCCCGTGAGTGCCAGCCGGATGGCGCCGGGGTGACGCTGCCGCGCGTGGTGGAGAAAGGTCGCCCCGTCCATGCGCGGCATGCGCATGTCCGAGACGATGACGTCGTACTCCGCCTTCGAAAGCTCCTCGAGACCGCTCTCGCCGTCCGCCACGAACGTCATCTCCCAAAGTCGGCGTTGTCGCCTCAGCGACGTACGGAGACCCTCGAGGAGCTCCACTTCGTCGTCCACGAAGAGAACGCGCGGCTTAGTCTCGGCCATCTGGGGCCTCGATGGGCAGGCGAATGACAAACGTCGTCCCGACGCCTTCTTCCACCTCGAAGCGAAGATCCCCCCCGTGCCGATCGACCACGACCGAGCGGGAAATGGCCAGACCCTGGCCGGTCCCCTTGCCGACCTCCTTGGTGGTGAAGAACGGGTCGAAGACCCGTTCGCGAACGTCAGCCGGAATTCCGCCACCCGTATCGCGGACGTCGATCTCCACGTCGTCGCCCGAGTGGCGGGTGCGCACCCAGATCTGTCCCCTCTCTCCGCTGTCGCCCTGCCTCGACTCGATCGCGTGGGCCGCGTTCACGACCAGGTTCAGGATCACCTGATTGATGTCGCCCACGTTGCAGATCACCAGGGGAATGGAGCCGAGATCGGTTTCCACGTCGGCGATGTACTTGTACTCGTTGCGGCCCACCGTGAGCGTCGTCTCGATGGCTTGGTTCAGGTCCGCGGGCGCCTTCTCGGCGTCCCCGGGGTGCGCGAACTCCTTCATGGCGCGCACGATGGATGCGACCCGTTCGATTCCATCCAATGTGCGCCGCACCGCTTTCGGGATCTCGGCCGCCAAGAACTCCGTGTCGGCCTCCTCCTCCGCATCCGAGATCTTCTCCAGGATCGGGCCGGGCTCGCCGCGCGTCTCGACGGTCTGGCGCAGGGCGCGATAGTGCTCGAGAACTCCGTGGAGATCCTCGTAGGCCTCACCCAGAAAGTGCGTGCTGTCGCCGACGAACTGGATCGGAGTGTTGATCTCGTGAGCGATTCCCGCCGCCAGCTGACCGATCGACTCGAGCTTCTGCGCGTGGCGGAGTTCCAGCTCGAGCTGACGGCGCTCGCGCAGATCCGTGGCGATGCACACGATCCCCTCCTGATCCTCTCCGGCTCCCAAGGGCGTGGCGGAGAAGAGCACCGGGATCTCGGTCCCGTCGCGGCCTCGTAGCGAGATCTCCGCCTTCCGGACGCTGGCGCCGGCGGTCGTGTCGCGAAGAGTCGAGGGATCGAGCAGTTCGGAGAGGGAAGTCCCGGCAAGGGAGTCGTCGTCCCAGCCCAGGAGGGCTTCGGCGGCCGGGTTCGCCGATTCGATCGCTCCGGCCGCATCCGTGACGAAGAGCGCCCCGTCTAGGGTCTCGACGACCCGGCGCAAACGCTCGTGGGCGAGGTACAGCGAACGCGTCTGGTCCTCGATCATCTGCTCGAGCGCGCGAACCTTCCGCTTCTCGCGTTCGAGCCTGCGTTGGAGAGCGCTGTCCTCGGACACGGCTAGCCACCGCCGAAGCGAAGGTGGAACTCGCAGTCCGGTGCTCCCTCTAGAGCGCAGCGGGTCTGGTTGGACGTGATCGACGTGGTGAAATGGTCGGCCACTCCTTCCAGGAGTCCCTCCATCAGGTGGCAGAACTTCCGGTCCGAGCGGTAGCGGATCACCAACTCGTCCGCCTCGGAATCGCGGTACTCGAAGGTCGGGGGATTGGCGTCGGGAAAGAGCTTTCGCACCTCGACGTGGATGACGGACTCGACCGTCAGGAGGAACTGCTTGGCGTCGTTCTGGCCTTCGGCGAAGACCGGATAGGCTTCTACCAAACGAGGAAAGCAGTAGCGGCCGAAGGCGCGCAGTGCGTCCGGAAGGGGCACGTCGAGGCGCTCGACCGCTTGCGAGACGATCTCGATCAGGTCCTCGTCGGGGTATCCGCCCGGCGCGACGAAGGGCTCCTGGGTCTTGAGCTCGCAGGCGTCGATGATCTCTTCGTAGGTCTCGGCGCCCCAGTTCTCGGCGACGAAATCCTCGAAGAGATTGAAGATGATGCCTTTCATGACGACTCCGCGTGCGCGGCTGGAGAGGGCGCCGCACACCAGAGCATCGATCGGTTCCGGGTTCCGCTTGCTTGAGGCAGGGGCGCGGCTTGCGGCGCGATGTCTCGATGCGTGGGGAGAAGTCCCGCTATCGACTGGTCGTTTCGTACCACTCGACGCGTCGGCCGTGGGGGTGTCCCAGGCCGAGGAGTCGTTCCTCGCCGTCCGGCCACAGCTGCAGCCGGATCTCGACGGCACCGAGCTCTCCGGTGTCCTCGTGGCGCAGCCAGGCCAGGGGCTGACCGGCGGAGGCGGCGCGGCCCGCCGCTTCCAGATGCCCGCGGACCCGGTCCTGTTCTTCGGGGGGCAGGTAGTTCCAGACGGAAGAGTGGTACACGACGGTGCAGACGCCGGGCGGCGGGGCAGACAGTTCGGCCGCCAGCCATTCTGCGGCGCTGGCGTGGTCGACACGGGGAGGGTCTTCCCGGGCCACTCGTATCGCCGCCCGCAGCTGCTGCAGACGCTCGGGCTGGTCGGCCCAGACGTAGGACTCGAGCCGGCGGACCGCGTTCTCGTCGTCGATGGGCCGCGGATCCAGGTCGCAGCCGGCTCGGCTCTCGATCTCGGGGAGGGATGCCAGGTGTGGCGGCGGTCCGTCCCACTCTGCTTCGATCGCGACGCCGGAGTCCCGATCGCCCCAGACGTGCGGACCCAGGCGATAGCGGTAGCGCCGCCACTGCAGGTTGAGGCCGGCACTGCAGCCCAGCTCGCGCAAGCGCAACGGGAGGCCCGTGCGTCGGGCCACCTCGAGGAAGCCTCCCAAGAGCCCCGCGGAGCGTCGCACCTCGTTGGTCTGCGGAAAGCGCTGCAGCGTCTCGTGCACGCGGTCCGGGTGCTGGACGAGCACGTCGAGGAAGGCCGGCCACGCGGCATCGGGATCGGCGGTACCGCCCATGGTCGGGTAGTAGCGCGCCAGGGCGGGGGCGGCGCCGGCCAGCACGATCTCGTGGACGGCTCCGAACAGGCGCAGAGGCAGGAACGCGCGCACGGGATCGCCGGACCAGCCATCGAGCAGCTGCGCCACCCGCCCGTCTGCGCGCACGTCGGCGAGGGCGGTCGTCATCAGGGCCTGATAGAACGGCGACCCCAGGTACTGGCAGATGCCCGCTTGGAGGCGAAACGCGGTCTCGAGATCGGCGCGGTCCATGCGCTCAGTATGGGGTGGGCTCGGGAACGTGTCGAAGCTTGCGCGCGGCGCTTCAGGCCGGCGGGGGATCTTCCGCTTCGCGATCGCGCTCCGAAGCCGGCTCCGGACGCTGGGACAGGAGGCCCCGGACCAGCGCGCCCACGCCGGGGAGCCAAGACACCGGTCGAAGGGGCCAGAGCGCGGGGAAAATCGCCGTGAGCGCAGCCGCCGCGGCGTTGCCAGCGACGACGCGACCGTCCGCGAGCCGCACGCGCAGCGACTCCGGGGCGCTGGCGTCGTCCGGTTCGAACACCAGCCTCCCCGCCACGTCGAGGAGCCGCAGCAAGGCGGCGCGCCGAACGCTGGCGTCGTCCGGGTGGTGGAGGACGACGGGCTTCGGCGCCGGACGGCGGTAGCGGAGCGCGTCGACGGGCAACAGCAGCAGCTTCTCCCAGCGGCTCCGCTGGGGGCGCCCGTTCTCGCCGGGTCGGGCTCGGCGCGAGCCGACCCAACGCCAGAAAGCGTCCAGATCCTCGCCGCGGAGCCAGACGCAGTACGTGGCCACCATCACCTCGGCGAAGGTGCCGACGTTCAGGCTCATTCCGATACCGATGTGCATCCCGAGTCCGAAGAAGAGCCACGACCGCTTGCCCAAGAGCCAGTGCCGAGTGAAACGGTGGACCCGCGGCAGGAACCGCCGCAGCCCGAGGTAGGCCATCGCTACGGCTGCGGGAAGCGGCAGCGTCATCGCCGCCACCAGCAGGACCACCTGTGTTTGGGACCAGTCGCTCGGCACCCGGTGGGGGAGGGTGAAGAAGGCGGCGATCCCGAGCACGATCGCCAGCGCCGCCCATGCCAGCGAAAGCCAGGCGACGCCGAGCGTGCGCCGCCAGGTGGGGGCCTGCGGCCAGCATCCGGCGGCGCGTTCCCGCTCCCACGCGTTCAGGACAACCCCGACGGCCGCCAGGGGAAAGGCGATCTCGAACCAGCGGACCAGCGCGGTCAGGGCCGGCAACACACCGAAGTGGTGGGCCCACGTGACCACGTGGGTCTGGGGCAGCCGGTAGAAGTGGTCGAGGTTGAGGGCGAAGTAGAGCGCCGTTCCGTCCTGCCAGGTGGAGCCGCTCTTGAGGAGGCCGGTGGCTGTGTAGATGCAGCAGAGCTGGAGCATCATCAGTCGCAGGGGCCAAGCCGGGATCTTCCGCAGCGCCGGGAGGGCCGAGGCCCCCTCCTCCAGGATGGCTCTGCGGCGGCGGCGCAGGCTGTCCAGGGAGTAGGCCTCGCCCCACTGGGTGAGCATTCCCAGGAACAGGAAGACTCGCACCACGTTGTCGCTTCCGGTGTAGAAGATCGGGTTGTAGCGGTAGAAGGTCTCGACCAGCACCCAGGCGACGACCGTGGCCGCCCGCGTGCGCCAGCCGGCGATCATGAGGACGAGCGATCCCAGCATCGCCGCGTAGAGGGGGAAGGCAAAACCCGGATCGCTGCGGAAGTGGAGCACCGTGAAGTTGCCCCACAGCACGCGCAAGGGGTCGGTCCAGCGTTGGAAGCCGTGCTCGGGATCCCACAGCGTCCGGAGCTCACCCCCGTAGTTCTGGCGTGCGAGTTCAGTCAGCCACAGCCCCTCGTCCGTGAAGAGGTGTCGCGCGACGGAGTGCTCGAGGGGGCCGGACGGCCACAGGAGCCCGGCGAAGTTCACCAGCACGATGGTGCCGAAGAAGATGCGCATGAGGGCGGCCGGCCGCGGGTCGACGCGGTCGAACCAGAGCCGTCGCCACAGTTCGGGGCGCGTGAGGAAGAAGCCCCCTACGGCCGCCATCGCCACGAGGGCGAGGACCGTGACCAGCGCCGCCGCCGGCGAGACGTCGACCTCCGGCCCGCCGACGGCTCCGAGCAGGGCCGTCACGAGCGCTCCTCCGGGCCGCGCACGGGGGGCTCGTCCTCGCTTCCGACGGGTGGAAGCCCGTAGCGCCGGCGCAGCGTGTCGGGCAGTCGCGCGTGGGGCGTGCTGCGGCACGCAAAGGTGTCTTCTTCGCGCTCCCGCAGCGGCAGCTGCATCGGGTCGTATCCCATGTCGGCGAGGCGGCCGCCCGCGCCCGCGATGACTCGGTCGGGATGCGGGATCTGGGTCCACATCCGCACGAAGCGCACCGTGTCTGCCGCCTCGCCGCCGTGGGTGCGTTCCCATTCACGGCACACCCACGCGGCGTAGAACGGCCGGTAACCCCTCCGGTCTCCGATGCGTCGGTTGATCTTGCCGAGGCGGTCGTAGAAGAGGTATGGGAAGCGGTCGACGCCGTAGGCGTCGTGTTTCAGGTCGTGGATCACGCCGTCCCGGTCCACCACCAGCACCTTCATGAAGACGTTGTTGCGCCGGGGATTGGGCGCGAACATCTCCCAGCTCTGGGTGGTGCCCGTCGCGCGCAGGTAGCTGTGCATGTCCAGCGAGACGTTGAAGAACCGGTGCAGGCCCCGCGACAGCCCCTGCGCGGGCAGGTTGTGGACGAGCAGGATCGCGGCGTGGTAGAGCACGAACGCCGACACGAGGCGGCGGCCCCACTTCGAGTAGGCCCAGCGCTCGGCGGTGCGAGCGTCGGCCGTCTCTTCGCCGCGAAGAAGCGTCGCGGCCAGGGGCGCTTCGCTCGGGGCCTCGGTGTCTTCCTGGCTCATGCGACCGGCCGCCGCTCCTGTCCTTCGATCGTCGAACTCGCCATCCGCGCGCGGCGGAGCGGGCCCTGGCTGGAGAGGCGCACCGGGTTCAGCTGTCGGGCTGGTCCACGCGCATCACGTTGAAAACGGCGCCCTGGTTGTCGCAGACGACGGCGAAGCGGCCGGGCTGGATGTCCACCGGGCCCATCAGCAGCTGCCCCCCCAGTTCCCGGACCTTCGCGACCGCCGCGTCGCAGTCTTCCACTGCGAAGTAGACCGACCAAGTCGGGGGCAGGTCGCCGATCTCGGGTGTCCACGGCAGGATGCCGCCGTTCAGACGCTCGCCCACCCGGATCTCCCGATAGCCGTTCTCGGCGTCGCCCGCGAGGATCTCCCAACCGAAGAGCTCGCGATAGAACTTGGACGCGCCCTCCACGTCGCGTACGCACAGCTCGTTCCAGCAGAACGTCCCGGGCACGTTCGCCAGAGCGCTGCCGACGTGGTTTCCCGGCTGCCAGATCGAGATGCGCGCGCCGTTCGGATCCACGAGGATCGACATGCGGCCGACTCGCTCGCCGTCGGCGTCGATGTCGATCACCGGCATCTGGAGCTCGGCGCCGAGTTCCTGGGCGCGTGCAGCCGCGGCGTCGGCGTCGTCCACCGTCACGTAGGAGTTCCAGTGCGGCGGTACGCCAGCCGCCTTGACGTCGTCTGGCATCGCACCCATTCCGGCCACGGCGTCGTCGCCGAGGCGAAACATCGCGTAGGCGCCGCCCGCGTCGTCCTGGGTACGCTCGGCCTCCCAGCCGAAGAGCGCGCCGTAGAACTCCGCCGCGGCGTCCACGTCGGGCGTCATCAGGTCGATCCACGAGAACTGGCCATGGGTGTAGCGGTCGATCTGCGCCATGGATGCCTCCTGCGTTGGGAGCCCCGTCCCGTTGGGGAGTCGCCGAAAAGCTGCGAGCCCCGGACTCGATCACTGTCCCACAAAAGATGCCCCGTCTGGCGGCTTTCGTCGCGTCGTGCCCCGGCCCGTCCCGCCTCTGAGGCACATTTCCCCAGGTGTCCAGTGGGGGCGGGCCCTGCGAGGGGCAGGGGCCTCGGCACGCCTCTTGCGATCGAATGGGGGTGACGCGCAAGCGCCCACGAACGAAGGAGACCCCGGTGACCGATTTCTTGAAGGGATACGACGTTCAGTACTGGCTCGAGTCCGCTCCCCAGGGCTACCTGATGGACACGGAGTACGGCCACGGAGAAGGCGAAAAGGAACCGGCGGTCGTGCTCGAGAGCGACGAGCTGCGGGAGCAGGCGATCGCGACCACGGTGCAGATGGTGGTCGGCGAGCGCTGCGCGTTGGCGGCGTCCTCGGGCTTGATCAACGCGGCACCCGACGAGGCCAGCAAGCGCTACCTGGCGACCCAGACCCTCGACGAGGCCCGACACGTCGAGGTGTTCGTCCACCGGCTCTACGATCTCGGGATTCGGCCGGCCGACCTGGAGAGCACCATCCGGCAGTTCGCGAACCCGCACTTGGTGCGCTTTGCCGAGGTGCTGCTGGAAGCGGTCGACAAGAAGGACTTCGTGGCCGGCGTGGTGGGGCAGAACGTCGTGCTGGAGGGCATGGCCTTCCACGTGTTCGAGATGATGCACGCCGCCAACCAGACGGCGAATCCCAAGTTCGCGCACACGCTCTCGGGCACGATTGCCGACGAGCGGCGCCACGTGGGCTTCGGAGAGAACCGCATCGGGTCGCTGATTCGCGAGCACCCGGATCGCAAGGCGGACGTCGAGCGGCTGCAGCGCGACATGTCCTATCACATGCTCGCCACGTTCGGCAGCCAGTTTCAACAGGGCCCCTCGCCAGCCGAGGTGGACCGCATCATCCGCGAGTCGGGCCGCGAGCCCGTCCGGTCCGAAGCCGAGTGGCAGGGCGTTCGGCTGGCGGACAGCGACCCCGAGGAGCTGGAGGCCGCGCTCTCGGACACCATCCTGAAGGAGTTCAAGCTGCGCCTGGAGCGGATCGGCATCGAGTACCAGACGCCGGTGCGGCCCTAGGTGCCGGGGGCGGAGATGGCCGAAGACGTCCACTCGCTGCCTCAGGACGAGTTTCGCGAGCGGGTGCAATCGTTCGAGTTCTGGTTCGGGGCCGTCCAGGGCTATCTGGAAGGCCGCGAGTACGGTCACAGGCCGGATGCCCCGGCGGCCGAGATCGCGCTGGGCGAGCGCGAGCGCCTGGTCTCGACGCTCTGCAACTACTGCGTCGGCGAGACGGCCGCCCTCGAAGGGGCGGGAGCCCTCATCCGGCTGGCGCCCAACCAAGCCACCAAGGTCTTTCTCGCCACCCAGACCGTCGACGAGGGGCGCCACCTGGAGGTCCTGATCCACCGCCTGCGCGAGCTCGGCGTGCGAGACCCCGAGGCGGAGATCCCGCGCTGGGCCAATCCCTCGCTGCTCCGGTTCAAGGACCGACTGCTCTCCCTGGTGGAAGCGGGCGAGTGGCTGCCGGCCCTCTTCGCCCAGAACGTCGTCCTGGAGGCCATGGAGTTTGCGGGCTTCCAGCGGCACGCCCGGCAGGCGGATGCCACGACGCGGGAAGTGCTGATCGGCATCGTCAAGGACGAGCGCCGCCACATCGGGTTCGGTGAGAACGAGCTCGGGCGCGAGCTTCGGCGCAATCCGAAGCTGCGCGAGCGTCTGCAGCCGCTGCGCGCGGAGCTGGACGTGCTGGTGTTGGACGCCCTCTCGCACACGCTCCGGCAGCTGGGAGCACCTGCCAGCGAGCGTCACGAGCTCGGCCGGGACTACCGCGATGCGGTCGAGCGGCTGGGCTTCACATGAGCAGCGCCAGTCCGGCAGAGCGCCCGCGGGCGCGCTTCGAACTCGACGACCGCGGCTTCGACGAGGTTCCCCGGAAGTACCGCAAGTACTACCGGCGCTGGATGGGGGAGGGCGACGCCCTCGCCCCCAACGAGGTGTTGTGCCCCGTCTGCAAGGTCGTGATCCGCTCGTCCCGGGAGCTGCGCGAAGGCGACCGCGTCTACTGCATGGCCTGCATGACCCGCATGCGGGTGGTCCGAGCCGAGGACGGACTGCTGATCGCCCGCGTCGAGTACTGAGGGGCCGACTCCGCGTCGGATCTGGCCTAGACTCTGCCGCTCGAATCGGGGAGTCCTCATGATCACGGTGATCTTCCGTGGCCGGCAAGCGACGTCGGTCACCCAAGGGCGGCCACTCCCAGCACTTCCTGCGCCGGGGGGCACTGGCCTCTAGCCTGCTGCGCGAGATCGCATTCGCCGACACCCGCTGTGCCATCGAGATCGGAGCGGGGGCGGGTGCGCTGACCGCCGCGCTCGCCCATCGTTTCGAGCGCGTCTCGGCGATCGAGATCGACCGCGGCCTGTGCGCGCGTTTGCGCCAGCGCTTCGCCGCGAGTTCGCGGGTCGAGGTCGTCGAAGCGGATTTCGGCGAGGTGTCCCTGCCGGACTCTCCCTATGCGGCGGTCGGCAATCTTCCGTTCCGCGGCGCCGCCGAGATTCTGGGACGTCTCGTCTCGGCCCCGCGGCCGCCCCACGACGTGGTGGTGGTGCTGCAGGACCGTGCGGCCGAACGCTACGCCGGATTTCCGCTGGCTGCCGAGAGCGTGCGGTCGCTCTGGCTCAAGGCGGAGTGGCACGTGGAGATCACGCGATGGCTCGCGCCTGCGGATTTCGAGCCGGCGCCGCGGGCCGGTGCCGCGGTGCTGTGGCTGGCCCGGCGCGCGCGCTCGCTCGTCGAGCCCCGCCAACGCGAGGCCTACCGGGACTTCGTGGCCGCGGTGTTCGCCCATCCGACTCTCGGCGCGGGCCTGCGCGGCGTGTTCACGCGCACGCAGCTGCGAACGCTGGTTCGCGACTGGGGCTTCGCGCTGGGCGCCCCTCCGTCCGCGGTGGCTTTCGAGGGCTGGCTCGGGCTCCATCGGGCCTGGCAGCGCGAGGTGCCCGCGGCCCGTCGGCGGCGGCTCGCGGGTGCGCGCAAACGCCTTCCGCGCCGTTCGTCGCTGGAGGAGTGAGCGGGCTGCGGTGCTGCGCTAGGGGTCGCGCGGCCCGGACGCCTGGGAGGCGTAGGCGTAGTCGTCCAGAGGAAAGGTGCGGCTCCGCCACAGCGTCTCGAAGGCCGTGAAGGGGCGCAGGTAGGGCGTATCGCCCTGCGAGTTCACGTAGTAGGTCCGCAGGCCGCGGTTCTGGACGGCGAAGTAGTGGTGCACGGCTCGGCCGCGTCGCCGGAGCCGGGCGTGGTAGGCATCGTGCACGGGCTGGCGAATCTCCGCGCGCGTGGCGCCGCGCCGCCGCGCCTCGCGGATCACCCGGATGGCGTGGCCGGCGGAGGTCTCCACCATGAAGTGCCAACCCGTGCCCGTCCACGAGTAGGGACCCACCAGCATCCAACGGTTGGGCAGCTGCGGGACGGACACGCTCTCGTAGGCCTGAAGTCCGTGCTCGGCGTAGAAGGCGCCCAGGTCGAAGCCGTCCCGGCCCACGATGGTGCCGGGGCGGTACGTCTCTGGATCGGAGAAGAGCTCGTAGCCGGTGGCCAACACGATCATGTCGAACTCGTGCTCGATCCCATCGCGGGTGCGGAGGCCCTTCTTGGTGAGGGTCTCGATGGGGGTCGTCACCAGCTCGGTGTTATCGCGGTTGAACGCCTGCAGGTACGCGTTCGAGATGGTGGGCCGCTTGCCGAGCGGACCGTACTCGGGCGTCAGGGCCGCAGCCGTCTCGGGATCCTTCACCACCGAGCGGATGTACGCGCCGTAGGCGCGCTTCGCGAAGGCGTCGAGGCCGCGCATCATGAGCTTGGCCAGCGGCAGCGGCGTCGAGACCAGCACCCGCGTGCCCAGCTCCACGGCCACGAGCCCCAGGCCGTGGATCAGCGCACCGGCTCCGGGCAGGCGCAGCAGCCGCTGGAACCAGGGAGCGAAGCGGAGATCCGCCTTGGGAATACACCAGACCGGCGTCCGTTGGAAGACCGACAGCCGATCCACCTGCGGTGCGATGGCGGGCGAGATCTGCACGGAGCTGGCGCCGGTCCCGATCACCGCCACCCGCTTGCCGGCCAGGACGGCGCCGTGGTCCCACTGGGTGGGGCGCTGGACCTTGCCCTCGAAGTCCTCGACGCCCGGGATCCCCACGTCTTCCTTGGGTCGGATGAAGGCGCCCACCGCGCTGACGACGAAGCGCGCGGTGACGACCTCGCCGCCGCCGAGTTCCAGTCGCCAGTGGTGTCGCTGGTCGTCCCAGGTCTCGCGCACGATCTCGGCACCGAAGCGCAGGTGGGGCGCCAATCCGAAGCGCGCCACCACGTCCACCAGGTATTCGTGGATCTCGTGGCCCTTCGGAAACAGGCGGCTCCAGTCGTGCTTGCGGGCGAAGGAGTACTGGTAGCCCAGGCAGGGAACGTCGACGCCGATGCCCGGGTAGTCGTTGTCGCGCCAGCTTCCTCCCACGCCGTCGGCGCGTTCGAAGATGGCGAAGTCGTCGATTCCCGCCCGCTGGAGAAGCACACCGGCGGCGATCCCGCCGGGTCCGGCGCCGATCACGACGACTTCGTGGTCGGGCCTGTTTTCGCTGTCGATGCGAGTGTTCACGGCGGCTCCTTGCCGACTGGGTTCCGTCCCGTCCCCCACGGCAGAGAAAGCCGCAGCGGGCATAGAGGTAGAGGCAGCGGCGACTTTCGTCAACGAAGTGCTGCAGTCACGGGCCTCGCTCCGAACTCGGGCGTCGCCTATACAGTCAACCTGCGCGCGCCCCGGAGGTCCTGTATGCGACGTCCCCTGGCGGAGCACCGCGAACGGCCGTGGCGGGTTCACGAACTGGCGTCCGATTTCGAGCTCCTGGACAGCTGGCGCTACCCGATCCGGATCGAAGCCGGGATTCCGTTCGACCGCTTCCTGGAGTTCCTGCGCGGAGCCGAGCGGCGCCTGCTGGCCGGAAGCGGCCCGGCTTCACTGCTCTTCCGCCTGCGAGAGGCCATGGGCCGCTGGTTCGGCTGGGAGCTCGACGACGGCGCGGAGCCCCTGCCGATTCCGGGCTGCCGGGAGACGACGCTTCGCGCTCGCCTTCGTCCCGACGAGAAAGCGGCCGACGCCGACGCCCGGCCGGGGTTGGGGCTCGGCCCGGCCGGCTTCGATCTGATCTACCAGCGCGAGGACGAGACCCTGTTGGAGATCTCCAACCGCACGGTGCACGCGCTGTTGCACCTGGGCCGGCAGCCGCTCTCCGACTCCCCTGTCTCGGACTCCCCCGTCGACTCCGACTGGGCGCCCCAGATGTCGGTCTACGTGAAGACGCGCGGCCGGCTGGGGCGCCTCTACATGGCCCTGATCGCGCCGTTCCGGCACTACATCGTCTACCCGGCCATGATGCGCGCGGTCGAACGCGCCTGGCCCGGCTACGTGGCGGCGCCGCCGCCCGACTGAGCGGCGGACTGCGCGCGCCTGCGAACGAAGCGCAGATAGGCCGCCGGGGGCAGGAACGTCAACGTCCACGTGATCGGGCTCACCACGCCGCTGACCGCCAAGAGCAGCGCGGGCAGGGGATGGGTGTAGACCGGCAGGCCGGCCATCGTCGTGAGGATCAGGATCCCCGAGATCAGCCCCGACAGTCCGCACCCGAGGCCCCACACCAGAAAACGATTGACGACCACCGGGTCGGCCAGGCCGAGCCGCAGGCGGCGGCGCACCAGGACGAAGTAGCGCAGGGATTCGACGGCGGCCCAGAGCCACAGCGCGGTCCACAGCATCACGGACACACCGCCCCACGCTGCGCTGGAAGCCCATGAGACCTGGCCGTCCGGGGTGGCGTAGAAGCCCGCGATGATGCCGGCGCGCGTCACGACCGTCAGCGCCATGGTCACGACGAAGCCGACCAGCCCGGCGCGGGACCGGGCGCGATACACGCGCCAAGTGAAGAGGCCGAGCCCGACGAGACCTCCGCCGGAGCCGAGGGTCGAGCCGGTCAACACCGCGCGCTGGACTTCGGGGGCGAAGTGTTCGCCCACGGCGGGCGCAACGACCGCCAGTCCGCGCGCGAAGACGGCGAAGGTGAAGAGGCCGAAGCCGATGGCGAACGTCGGGAGATCCCATCTGCGCCGCGCGCGCAGCAGGAGCACGGTGCCGAGGATCGTCCCGGCGCTGATGGTCACGACATTGGAGACGAGGAGTAGCCACTGCACGTACGCCCCATCGGCGTGCCCCGGGGCACGCCGGAGGGTTTCCTCGCCCGCGTGCTGGGGCGAGCGAAACGGCCGTGATTCCCGTACGTTGAGGCGAGCGAGGGCGCGCCATGGAGTACCCCACAGAGCGGCCGCTGACGCTGTGCGACGAGTCCGAAGGCGGCCGGCTCGAGATGGCGCTGATCGCCGCCGCACCTCCGCTTCGGCCCTTCGTGCGCGGCTACAGCCTGTTCGACGAGAACCGCGCGCCGCCCGCCCCGATGCAGCACCTGCCGCACCGGGACGTGACGTTCATCCTGTGTCTGGGTGGCGCTCTCGAGGTCGGCGATCCGGGCAGGAGCGGTCGGCAGCGGTTCGGAGCAGGGCAGGGCTTCCTGGCGGGGCTCCACACACAGCCCGCCCGGACCTGCGCCGAAGGTCGCCAGCGGGGTGTCGAGGCACTCCTGACCCCCTTGGGCGCCCACGTCCTGCTGGGCGGGCTGCCAATGCAGGAGACCGCGAACCGCGTGCTGTCTCTAGACGACTTGTTGGGACCTCTGACTGGAGAATGGGCGGGTCGCCTGGCCGAGAGCCGCGGTCTCGACGCGTCGTTCGGCCTCCTGGACCGGCTCTTCACACAGCGCGTTCTCGCCCGAAGCGGCCTGCTGCCGCCGGAACTGGTCGAGGCCTGGCGGTGGTTGCACGAGAGCCGCGGCACGCTCCGGATCGGCGAGCTGTCGGGGCGTCTCGGCTGGAGTCGCAAGCGCCTGGTGGCGGGATTTCGAGAGGTGGTGGGCCTGCCGCCCAAGCTCGTGGCGCGGGTGCTGCGCTTCGACCACGCGATGGAGCTGGTGAGGAGCCGGCCTGCCATGGCTTGGAGCGACGTGGCGTTGGCCTGTGGCTACCACGACCAAGCCCACCTGAGCCGGGAGGTTCGCGCGCTCTCGGGGGGGCAGACGCTGCAGCAGCTCGCTCCGCGGTTCCACAGCGAAACGGGCAGCCTCGACGCCGCCTGAGGTCCCGGGAACATTTCGACAAGACGGCGGCGGCGGCGGTCGGCAGACTGGTGGCCCGGGTCGGACGCATCCGATCAGACCCGCCCGGCTGGGTGCCGGGCCGGCAACCCGAGACAAAGGAGTGCTGCATGTCGTCCGCCAAAGACACCACCGCCACCGTCATTCCCTGCCTTCGCTACGAAGACGCTCCCAAGGCCCTCGACTGGCTGTGCCGGGCCTTCGGCTTCGAAAAGCACCTGGTCGTTCCCGGTGAGGGAGACACGATCGTGCACGCCGAACTGACGGCGGGGCGCGGCATGGTCATGCTCGGGTCGGCGCGCGAGCACGGCGGCGGCTACGACGAACTGATGGCCACGCCCCGCGAGCTGGGCGGACGCGGGACCCAGAGCACCTACGTGATCGTCGACGACGCCGATGCGCACTTCGCGCAAGCCCGGGCTGCGGGGGCCGAGATCATGCTCGACCTCGAAGACCAGGACCACGGAGGGCGCATGTACACGTGCCGCGATCCGGAGGGCCACGTCTGGAGCTTCGGGACCTTCGATCCCTGGATCCAGGACTGACGTTATCGAACGCTTGTTCTGACGATCTCAAGTGTCCCGTCGTCCCGGTCGATGAGGCCTGGACGACGGGAGGCTCCATGGAAGGACCGGCGATCAAGGGACTGGGGCTGCAGGGAACGTGGGAGCGCGTGCAGGAGTTGATCGACAGCGGCCGGGTCGCCCGCGAGCAGGTGGAGCAGAGGCTCGACCCGGACGAGCTCCAGCTGCTGGGTGACAAGATCGAGCCGTCGCTCTGGTACCCGATCTCGATTCCCGACAAGCTGAACCGGCTGCTGGTGCTGGAGCTCTTCGGCGGCGACGAGTCGCGGCTCCGAGAGCTCGGCAGCGCCAGCGCCGAGCGCATCATGTCGGGCGACAGCGGCATCCGGAACTTCATCGAGGGGGCGTCCAAGCACGGGGAGCGCGCCGGGCAGGTGCTGACGGGATTGGGCCCGCTCTCGTTCAATTTCGGCCGCTTCGAGTACGAAGGCGTGCTGGACGACTTCACGGTCGAGTGGCTCGAGGCGGAGGGCCTGCCGGACTCCATGGTCCACACCACCTGCGGCTTTCTCGAAGCGCTGGGCGCGCGCCTGGCAGGGCATGCCGTCCACGTGCAAGCCAGCCGTCCCTCCCTCAGCCGCGTGATCTTCCGGGGCCGACCCGCCTGATCAGCCTCCCGACAAGGCCTGAAAGATGTGGACTTCGTCGGAGTCCGCCAGGGCCACGTCGAGCCGGCGCACCAGCTCCCGATTGACGAAGAACTTGACGTGCGGCCGCAGGCCGTCCTGCTCGTCCACGATCCGGAATCGGATGCCCGGGTAGCGCCGGTCCAGATCGTCCAGCAAGGCTCCGAGCGTGGCACCGTCCGCCTCCACCTCGCGCTCGCGGGTGTACGAGACGAGAGGCTGCGGGATGTGCACCTTCACCGGACTAGCTCTCCCACGCGGCCACCTCGACGGATTGGATGATGGGCAGGTGGTTGGCGATGCAGTGCCAACTTCCGCCCTCGTCTTGGCTGGCCCACACCTCGCCGCAGGTGGTCCCGAAGTAGACGCCCACCGGGTCGTGGGCGTCGGCCGTGAGGGCCTGCCGATAGACGGTGTACCAGGCGTGCTCGCGCGGCAGCCCTTCGTCCTGGCGCTGCCAGGAGCGGCCCGCGTCGCGGGTCACGTACACCGCCGGGCGTCCGTCCGGGCTGGTGCGGGGCCACACCTCGGTGCCGTCCATGGGAAAGACCCAGGCCGTGTCGGGATCGCGCGCGTGCAGCGCGATCCCGAATCCGATGTCGCCCACCTCGCGCGGCATGTTGTCCCCGATGCGCTCCCAGCGCCCGTCGGGCCGGTGCATGCGGTAGATGCCGCAGTGATTCTGTTGGTAGAGCACGTCGGGTGCGAGCGGGTGCTGGCGCACGCAGTGCGGGTCCTGCCCGAACTCGGGGTTCGGGTCCGGCGCGAAGTCGGCGACGCTGCCGGCGTTCAGGGGAGCCCAGCTCTCTCCCTTGTCCGGGCTTTCGAAGACGCCGCCGCCGGACATGCCGATGTAGAGGTGGGCGGGATCGCGTGGGTCGATCAGCACCGAGTGCAGCAGCGAGCCGTCCGGGGTGCCGTCTTCGCCTGCGGCCGTCCAAGCGGGCCACAGCGGATGGTCGTTGAAGCCGGCAACCGGGGCCCAGGTGTCGCCGGCGTCTTCACTGCGGAAGAGCGACTGGGGCGAGGCCCCGGCGTACCACACGCCGGGTTCGTTGGCGTGTCCCGGCGTCAACCAGTGCACGAAGTCGACGACTCGGCCACCGGGGGGCTCTTCGACGTGCGCCTCGGGGCCACCCCCCGGAAGCGGCTCGAACGCGCGGCGCGTGCCCGCCGACTGCCAGGGCGCCGTGCCGGGCTTCGCGTCCGAGCGCTCGAGCTCCTTGCGAAGCTTCGGAAACGCCGGAGGCCGGGAGGCTTCCTTCCAGGTCTTGCCCTCGTCGTTCGAGCGAAAGACCGTCGGTCCCAGGTGGCCGGTTCGCGCCGCCATCAGCAGCGTGCTGCGATCGCGTGGATCGAGCACTACGTGGTTCACGATGTGGCCCAGCATGTAGGGCCCCTGCAGCGACCAGTCCTGGCGGGTGGGGTCTCCGCGCAGGAAGAACGCCCCTTTCTTGGTGCCCACCAGCAGCGAGATGCGACCCGTTTCGGGCGTGGCCGTCGTCATGCCGATCCTCCTGGGTTCTCCGTATCTTCTCATGACGGTGGAGAACGGCGCCAGGATACGCGCCGGGCGTCGAATTCTGCGTGGGCGGGGGCGCCTCTCGCTTCGGAGGTCCCGGGGGCGGTGCGTTGTGGGATATGCTGGCGCTCGCCGTGCCGTGCCTTCGCCCCTCCTGGCTCACCCGCTGCCGAAAGAGACCCCGCGCCGCGCGCAGCGCCCTCGGGCTCGTGCTGGGGCTCGTCGTGGTCGGCTGTCCGGCGCCGGAGGGCCGCGGTCCGACGCGCCCCATCGCGGCGCCCGCGACTCCGTTCGCCCAGCGCGACGTGGAACTGCTGGATGCGCGCGTGCGCTTCATCGACGAAGGGCCGCGGGGGGCACCGGTGCTGGTGTTGATTCCCGGCCACACGTCGCGGATCGAGGAGTACGACGGACTGGTGCCGGCCTTGTCGCGCAGGCACCGGGTGCTCGTGCTCGACTTCCCGGGCAGCGGCTACGCCGAGAAACCCGAGCGGGAGTACACGCTGGCCTACTACGAGGACGTCGTGGTCGCGCTGCTCGACGAGCTGCAGCTGGAGCGGGCCCACCTGGCCGGCGGCAGTCTCGGAGGGAACCTCGTCCTGCGCCTGGCCCACCGGTTTCCGGAGCGCTTCGAACGCCTGGCGGCCTGGGCGCCCGGCAGCGCGTGGGAGGCCCGACCGCGGGTGGCGGCGCTGATGCGGGCGATCGCCAGCTACGCCGCCTTTCGTCCCATCGTGTGGATCCAGTCTCGCTACTGGTACGACGAGAGCTTCGCAGGGCGAGATGCGGCGCTGGCCGCCACCTTCGGCTACTACGACGAGGTGATGAGCCCCGGCTTCGTGCGCATGTACTTCGGGATGGCGGCGGACCAGGTGGAGCGCAGCCTGTTCCCCCTGGCTCCCGAGATCTCGCACGAGGTCTGGCTCGGATGGGGGGACCGAGACCACGGCGCCGACATGGGCGCGGGGGTGGCTCGCCTGCACGAGTTGCTGCCCCGGTCGGAGTTGTACGTGTTTCCGGGCGCGGGTCACGCCCTGGCCACCGAAGTGCCCGCGGCGCTGGCGGAGCGGATCGATGCCTTCCTCGCGCGGCCAACAGCCGCGGTGGGGACGAAAGGAGCGGAACATGTCGACTGAAGGACGCGCGCTGGTGGAAGGCCTGGCTTTTCCCGAAGGTCCGCGCTGGCACGAGGAGCGACTCTGGTTCTCGGACATGCACTCCGGGGTCGTGTGCGCCGTGGACGAGGGCGGCCGCGTCGAGACCATCGCCGAGGTCGCCGGCAGTCCGTCGGGGCTCGGGTGGCTGCCGGACGGGCGGCTGCTGGTCGTCTCCATGCAGGACCGCAGGCTGCTTCGCCGCGAGCCCGACGGCGCCTTGGTCGAGGTGGCTAACCTGTTCGACCTGGCGTCCTTCCACTGCAACGACATGGTCGTCGACTCCGCGGGGCGAGCCTACGTGGGCAATTTCGGCTTCGACCTGGAGGCGCGCGAAACCCCGAAGACCACCAACCTGATCCTGGTGACCCCGGACGGGGAGGCCCGGACCGCGGCGGACGATCTCTCGTTTCCGAACGGTACGGTGATCACGCCCGACGGCCGGCAGCTCATCGTGGGGGAGACCTTCGGCGCGCGACTCACCGCCTTCGACGTCGAGGCCGACGGTTCGCTCTCCAATCGCCGCACTTGGGCGACTCTGGAGGGAGCGGTGCCCGACGGGATCTGCCTCGACACCGAGGGGGGGATCTGGGTGGCTTCGCCCGTCTCCTCCGAGGTGTTGCGGGTCGAGGAGGGCGGCCGCGTCAGCCACCGGCTCGCCGTCTCCACCCAGGCCTTCGCGTGCATGCTGGGCGGCGCCGACGGCTGCAGCCTGTTCGTGTGCACGGCGACCGACTCGAGCCCCGACGCGTGTCGGAAGCGCCGCGACGGTCGCATCGAGGTCTTCCGGGCCCCGTTCCCTCGGGCCGGGCTGCCCTAGCGACGGGGTCGGTCGAACACAGTCCGCTACAGACGCGCTCGAAAGCGCCGATATCGCCCTCGAAGCCAGCACCTCGAGGGCGAAACCATGGGCGAACCCCGTGTCAAGGGAACGCTGCTTCAGGGCGTCGCGGCGACCGTTCAAGGCTACGTCGAGCAGGGGGCCCTCTCCGTCGAAGACCTGGAGGCCCGGCTCTCCGCCGAAACCCTGAGCTTGCTCGAGCAAAAGCTGCTGATCATTCGTTGGTACCCGGTCGTCGCCTACCGGGAGCTCTTGGACGTGGTGTGGGAGGTGGACGGCCGCCGCCGGCCGGAGTTTTTGCTGCAGCTGGGCGAGGCAGCGGCCAAGGGGCTCCTGATGAGCGACACGTACCGCTCGTTTCTCGACTCGGCGCGGGCCAGCGAACATCGTTCCGTCGACGAGCTTCTGCGGCGTGCACGCGTGACGATTCGGTTGACCGACATGTTCTACGACTTCGTGCGCGTGAGCGCGCACTACGATGACCAATGGCACCGGCTCGAGCTCATCTACGACGAGGTCGAGCCCTTCTCCGAAGCGATGGTGCTGGCGACCCAGGGCTTCCTGAACGGCCTCTTGGATCTGGTTGCCGACCCGAATCCGGATCTGGGCCCGCTGCTGTGGAAAATGGAGCGACCGGAGCCTGCTCGCGTGATCTTCTCCCAGGACATCGACAACTTGCTGGGCATCGGGTGAGTCGCGGCGCTGGCCGCCCGGCTGGTGCTCAGTAGTAGTAGGGCGTGCGCTCCGCCCACTTCGAGCCCGCGTACTTCCGGTGCAGTCGCGCGAACCACTCCGCCGACTTCCGGCGCTCCTCTTCCAGGCCGCGCCAGATGCAGCCGTCGCCGCGGAAGCCGGGGGCGAAGCAGCGAATGGCGTAGTGGAGGGCCTTGGCCTCCACCTCCGACGGCGTCGCGTCGCGTCGCGCTTCGATGACCGCTTCGTAGTAGTCGAACGGCTGCCGCGGATCCGGGATCGGCCGCAGGTGCTCGCGCAGGGAGTCCGGCACCCACACGTCCGGTGAGATTCGGCGCAGCTGGAGGAAGTAGCCCGCGTTCAGGAGACCCTTGGCGTCCGCCGGGTCGGCGGCCAGGCTGCGAGCGGCGGTCTCCACCTCGGCGAAGTGTCCGGGGTCGGCAGTGCGGGCGTAGACCTCGAGGAAGTCGGCGAAGTGACCCTCCACGAAGAGTCGGTGGAGGAGGGCGTGTTGGGCCAGCTCGCGCAGGGCGTCGGGGGTCGGGCTCCGCTCCAGCAGCGATTCCAGCTCGGCCCGGGAGAGCACGGCCAGGAACAGCCGCTTGGCGAGCTCCGGATCGAGAGAGACCTCGCCGTTCGCGAAGGGTTGCAGGCGATCCCCGCGGCGAAGCGCGTTGTCGACCAGTCGCACCTGGAGAAACAGGCGCACGTCCGGGCGCTCGGCGCCCGGCAGCAGCGACCGCCAGAGCGCGCTCGCCTCGGCGAAGCGTTCGAGCTTCTCGAGGGCGCGTGCTCGGAGGGAGGTGGCGGCGATGGCGAAGACGCCGTCACCGAGCTCCGCGGCCGGCAACGCCGCAACGCTCTCGGTCCGCTCGGAGAGGTGCAACAGCAGCGCCTGCGCGTAGTCGAGGAGACCGGGGGTCGCTTCGTAGGCCGCCCGCCTTCGGCCCAGCGACGCGAGCGAGTACCGCTCGGGCTCTGCGTCCTTCAGCAGCGAAGTCAGCAGGAGGAAGGGCGTCTCGTACGGGATGGCCTCCGGTGCGCGGTAGTAGCGCAGGATCTCCTGCACGCGGTCGCGGCGCTCGGACGCGGGGACGGCGGCCCGGCGGAGCTGCCCGTAGAGGGCCGCGAGCTCGCCGATCAGTTCGTCCTCTTCCGCCAGGCGCCGGTGCAGGAAGCGACGCAGCCCGCGGGCCGAGTGCGCGTAGCGGCCCTCGGGCCGCCGTTCCAGGTAATCCTCGAAGGCCTCCCTCGCGGCGCGCAGTCCCTCGTTTCGGAGCCTCTCGTTCTCCGCTTGCACGGCCTCCGGGTCCCGGTAGCGAAACGGCCACTTCACCTGGGCGGCGACCAGCTGCGTACGCGCGAGCATGTAGGGGCCCGCATCCACCAACCAGGGATGCTCCGAGCCGGCCAGCGAGCGGAACTCGGCCTCCGCGACGGCGTAGTCGGCGGTGTAGAAGGCGTGGGCGCCGGCCAGGTAGGTCACGAACTCCCGCGTTTCCGGATCGGCGCCCGTTTTCGCTTCACGCAGCCGGGCCGCGAGAGCGGCGCCCGCGTCCTGGCTCCCGCAGCTCTCGTTCGCCATCTGGTGGCGCAGCGACAGGAGCTCGGCGCGCCGCTTCGCAGGCAGGGACGGGCTGGCCTCCAACGCGTCCAGGAACGACTCGACGGCCGGCAGCGCGTTGGTGCGACAGGGGTCGTAGCCTCCGTAGTGGTAGCGCTTGAGCGACCGGTAGGGTGCGATCGAGGTGCCGGACGCCGACTCCAGCGCCTGCGCGCGAGACTGATATCGCTCCCACGCGCGCCGGTGGGCGTCCCAGGCGTTCTCGGGTTCGGGCAGCGACAAGCGCGCGTTTGCCACGGCCCACAGTGTGCGCTCGCGGTGCCCCCGTCTCTCTCCCGGCTGCGGCACGCGGTAGGGAAACCCGTCGAAGACGGCGATCGGCGGCTCCCACGAGGGCCCGCACGCGTCCGCCGGCTCGGCGGCGGCGGCGAACAGCCACAGCGCGGCGAGGGCGCGGGTCGCGCGCGGCAACAGGCGCAACGTCATCTCAGATGTCCTCCCTGTCCGGGCCCGCGCTGCTTCTCAGGAAGTAGTGAACGCCCACCAGCCGGCGTTCGCGGCGGAGTCGTTCCAGCAGCTCCGCGTTCTTCGGGTGGTCCGCCAGCAGACCCACGGCGAACGGAAACGGCAGGCGTGAGAACCGCGCGACGTAGTGCGGCAGCTCGGCCACGTAGTCCCGGCCCTGATAGAGCTGGAAGACGATCTCGTCCACGCTGGCCGCCACCCGCGCCAGCGCGTGCTCGTCCCCGGTCGCCACCCAGTCCAGGAGACCGGTGATGCTGAGTCGCCAGCGCGGATCGAGCCCCGCGCGAACCTCGCCGAGCGTGTCGCGGTAGCGGAGCAGGCGGGCCGTGGGCGCGTCGTAGTCGAGCTGTACCCCGGCTACGCGATTGCCGACGGCTTCGAAGCGGCGCGCCTGGGCTTCCAGGAGCGGCACCAGCTCGTGGGCCGGGGGCAATCCGTTCAAGCGAAAGACCACGGTGACGGAGCGGCCCGGGAAGGCGCGCGGCCCCGCGCCCTCGGCTTGGAACCACAGCGTCTCGCCGTGCCAGGCGACGGCACCCACGTGGACGGAGACCGCGCCCCGTCCCGGGAGCCGCGAATCGGGTACGCCCGCCCACAACCAGTAGCTCTCGTAGGGCGGGGGCTCCCATGCGACGGCCAGCACGGCGAAAAGGGCCGCCACCACGAGCGCGCCATGGTGAGTGGACGGGGCGAGGAAACGCGAGCGAGCGTACGCCACGAGTCATCCGAACTTCGGGGTCGCCGGAGGGTGTGCACACGATAGCAGCCGTGCCGGCCGTTGGATGGCTTCGGCTTGCGCGCCCGGCGCTTCCGAGTAGCGTGTGGCCGCGCTTCGACCCCGCCACCGCCGAGCAGGAGATCCATGCCCCCGTCCGCCCGAGATCACCAGGCCCTCGCCGAGCTGGCGCGGGCGCGCGGCCTTCCGCCGCCGCCGGATCCGCCGGACGAGCGCGAGTGCTGTGGGCGCGGCTGCGATCCGTGCATTTGGACTACTACGAGCGAGCGCTTCGCCGCTGGTGTGCGCGGGAGGGGGTGGGCGCCCCGGAGCCGTAGCGCCGCTATTCGAGCTCGGCGCCCTTCTCGGCCATCAGGTTCCAGAAGACCTCGAGATCGGCCAGGTGGACGAAGCCCGCCTGGGGCTCCTCACCCCACGAGATCTCGGCCCGGTTCTCGCTGACGCTCAGCACCCGAACGTCGGTTCCCTTCTCGAGCAGGACGCAGGGCGAGTTGCCGCGAACGGTCTCCATCAGGATTCCCTCGACCTCGAGCAGATCGGCTTCGGGGCAGGCGAGAGTGGCGCTGGTGGCCCGCGTCTCGCCCAGCATGTCTTCCGGAGGGGCGACCCAGTGCCCCGGAGCTGCTTCCGGACCCGACTCGCCGAGACCCGCGACCCAGCGCCGCATCGTCTCGACGCCGTCGTGCCAGAGCGACTGGAAACTGGCGAGCGGCGTTTCCAGGATCCCCGGATCGCGTCCGACCCAGAAGGCGCCGCCGGCGATCACCAGGATCAGCAGACCCCGTTTGAGCTTGCCCGTCACTCCGGTCCCCGTTCCGGCGATGCGATCCAGCGCGCGTAGCGCGCGGGCGGGAAGAAGGCCAGCCAGATCGTGACGGCCGAGGCGAAGCCGCACACCGACGTCGCGTTGGTGAGAGCCTCCTGCACCGCCGGTCCCGGAAACAGCGCCGCGAGGCCGGTCAGCGTGAAGATGAGCGCCGGCGCCACCGACGCGACCCCCCACAGCAGGAAGCGGTTCGCCACCAAGGGGTCGGCCAGGCCCAAGCGCTGACGCCGGCGCATGCCGCGCCAGTACCAGAGCGATTCGACGGCAGCCCAGAGGTACGACGCGCCGCGGGCGACGACCACCAACCAGAACCACGGGCCGTCGGTCATCCTCACGCCCATTCCGAAGTACAACTCCGGGCCGATCATGCCGACCGTCAGCGCCAGCAGACCCGAGGCGAGGATCGTCTTCCCGGCCGCGCTCTCGCGGCGGAAGACCAGCCAGGTGAAGAGGTACAGCGACGCGGCACCCACGGTGGAGCCCAGCCGGCCGGCGAGCAGCGCCGCGATGGCGGGGCCGGAGCCGGGCTCGAAGGACTGGGCCAGCGTCATGAGGGGGAAGGCCATCGCGCCGCCACAGATGAAGGCCAGGCCCATGGTGAGCTCGGGCACGCGCCGGGTGCGGCGATGCAGCAGCAACAGGCGTACGCCCATGAATGCCGACGCCACGACGAACGCGCCGAATCCGATGAGTGTGAGCACGAGCTGGCTCCCCTCGCCCCGGCCGGGCCGCCGGTCTCCGGCGGGTCCGAAACCCAGTCCCTCCCTTGGGTTTTCGGCAGGTCGCCGGCCGGGCTTGATCGAACCCGCGGGTGGGGAAAGCCCGGGGGGCGCCCACATTCGCTCTAGGGAGCCGGCAGGGCCGAGCCCGCCTCCAGCAGACGCCGGGCCCGGGCCCGCTGGACGGGCGTGAGTTCCCGGGCCACGCTGTCGCGCTTCGCACCGTCGTCCCCATTGGAGACCGCGCGGTCGAACCAGACGTAGGCCATCACCGCGTCGCGGGGAACGCCGTTGCCGTTGTAGTACATGCGGCCCAGCTGGCTCTGGGCGAAAGCGTCTCCCTGCTCGGCCGCGCGCCGGAACCAGCGCACCGCTTCGCCGTCGTCGCGTTCGACGCCCGTTCCCACCGTGTACGCGATTCCGAGATCGCCCTGCGCCTTCGGGTGCCCTTGTTCGGACGCCCGGCGCAGCCATGTCGCGCCTTCGACGGGGTCGGCCTCCACCCCGATGCCGTAGAAGTAGAGGCGCCCCAGCCGGTACTGGCCCTCGGCCTCGCCCTGGAGCGCGGCGCGGCGGTACCAGACCTCCGCCTGGGAGAAGTCCTGGGGGAGCCCCTTGGCCTCGGCGTAGAGGGAGCCCAGGCGGGTCTGGGCCGGGGCGAAGCCCCGTTTGGCGGCCCGTCGGTACCAGGCGCCCGCTTCGACGTAGCTCTGCGGGACGCCCGCGCCATCGTGGTGCAGGTCGCCCAGCAGCAGCTGCGCCGCGGGATTCCCGCGCGCCGCCAGCGGGCGGACGAGCTCGAGGGCCCGGCTGGCCTCGCCCGCGCGCAGGGCGTCGGCGGCCTCGTCCAAGGTCCCGGCGTCGGCGGATGCGCCGACCAGCGCCAGCGACAGAATCGAGATCAGCGGCAGTTTCTTCACGGGCTCTCTCGCTTGGCGGCGGAAGGGCTTCGGGCGCCGCCGGGACGGTACCGAAGAGATCGGAGTTTCGGCCGCGCCTGGCTGGGGTCAAGCCTCGTTCGGGCCCTGCCGATGTCCTGACGGGCCCCGCGGTGGCCCCGCGAAGGAGGAGTGCCGTGCCGACATCTCATTGGGTCGATGAAGAGCGCGTCTTCGACAGTGTTGTGGCACTGACGGACGACGTCATCTATGTGGCGAATCCGCCGGCGGACAAAGCGAAGGCCATGAAGGAGGCGCTCGACCGGGGCGAGTCGGCGGCGACGGTGGTGAAGGACGGAACCACCATCGTGGTGCAGTCCATCAAGAAGGTGAAGTACAACCGCCACGACGACGACATCGACATCGACTACCGCTCCGGCAAGGACGATGAGTCGAAGAACATCAGCTTCTCCGATCGCGAGGAGCGAGATGCGTTCGCCGCCCAGTTGACCGAGCTCCTCCACGGCTTCGAGACCAAGATCGTCGAGTACGGACCCGTGCGGGCCGCGCTGGGCCCGGTCGTGTTCGGCGCGATCGCCGCGCTGATGACGTTCGCCCTCCACGGCGCGGCGCAGGAGATCGCGGGCGGCCGCGAGATGGAGTTCCAGGGCCGCAACTCCGGCATCAAGAGCATGGTCTTCTGGCTGCTCGACGCGATCGGGCCGATCGGCGTGCTCGTGGTGGGAGCGCTCGTGTTGGGGCTCACGGCTCTGGTGCTGGTCTCCCGCGTGAAGACGCCGCCCATCATGCACACGCTGAAGCCGCGCAAGTAGGGCGCTAGCTAGCGGTCGCGACTTCCGAGCGCGACGCCCAACGACCCCAGCACCACGACGACGGCACCCGTGACGGCGGTCGGGGTCACGCTGGCACTCTCGAACTGCTGCGGCCACAGCGCGGCGGCCAACTTCGAGAAGACCAGCGTGGCCAGCGGCGTGAGCGCCAGCACGGCCGAGACGCGTGAAGCCTCCCAGTGCTCCAACGCCGCCGCAAAGGTGCCGTAGGCCACCAGCGTGTTGGCGGAGGCGAAGATCAGCAGCAGCCAAGCCACGGCATCCAGGCTCGCCAGCGACGACGGCTGCGCGGCCAGCCCGAAGGCCAGGCTGCAGCCCGCGTAGATGCAGAGCATGATCGCCTGGGACGACCACGTGAGCAGCAGCTGCTTCTGGGCCAGGCCGTAGACGGCCCAGGTGACGGCGGCCAGGCCGATCAGGCCGGTGCCCGAGAGATAGCGCTCCCACTCGCCGGCCAGGGCGCGGAGCTGGCTGCCGAAGAAGAGCGCCATGCCGGCCAGCAACACCCCGAGGCCGAGCTACTGCAGGCGCGCGAAGCGCTCGCCGAAGACCGCGATGCCCCCCAGCGCCAACAGCAGGGGGGCGGCCTGGATCAACACCTGGGCGCTGGCTGCGTTGGTGCGGTCGAGGCCCAGCAGATAGCTCAGGTAGTTCGCGGCGAGGAAGCCCGTCGCCACCAGCAAGAGCCCCCAGCCGTGGCGCCCCAGTCGGTCGAAGCGGGGGAGCTCCCGGCGCCAGGCCAAGAGCGGCGCCAGCGCGAGGGCGGAGAACCCGAAGCGGAACCAGGTGAGAGTGACGGGGTCGAGCCGCTCGAGCAGGGCTTCGAGCGCCAGCGGCAGCATGCCCCAGAGGACCATCGTGCAAGCCGCCAGGGCGAACCCGAGTCCCGCTCGCCCGCTGGCCCGATGTCGCTCCATGCGGCGGCGAGACTACTGGAAATCGCGGGCCGTCACACGGGCCAGGCGGCCCGGTTCGCGTTCAGGCGGGTCTTCCGAAACTCTCCAGCGCCAGCAGACTGCCGGCGACCAAGACGATCCACGTGACGAAGGAGCCCACCACGCGCAGGCTGAGCCACACGAGGACCAGGCCCAAGAGGCCCGCGTAGAGCGACGTGATGGGTACCGTTCATGCCGTCCCCTTTGCCTTGCGCGTGTTCGCGCGCGCGGCGAGAGAGTGGCACAGCTGCGGGAGTCACACCCCCTGGGGTTTGGTGCGTGCGTGGGGCGCCGGGTTCGCGCATGCTTCGGGCCGCGTTCACACGACCAGGAGTGGCATCATGAGTCGATCCGACTCGCCCAGGGCAGCGGACTTCCCGATCGCGATCATCGGCGCCGGTTTCGGCGGGATCGGCATGGCCATCCAGTTGAAGCGGGCCGGCATTCACTCCTTCACCGTGTTCGAACGCGCGGACGAGGTGGGCGGCACCTGGCGCGACAACACCTACCCGGGCGCCGCCTGCGACGTGCCCTCTCACGTGTACTCGTTTTCCTTCGAGCCGAATCCTCGCTGGAGCCGGGTCTTCGCCGAATCCCAGGAGATCCAGGCGTACCTGCTGGGCGTCGTCGAGAAGTGGAAGCTGCGCTCTCACATCCGCTTCGGCACCGAGATCGCGGACGCGCGCTTCGACGAAGCGGCGGGCCGTTGGACGCTCACCGCGGGCTCCGGCGAGACGTTCACGGCGCGCGTCGTGGTGTCCGCCGTCGGGGGCCTGGTCGACCCGGCGGAGCCCGACATCAAGGGGCTCTCGGACTTCGGCGGCGAGGTCTTCCACACGGCGCGTTGGAACCACGACTACGACTTGACGGGGCGCAACGTGGCCGTCATCGGGACGGGCGCCAGCGCCGTGCAGGTGGTGCCTTCGATCGCGCCGCAGGTGGCCAAGCTCAGCGTGTTTCAACGCACGCCGGCGTGGGTGATGCCGAAGCGGGATCGCCGCTACAGCGAACGGGCCAGGCGGCGCTACGAACGCTTCCCGCTGGCGCTGCGGGCGAGCCGCTTCGCCCAATACGCGCTGAGCGAGCTCTTCGGTCCGATCGTGTTCCTCGATGCGCCGCGTCTCTCCGGCTGGGCCGAGCGCCTGTCGGGCGCGCACTTGAAGCGCTCGGTCCCCGATCGCGCGCTCCGCGCCAAGCTCAGGCCCGACTTCCAGCTGGGGTGCAAGCGCATCCTGATCTCCGACGACTACTGGTCGTCGTTCGCCCGTGACAACGTGGAGCTGGTGACGAACCCCATCGAGCAGGTGGGGCACGAGGGCATCCAGTGCCGGGACGGCTCTCGGCACGACGTCGACGTCATCGTCCTGGCCACCGGCTTCGCCGTGGGGCTGGCGGCGGCGCCTTTCCCGGTGCAGGGGCGGGGCGGCCGCACGTTGGACGAAGCCTGGGCGGGAGGAGCCGTCGCCTACAAGGGCATGACCGTCTCGGGCTTTCCCAACTGGTTCACCCTGATGGGGCCCAATACGGGGCCGGGCCACACCTCCGTGCTGGTCTACACGGAGGCCCAGATCTCGCACGCGCTGCAGGCCATTCGGAAGATCCGCCGCGAGGGACTGCGCTTCGTGGACGTGCGCCAGGAGGTTCAGGACCGCTACAACGACCGCCTGCAGCGGCGCATGCCCTACATGGTCTGGTCGTCGGGCTGCAACAGTTGGTACTTGTCCGAGGACGGCAGCAACCACGCGCTCTACCCGGGCTTCGCCGCGGAGTACGTGTTGGGGGCCCGGCGGTTCCGCGCCTCCGACTACGAGATCGTGAAGGCCTGAGGAGCCGCCCGGGGGCGATGTGACGCAGTCGGAAGTACCCGCGCGCGTTCGCTGGGTCGAGGTCGGGGTGCTGCTCGCGCTGCTGGCCTCGGGCGCCTGGCTGCGCCTCTCGGGTCTCGCCGAGTGGCAACTCTCGTGGGACGAGATGTGGCACCTGATGGACGCCCAGCAAGCGAGCCTGGGCGCCGTCCTGGAGCGAAATCTCCGCCACGAGATTCACGGACCCTTGAGCTACGTGGTGGTCCACGGGCAGCTGGCGCTGGGGCACGACGTGCTGTGGCTGCGCGCCGTGTCGCTGGTGCCGGGTCTGCTGTTGATTCCCGTCGGCTTCCTGCTGGGACGCGAGTGGTTCGGACGCGCCGCCGGGTTCTTCCTGGCCGCCGTCGTCACCTTCGCCGACCTCTTGGTGGAGTTGAGCCAGGTGCTGCGCGCCTACTCGCTGCTGTCCCTGTGGCTGGCGCTGGCGCTCCTGTGCCTGTCCGTGTGGCACCGGACCCGTCGCCGCGGTGCCCTGGTGGGCTACGCCGTCGCGGGCACCCTGGCCGCCTTCACACACGTGAGCGCAGCCGTGCCGCTCGCGGGGCTGGGCCTCACGGGCGCCGTGTTCGCGCTGGTCTCGGAGCGGAACGCGCTCGGGGTTCGGCGGGCCGGCGCCTGGTTGGGGCTCCACGCCGCCGTGTCCCTTCCCGCTCCGGCGTGGGCCGCCGTCCAGCTCTACTTCGTCGGCGCTCGGGCGGCGAGTCCGGCGGCCAACCTCGGCCGCTTCGTCGACCACTACTACTTCCTGAAGCCGCTGTTTCCGGACTCGCCCTGGGACGCGCTGCTGCGCCTCCCCGACGCCTACCGGGTGATGCTCTTCGGCAGCGACGGCAGCGCGGTCGCCGGGATCGTCTGGCTTGCGGCCGCGGTCGCGGGCGGCGTGGTGTGGTGGAGACAGGGAGGCCGTGCGCCGGTTGCCGCCTGCGGCGCCGTCGTGGTCGCCGCGATGCTGCTGGGCGTCCTGGGCCTGTATCCGTTCTCCGCCACTCGCCACTGCGTCTACTTGCTGCCCTTCCTGCTCCTGCCGTCGGCAGCGGCAGTGGCGTGGGCGGTTCGCCGAGTCGGGCCGCTTGCCGTCGCGTCGGTCGGGTTGGCGCTGCTGGGGCTGACGGTGGACTTCGATCCCGCGTCGTATCGCCGGGCGCGCTCCGACTTCGGGACGCGGGCCGCGGAGCTCGAGCACACGCTGGCCGCGCTCTCGGAGCGGGTCGGCCCGCGCGACGTAGTGCTCGCGAACCGGGTGGGCATGCAGTACCTGAACCTGCACGCCTCCCTCTTGGGCGAGGACCTCGAGCACGTCTCCCACCCCGACGCGCACGCCCAGTATCCCTACGACCAGTGGGTCCTGCCGGGCGGGGAGGAGCACATCTTTCGCGACATGCGCTTCTGGGCCTGCGACGGGCCCCACCTGTGGTCGTCGTACCTGTCGGCGCCGGCGCAGCTGCGTCCGTGTGTGGAGCGGCTCTTGGACTCGCGCGAGGTCGACTCCATCTGGATCTGGGTGGCCATGCGAGAGCCCTTCCTGGTCTTCACCGCCCGGCGCCCGATCGAGGCGGTGCGCGAGCAGCCGCCCGAGGTGCAGCGCTTCCTGCTGGCGCTGCGTCGGTCGCCCTTCGGAAGCCTGCTTCTCCGCCGGCGCACGGGAGTGGTCCCCGGCGAGACGGCGGGTGCCGTTGCGGTCCGCGCGCAGGAGCTGCAAGCCGCGTGGTAGCGGGGACGGACGGGGAGGCCGCTACTTCCCGGCCAGCTGCGCCACCACCGGCGCAAAGGCGTCCAGCACCGAGTCCCCGACCGTGACGTAGTGGATTCCGTACTCTTCGCGCCGTCGCACCAGCTCGTCCACGACTTCGCTGACGCTGCCGAAGAGCGCGTGGGGGTGGGCGCGCATGGCTTCGGGCGACAGGCCGAAGCTGGCGGCCATGCCTTCGGCGATGGCCGCGGTGTTCTCGCCCACGAACGTGAAATAGGCACCGATCTCCAGCTCGAGGGCGTCGAAGCGCTCGCCGGCCGCCTCTCGGATCCAGGCGATCTTGCGCTCCGTTTCTTCGGCCGTGCCGCTGGTCACGCCGTCGACGCCGATCACGCCGGAGCGGTTGTTGAAGTTGAGGCTCACGATGTCGGCTTCCCGCGCGGCCAGGGACAAGACGCGTTTGCCGCCGCCTCCGATCAGCAGGGGAGGGCGGGGTCGTGACACCGGCTGGGGGGCGCCGGTGAAGCCACTGACCTGCACGTGTTCTCCCCGGACGTCGATGGGCTCGCCCGAGAAGTGCGCCTTCACCAGCGACACCACCTCGGCCAGCCGTCGGATCCGGACCGGGGCTGCGTCGAAGCGGAGCCCCAGCGCCTCGTACTCACCTTTCAGCCACCCCGCCCCGAGACCCAGCTCCAGCCGGCCCTCCGAGAAGAGGTCGAGCGTCGCGGCCTCCTTGGCGAGGACGGCGGCGGGGCGGTAGTCGATGCAGAAGACCCGGCACCCGATCTTCAGCGTGGACGTGGCCTCCGCGGCCACGGCCATGGCCGGTACGGCGGCGAGGGTCTGCAGGGGATGCGCGGTGGCCGCCAGCGCCGGGCCGGGGCCCAGGACGTGGTCGGCCAGATGCAGGGCCGAGTAGCCCAGATCTTCCGCGCGGCGCGCGCGGTCGCGCCACTCCGCCGCGGAGTCGGCGCTGAAGGTCTGGAGTCCGAAGCGGAACGGTCGATGCGGCACGGGGTCTCCGGTTTCGCTGGTCGCGAGGGGGTTAAACGTGTTAAAGCAGAGACAGTCTACCCCGGCCCGCGCCCCTGGCGGGGCCGATTCGGGGGCTTCATGTCGCAGGCAGACGAGCTTCAGATCCGCAATCTCGTGGCGCGCTATTCGGACGCCGTGAACCGGCGCGATGCCGACGCGTGGGGCGACACCTGGGCGCAGGACGGCACCTGGCGGATCCTGGGACAGGCGCCGCAGGGCCGCGAGACGATCGTCAAGCTGTGGGAGCAGCTCATGTCCGGCTTCCCGTTCGTGGTGCAGCTCCCGAGCGAAGGCGTGGTGGAGATCTCGGGGTCCGAGGCCAGCGGGCGCTTCCCGCTGTCCGAGTTCGGGCGCGGGCCGGACGGGCGCGGGGTCTTCACGTTGGGGATCTACCACGACCGCCTGCGCCGCGACGACGACGGCTGGCGCTTCAGCGAGCGCCGCTTCCAGGTGCTCTACTCGGGCCCGCCGGACCTCTCGGCCGAGCCGGCCCCGCGCGGCGAGGGCGACGCCCCGTGATCCTGATCGCCGGAACCGTCGACGTGGACCCGGAGCAGCGCGACCGCGCCCTGACGACGGGCGCCGACCTGATGCGGGAGACGCGCACCCAGAAGGGCTGCCTCGACTACGTGTGGAGCGCCGACCCGGCCGTTCCCGGTCGCATCTACGTGTTCGAGCGCTGGGAGTCGACCGCCGACCTGGCCGCCCACCTGGCGGGGGAGTACTACCGTCAGATGCGGGAGCACATCGGCAGCCACGGCCTGCGCGCCGCCGACGTCCACAAGTACGCGATCGAACGCTTCGAACCCGTCTACGACGAGACCGGAACCGCGCGCGCGGACTTCTTCACCCGCTAGCCACCACCGGGGCCTCCGGATTGCTGCGAGCGCGCCCCGGCTTTTGTGTATAAACGGTGCATGAGCGAAGCGGTTCAGGTCAGGATGTCGGAGCGCTACCCGCGACCCGCGTGGGTACGGCGCTTGAACGCCATGGGAGATTCGCTGGGCGATCCGCTCGCGGGCGCGCGGGAGCTGGTGCCCATGGACGCGGGGACGCTGCTGGAGGCCGGCGCGGGGGCGCACCCGGGTCTCGAGCTGGGGGATCCCCGCTGGCGCGAGCGGTTCGAGGCGGTGGTCGCGGCCGCCAACGCGGCGCCGCTTCACGTGGTGGGGAGGCTCCTCACGAAGCAGGAGCTGGCCCGGTCGCTGCGCACCCGCGTGTCGCTGGCGCGCGCCACTGCCGAGGCGCCGCAGCTGGCCGCTGCCCCCGTCGCGGCACCGCTCTTCGTGACCGGCCCCGCGCGTTCGGGCACGACGATCCTGTTCGAGCTGCTGGCACTCGATCCCACCGTGCGCGCCCCGCTGGCCTGGGAGGCGATCCATCCCACGGCCGCACCCGGACTCGAGGACGAGGAACGGCGCCGCCTCGTCGCCGAATGCGAGCAGGAGCTCTGGGCCGACGTCCAGCCCGAGTTCGCGGCCATTCACGAGCTGCGCGCCGATCTGCCGGTGGAGTGCGTGACGCTGACGGCGGCCTGCTTCTGCGGCCCCCACTGGCCCATGGTCCTGCCCGGCGCCGAGATGGACGTTCCCGTCTTCTACGACTTCCACCGGCGCATGCTGCAGGTGTTGCAGCACGGGCGGCCGGAGCGCACCTGGCTCTTGAAGACACCTTCGCACCTGGCCACCCTGGGCGCGCTCTTCGAGAGCTATCCCGACGCGTGGGTGATCCAGACGCACCGCGATCCTGCCAAGACCATGCCTTCCACCGTCAGCACGACCGCCATGGTCCAGTGGCTGCGCACCGACGCCGTGGACACCGCGGTGCTGCGGGCGGCGATCGAGGCGGTTTTCGGTGCGGCGCTGAATGCGGTCGCCGAACAGCGCGCCGCGGAGGCCTACCCGGATCGCTTCGTGGACGTGCACTTCCAGGACCTGATGAAGGACCCGGTGGAGACCGTTCGCCGGGCTTACGCGACCATGGGCCGCGCCTTCGACGACGAGCACGCGCGCCGCATCCGCCGCTACCTGGACGAGAAGCCGCGGGGCAAGTTCGGCGTCCATTCCTATACGGCCGAGGAGTGGGGCTTCGACACCCACGCGCTGCGGGAGCGCCTGGCGCCTTACCTGGACCACTTCGGCGTGGCCCTCGAGGACTGATCCGTGACCCTCATGACCGAATCCCGCGAGGCCCTGCGCGAACTCATCGCGGTCCTGCAGGAGGTGGACGAGCGCTGGGCCGGGCCCGAGTGGAACCTCCAGAACGAGCTCGACGTGGCCGACGCGCACCGCGCCCTGGCGCACCTGCTGGAGGGCGGCCTGGTGGGGTTCTTCGAGAACGACCCGGACAGTCCGTTCTTCCGCCGGATCGTGACGCCCACCCGCAAGCTGATGGGCGACAATCCCGACGCGATCTACTTCGACGCCCCGGTGCGTCCCGACCGCGTCTATCGCGTGCGGGGCAACACCGAAGGCGCCGTCTACGTTTCCTTCACCGTCGAGATCGGCAGCGACGACGGCTCGCTGCCCCCCCGCACCGCGGGCGTCCTGAACGACACGCAGTTCGACGTGGCGGCGGACGGCTCGTTCGAGATCCGCGTGGGGGGACCTCCCGACGACCGCAACTGGCTCGGCCTGGAGGCGGGCGCTTCGCGCATCACCACCCGGCACTACTTCGAGGACGCGGCCACCGATCCCCACCGCCGTCCCCCGCTCGTGATCGAGCCGCTCGAACCCGCTCCGGCACCGCCGCGGCCGAGCGCTGCCTCCGTCGGCGCGGGCTGGCGGCGGGTCGCCCAGTTCCTGCGCAGCCGCACGCTCGACCAGCCGCCCATGGCGAACTCGAAGCCGCCGCCCTTCGTGTCGCTGGTGCCCAACCAGTTTCCGGCGCCGGTCCCGCCCGGCGATTTCGGCTTGGCGGCCGCGGACGCCGCCTACTCCATGGCCCCCTACGTCCTGGGGCCCGATCAGGCGCTGGTGATCCGCGGGAGCTGGCCCCGCTGTCGCTTCGCCAACGTGTGCCTGTGGAACCGGCACATGCAGACCTACGACTACACCCACCGGCAGGTGTCCTTGAACCGCCGCCAGACTCCGCTGGACGACGCGGGGCGGTTCGAGGTCGTGGTCGCCCACCGCGATCCGGGCCGGCCCGGCTGGCTCGACACCGAGGAGCGGCCGTTCGGGCTCGTCTTCTGGCGCTACATGCTGGCCGAGGGCGAGATCGAGACGCCGCAGGCGGAGGTGGTCCCCTTCGCCAGCCTCGGGACGTCCTGACTGCCCGCGCTTGTGCCCGCCTCCCCCAAACCGGCTAGAGTGGCTCGCCGGCGGCAGCGGCGGGTCGGCCCAGGAGGATGGGCGTGAAGCGGCAAGAGCTGCTCGAGAAGCTGACATTGGACGAGAAGGCCCTGCTCACCGCCGGGTCCGGCATGTGGTCGATTCCCGGGGTGGAGCGCTTGGGCCTCCCGGCCATCCACCTGACCGACGGCCCCAGCGGCGCGCGCGGCTCCTCGCTCCTGGGCGTCGGGCGGGCCAAGGCCGTCTGCATCCCGTGCGGATCCGCGCTGGGAGCCTCCTGGAATCCGGCGCTGATCGAGCGGGTCGGCGCCATGCTGGGCCAGGAGGCGCGCACCAAGGACTGCCGCGTGCTGCTGGCGCCCACCGTGAACCTGCACCGCTCGCCGCTCGGCGGGCGCAATTTCGAGTGCTACTCCGAGGATCCGCTGCTCTCGGGCAAGATCGCCGCCGGTTTCGTGCGCGGGGTGCAGTCCCAGGGCGTCGCCACCACGGTCAAGCACTTCGCGGCCAACGACGCCGAGTTCGAGCGGACCACCATCGACTCCGTGGTCGACGAGCGGACGCTGCGCGAGCTCACGCTGCTGCCGTTCGAGATCGCCGTGAAGGAAGGTCGGGCCCTGGGCATCATGACGGCCTACAACCGGCTGAACGGGGTCTACTGCGCCGAGGACCGCGAGCTCCTGCAGGGCATCCTGCGCGACCAGTGGGGCTTTGACGGCTTCGTGGTGACGGATTGGTTCGCCGTCGGTTCGAGCGAGCGCTCGCCCGTCGCCGGATTGGATCTGCAGATGCCCGGGCCGGGGCGCTTTTACGGAGAGGCCCTGGCCGAAGCCGCGCGCGACGGCCGGGTGGACGAAGAGCTCGTGGACGCCCAGGTTTCCCGGATGCTGGGCGTGTGGGAGCGCATCGGCGCCCTCGACGATTCGGGCGAGCGAGAAGAGCGGAACGTCGACCTGCCGGAGCACCGCGCCCTGGCGCGGGAGACCGCCGCGGAGGGCATGGTGCTGCTCGCCAACGACGGCCTGCTGCCCCTGGCCGCCGACGGCCTGCGGCGCGTGGCCGTGATCGGCCCCAACGCCGACCGCTGTCAGATCGGCGGCGGGGGCTCGGCGGCGCTGCGACCGCACTACCGGGTCACCCCCCTGGAAGCGTTGCGCGAGAAACTGGGACCGGACGTCGAGATCGTCTTCGAGCGGGGCGCCTGGACCGACAAGAACACGGCGGCGCTCCCGAAGAGCGCGCTCCGCACGGCCGGCGGCGACCCGGGGCTCGACGTCGCCTTCTTCGCCGGACTGGACTGGGAAGGCGATCCCGTCGTGCACGAGATCGCCGAAGACGGCCAGCTCATCTACGCCGGCTCGCCGACGCCCGGAGTCCCCAAGAGCTTCTCGCTGCGCGCGACCGGGACGTTCCAGGCCGTGGAGTCGGGGCGGCACACGTTCACGCTGATGCAGATCGGGCGCGCGCGCCTGTGGATCGACGGCGAGATCGTGCTCGACGGCATCGAGAACCCGCCGCCCCGCGGAACCGAGTTCTTCCGCGTCGCCAGCCGGGAACTGGAGGCCCAGGTAGAGCTCCGAGCGGGGCAATCCGTGGAGCTCCGGATCGAGTTCACGGCCGCGGACGCGGCCTTCGTGGCCGGCGTGCGCATCGGCCACCGGCCGCCGACGGATGTGGATTTCCTGGCGCGGGCGGAAGCCGCCGCGCGTGACGCGGACGCCGTCGTGCTGCTGCTGGGAACGAACGCCGACTGGGAGTCCGAGGGCCACGACCGCGACTCGATGGACTTGCCGGGAGACCAGGACGAGTTGGTGCGCCGCGTGTGCGCGGCCAACCCGCGCACCGTGGCGTGCATCAACGCCGGCTCGCCCGTCACCCTGCCGTGGGCCGGCGAACCGGGCGCCCTGCTGCAGATCTGGTTCGGGGGGCAGGAAATGGCCGGCGCTTTGGCCGACGTGCTGTTGGGCGATGCCGAACCGGCCGGGCGCCTGCCCACGACCTTTCCCGAGCGGCTCGAGCACAACCCCTCGTACGGGAACTTCCCCGGCGAGAATTCGGAGCTCCGCTACGGCGAGGGCTTGCTGGTGGGCTACCGCTGGTACCAGTCCCGCCACCTGCCGGTGCGGTTTCCGTTCGGCCACGGGCTCTCGTACACCACGTTCGAGTGGGAGTCTCCGGTGCTCTCCGCCGACACGCTCCCCGACGGTGCGGTTCAGGTGGACGTGACGGTGCGCAACACGGGAACGCGACGCGGGGCCGACGTCGTCCAGTGCTACGTCGCGCCCGAGGCGAGCCGCTGCTTCCGGCCCCAGAGCGAGCTGAAGGCGTTCCAGAAGGTGTGGTTGGATCCGGGCGAGTCGGCCACGGTGACGTTGGCGCTGGACGTGCGCTCGTTCGCCTACTGGGACCCGGCCGACCCGGGCTTCGAAGCGCTGCGCGCGCGGTTGGGACCGGCGGCGTCGCTGGTGCCCTCCGGCAAGGGAAAACGCCGCACCGAGGCCGGCTGGTACGCCGACGCGGGTCGCTACGCGCTGCGCATCGGGCGGTCCAGCCGCGACGTGGTGCACACCTGCGAGGTGACCCTGCCCGAGACGCTGGGACCGCTCGCGCCCTGAGAGGTTCGGCGAGGCCAGGCCAAGCCTCCTGCCAAACTGCGTCCCACCCGGCCCCGGGTCCGCCTGCTGGAGCTATGCTGGCCCGGGGAGGGGACGGACTTGGCCGACTTCGTGCGAGATACGGCCGTTCTGCCCGGGGCGGAGCCCGGCCGCTATCGCGCCGAGCTGTCGCCGGACTGGGCGGTGTGGGGGCCCAACGGCGGCTACCTGGCGGCGATCGCCCTTCGAGCGGCGCTCCAGGAGAGCCGATT
>JAKSBN010000110.1 GCA_022361175.1 Pseudomonadota bacterium | reverse complement strand
GAGGCTCTACAACCACCACCGCACTCACCGGGGATATCGAACCCGAGGTCGGACGCCCGCCTCGATCCTGATCGGAGCAAAAGAAGGATGAAATCCACTCTCTCAAGGCAGAAAGTGTCCACACCTATGCGACATCGGACACTCTAGCCTTCCAGCCAGAGCACGGCGGCGGCCACGTTGTCGCCCGCGCGATGCTGACGGTGCGCCAGGAGCGCGGCATCCACCAGCTCGCGGCACGCGACCAGGGGACGCAAGGGGGCGCGTTCTGCGTTCGCTCGCTCGAGGCACTCCGCCACGGTCGCGCTGGGCGCATCGACGCCGATGCCGGGCTCGGACAGGCCGTCGGTCGCCAGCACGATCGCGCGACTGGCTCGCAGCGGTGCGACTTCCGCGTGGCCCTTGGGCGCGAGACTGGCCGCGCTCTCGACCTCTCGGCCCAGGTAGGCCGCGTCCCCGCGTCCGAGTGCTCGCCAACTGCACTCCCGCGCCGCTTGCGCGTCGCAGTGGAAGATGTGGCTGTCCCCCACCGAGACGTGTGCGAAGAGCTCTTGGTCGGGCCGAACGAGGGCCAGCGCGAGCGTGGTGCGCGCGACCGCCAGGTTGTGCTTGCCCGCGCGCTCGAAGATCGCGTGGTTGGCCGCGGCAACGGCCTCCCACAGGACGGGCAGCCAATCTTCGTCGCGGGCCGGAGGCTCCGGCCCCGTCCACGCCGGCGCACAGTGCTCGATCAGGTAGGCGAGGGCGGCCGCCGAGCCCGATTCACCCCAGTGACCGTCGGCCACGCCCAAGAGCACCCCGCAGTCCCCGGCCGCGAAGGCGACGGTGTCCTCGTTGGGGTCGGTGTGGTCGTAGGGCTTGGGGGCGCCGCCCCGGGACAGGGAGATGGCGACCGACCCTTCGGCGATGCTGGCCACTTCTCCCAGCCGCGGACACTCGGCTCCGAGAAGCGCGCCGTGTCTCATGCGCCCGTTCCGCACCCAGCGTTGCGGGCGAAGGCCAGCTCCGGGACGGGCTGGCCTCCGATCAGGTGCTCCTGGATGATGCGTTCGAGGTTCTCCGGCGTGCAGTCCCGGTACCAGGTGCCCTCGGGATAGACCACCGCGATGGGGCCGTCGCGGCAGACGCGCAGGCAGTCGGCTTTCGAGCGGAAGACGCCGCCGCCCACGTCAATCTGGCCCAGCTCGGCGAGTCGCGTCTTGAGAAACGACCAAGCGCGCTGTTGGAGCGCCGGATCCGCGCAGTCTCCGCCCACGCACAAAAAGATGTGGCGCGAGTACGTCTCCAGCTTGAGCTTGCCGGCGATTCGATCGAGCATTCACGACTCCAAAGGGTGCGAGTATACCGGGCCCGGATGCCGGGTTCTTCGCTCTGCGCCTTCGATTGGTGGGGCTCCGGGGCTTCGCTAGTGTGACGCCGCTGCGGCCTGCGCGCACTGGCATGGGGGGATCATGCGAACGACGCGGGAACTGGTCTCTGGTAATGCTGCATTCGAGGCGGCTGAGATCGTCTTCGCGCTCTGTCACGAGATCGGGAATCTGTTGGCGGCCGTCCGGCTCCAGGCCCATCTCATCGACTCGGACGTGAGTGCTCGCGAACTGGCCGCGGCATCGGTCGACATCGATCAGTACACGGCCCGGGCCAGCGCACTGCTGACCCACGTCCGGCCACTGATGTCGGCGGATGCCGGAACCCCCCTGGAGGTCGAGCCGGGGCGGGCCGCCGCGATCCTGCAGCAGGCGATCGAGGACCACGGCACGCGCGGGGTGCGGGTGGATTGGGACTGCGCGGACGATTTGGCGCCCGTGCGCTTCGACCCCGAGAACCTGAACAACCTCCTGCTGACGCTGTGCTTCGACGCGATCGAAGCGGCGCGTCCGTCGGGCTGCGTGGTGGTGGTGTGTTCCAGCGTCGAGGGCGGCACCGAGATCTCGATTGCCGACGACGGGGACGAAGAGGACGGCATGAGCGAATGGCGATCGCAGGCCCGGCGCGGCCGGCCGTTGTCCTGGATCATCGCCGAGTGCGTCTTGCGCAAGGGGGGCGCCGACTTTGCCGTGGCCCGCGAGAGCGGCCGCACCACCGTCCGGATCACCCTGCCAACCGCCTCCTAGGCGGAAGGGGAGCGTTCGGGTGCCTGGTGGATCCGGTTTTGGCCGGAGAGGGCCCACTTCGGGGGCTGGCGCAGGTCCCACACCAGTCCCAGCTTCTCGAGACCCTTCAACGCGTAGTAGGTGACGTCCACTTCCCACCAGAAGAAGCCGTTTCGGGCCGACGCCTGGTAGTGGTGGTGGTTGTTGTGCCACCCCTCTCCCAGGGTGAGGAGCGCCAGCCACAGGTTGTTGCGGCTGTCGTCGGGCGTGTCGTACCGCCGGGAGCCGAAGCGATGGGCCAGCGAGTTGATGGTGTAGGTGCTGTGCCATAGCAGCGTGGTCGAAACTGCGTAGCCCCACACCAGCCCGGCGAAACCGCCGATCGCGTAGCAGAGGACGGCCAGGGCCAGAGGCGGGACCATGTGCCAGCGATTCAGCCACCGGATCTCCGGATACGCGGCGAAGTCCCGGATCCGGTCGACGGGCGTGTCGTCCCACTGGCCCTCGAAGATCCACCCGTTGTGCGCATGCCAGAAGCCGGCGCGCGGCGAGTGGGGGTCGTCCGGGCCGTCGGCGTAGCGATGGTGGTTGCGGTGGTTGCCGGCCCACCAGAGCGGCCCTTTCTGGGTGGCGCTGCAGCCGAGGAAGGCGAGGACGAACTGGAAGACGCGTGAGGTCCTGTAGCCCTTGTGCGCGAAGTAGCGGTGGTAGCCGCCCGTGATGCCGAACATGCGCAGCCAGAACGTGGCCAGCGCCAGGGCGATCACGCCCGGGGTGGTTGCCACGAAGAACACCAGCAAGCAGGCGGCGTGGATGCCCCAATAGAGGATGCGCGGCAGCCAGAACTGACCGGCCCAGAAGCCGTCCTCGGCGACGGGCTCGGGGGTCTGTACGGGATCGGCAGGCGGTGTCGGGGACTCGGCCGGCGTGGCCATGCACGTTCCTCCTGTCCGTGCGACGGACGACGGCGCGGACGGTAGAGGGCGCATCGGGTGTTGGCAGCGGGACACCTGTGAAACTTCGGTAAAAGGGGCGTTCGGGCGCGGGTGCTGGGTTTCTCTGTGAAAGTTGCGTGAAAACGTGCAGGGGGTTCGGTCACTGGCACCTCCTGCTAGTTTCCCGCCCGCTCATGGCCCATCCCAGCCCTCGCAAAGAACTGCGCAACCTGGCCATCATCGCGCACGTGGACCACGGCAAGACGACCCTGGTGGACGGCTTGCTGCGCTTCACCGGCGCCTTCCGGGAGAACCAGGAAGTCGCCGATCGGGTGATGGATTCGGGTGATCTGGAGCGCGAACGCGGGATCACGATCCAAGCCAAGAACACGGCGATCGACTTCGAAGGCGTTCGGATCCAGCTCGTGGACACGCCCGGCCACGCCGACTTCGGCGGCGAGGTCGAGCGCGTGCTGGGCTTGGTGGATGCGTGCTTCCTGCTGGTCGACGCGGTCGAGGGCGTGATGCCGCAGACCCGCTTCGTGCTGGGCAAGGCGTTGCAGCACGGTCTGCGGCCGATCCTCGTGGTGAACAAGATCGACCGGCCGGAGCAGCGGGCCGAGGCGGTGCTGGACGAGGTCTTCGACCTCTTGGTCGAGTTGGGCGCGAACGACGAGCAACTGGATTTTCCCGTCGTGTACGCCTCGGCGAAGGAGGGCACGGCGGCCCTCGACCCGGTCTCGCCCCGGCGCGATCTGCGCCCGCTCCTGGAGGCGATTCTCGAGCACGTTCCGGCGCCGGTGGTGGATGTCGAGGCGCCGCTCCAGTTCCAGGCGGTCACCCTGGGCTACGACGAGTTCGTCGGGCGGCTGGTGATCGGGCGCGTGGAGCGCGGCGTACTGGAGAAGGGCCGTCAGGTCTTGCGGCTGGGACAGGACGAGCAGCGCGAGAGCTTCCGCGTCACCAAGCTCTTCGGAACCCGAGGGCTCGAGCGCGTCGAGTTGGAGCGCGCGGAGGCCGGCGAGATCGTGATGCTGGCGGGGGTCGAGGGCATCGAGATCGGCGATACGGTCTGCGATCCCGCCGCGCCGGAACCGCTGCCGCGGATTTTCGTCGATCCCCCCACGATCCGAGTGCGCTTCTCCGTCAACACGTCCCCCTTCGCCGGACGCGAGGGACGCTTTCTGACGAGTCGGCAGATCGGCGAACGGCTGCGCCGGGAGGCGCTCGGCAACGTCTCGATTCGGATCGAGGAGACCGAGTCGCCGGAGATCTTCGAGGTGGCCGGCCGCGGCGAGCTGCAGATCGCCGTCCTGATCGAGACGCTGCGCCGCGAGGGCTACGAGTTCAGTGTCTCGCGGCCGGAGATCATCCTGCGCGAGATCGAGGGCGAGCGCTGTGAACCGGTGGAAGAGGTGGTGATCGAGGTGCCCGAGCCGTACGCCGGCTCGGTGATGGAGAAGCTCCCGGTGCGCAAGGGCCGACTCGTCTCCATGGAGCAGCAGGGTGGGCGCATGACCCTCCGCTTCGTGGTGCCGAGCCGGGGGCTCTTCGGCTATCGCAGCGAGTTCCTGTCCGACACCCGCGGCGAGGGCGTGCTGCACCGGACCGTCTCGGGCTACGAGCCCTACGCCGGGGACCTGGCGCGCCGGGTCGTGGGCGCCATCGTGGCCAGCGAGGCCGGCCAGACGACCGCCCACGCGCTGTCGAGCATTCAGGAGCGGTCGACGCTCTTCGTGACGACCGGCGTGCCCGTGTACGAGGGCCAGGTGGTGGGCGAGAACCGCCGCGCGGGCGACATGAACGTCAACGTGTGTCGGGCCAAGAAGCTCACCAACATCCGCGCGGCCGGGAAGGACGACGCCGATGCGGTGAGTCCGCCCCGGGCGCTCACCATCGAGAGCGCCCTCGAGTGGATCGAGGACGACGAGCTGCTCGAGGTGACTCCGGAGAACCTGCGCCTGCGCAAACGGATCCTGTCCGCCAGCCATCGCAAGCGCTAGAGCGGGCTCTCGGGCGGCCTGCTAGCGTCTGCCGCGGCCATGACCCGATCCGCCAGCGCGCCCGCCTACGATCCCCAGACCGACCTGCAGCTGACGCCGTCCGAGCGCCGCGCCTGGGAGCAGGATGGCTTTTTCGCGCGGCGGAGCGTCTTCGATCCGGACGAGGTCGCGGCGCTCGGGGAGGCGGCCGAGCTCGTGGCCCGCCGCGCCGAGGCGGTGGCCGGAGAGGGCCGCGAGTACCAGATCGACGGCAATCGCTACGTCGATACGGAGATCTCGACCGTCCAGTTCGAGCACCGGCCCGGCAGTGACACGATCCGCGTCATCGAGCCGTTCGCCCACTTCGATGCGCGCTTCGAGGCGCTGCTGGACGATCCGCGGCTGGTCGTTCCCATGCGGGACCTGGTGGGCACGGAGCGCGTGTCGCTGTGGACGGACAAGCTCAACCTGAAGCGGCCGCGCGAGGGCTCGCGCTTCCGCTGGCACCAGGACTCGCCCTACTGGACCCACGCCTGCGGCCACGTGGACCAGCTGCCGAACGTGATGCTGGCCCTCGACGCCGCCGACGAGGCGAACGGCTGCCTGCGCGTGGTGCGCGGCAGCCACCGGCGCGGCGTGCTGCCGGGGCAGGAGGGCGACGGCACGACCCTCGGGCCGCTCTTCACCCACCCGGACCACTTCGACGCCGCCGAACAGGTGCCCGCCATCCTGCCCGCCGGAAGCCTGCTCTTCTTCAGCCCCCACACCGTGCACGGCTCCGAACCCAACCACTCTGCCGCCGCACGGCGCGCCCTGGTCCTGACCTACCAGCCGGGCGACCAGCCGATGTTCAAGCGCGAAGGCGTCCGCAACACCGGCTGACCACCCGACGCGCGGGGACGGAACGCCCCCGCTACGGAGTCAGGTCGCGGAGGGAGGCTTTGGCGAATTCCCGCTGCCAGGAGTCGTAGTCGGTGGCGACGGGGTATTGGGGGAACTCGTCGATGACGTTCTGGGGCGGGCGGAACAGGATGCCGGCGTCCGCCTCGATCAGCATGCTGGTGTCGTTGTAGGAGTCGCCGGCGGCCACCACCTGGAACTCGAGGCCGTGGAAGGCCTTCACCGCCTCGCGCTTCTGGTCGGGCATGCGCAGGCGGTAGTCGGCCACGCGGCCCTCGGCGTCGATCTCGAGGGAGTGGCAGAAGAGCGTGGGGTTGCCGAGCTGCCGCATGAGCGGCGCGGCGAACTCGTAGAAGGTGTCCGACAGGATCACCACCTCGAAGCGCTCGCGCAGCCAGTCGAGAAACTCCGGGGCGCCGTCGAGGGGCCGCATGCCGCCGATCACGTCCTGGATCTGCGGCAGCCCGAGTCCGT
>JAKSBN010000211.1 GCA_022361175.1 Pseudomonadota bacterium | reverse complement strand
GAGGCTCTACAACCACCACCGCACTCACCGGGGATATCGAACCCGAGGTCGGACGCCCGCCTCGATCCTGATCGGAGCAAAAGAAGGATGAAATCCACTCTCTCAAGGCAGAAAGTGTCCACACCTATGCGACATCGGACAGTCTAGAGGCCGCGAAGCGCTGCATGGCGTCCAGCTCTCGGGCCACCGCCGGGCGCGCCGCCACGCGGCCCAACCAGGCGGTCAGGTGCTGGCGGCCCGGATCCGGCGCGGCGCCCATGCGGGCGGCGGCGGTCAGCATGATCAGGTTGGCGATGTCGGCCACGGAGTAGACGTCGCACAGGTACTCGCGCCCCGAGAGTTCGCCGTCGAGCTCCGCGTGCAGCTCGTCGATGCGCGCGCGGGCGGCGTCGAGGCGCTTCGTGTCGCGGCCGGCTTCGGCCGCCGGGTACATGGACTCCTCGATCAGGTCCCACAGCGGTGCGAAGAAGACCTCGTCGGCGAAGGCTTCGAGGGTGCGGCAGCGGGCGCGTTCGGCCGGCGTCCGCGGCAGGAGCGGCGGCTCGGGCCGAGTCTCCTCCAGGTATTCGCAGATCACGGTCGACTCCCAGATCACGACGTCGCCGTCCACCAGCACCGGCACCTTGCGGCGCGGATTCAAGCGCACGACGTCCGGGTGGTGGGGCAGGTAGCGGTCGGCCAGGCTCCAGCCGACGCTCACGTGCTCGTCCGGCACGATGGCCTTCTCGGCGAGGGCGATGCGGACCTTGGCGCTGAAGAGGCTCAGGGGACCGGTGTAGAGCTTCATGCGATTTCCTGTCGTCCGATTCGCACCGCGGGTGCGAATCGCGAGGGGGCGCGACGGCAGAAGGTTCGGCGCCCCGCCGCCCCGCCGAAAGGGCCACTTCGCGCGATCGGAGCGGATCCACCTGGGCCCCCGAGGTTCTCCCGCCTAACCCAGGGCCTCGCGGATCAAGGCGAGCAGGTCGTCGTTGGCGTAGGGCTTTTGCAAGAACGCGATGGGGCCCGTGCCCTCGACCCGGTCGACCTCGTTCTCCTCGGGGTAGCCGCTCGAGAGCACGATGGGGAGTTCGGGGCTCTCGGCGCGGATGGCCCGCGCCGTCTCGCGCCCGCTCTTGTGGGGCATGGTGAGGTCGAGCACGGCCACGTCGATCTCGTCGCGGTAGCGGGCGAAGACCTCCAAGGCCTGCACCCCGTCTTCGGCGCACAGCACCGTGAGCCCAGCGGTCTCGAGGATGCGCCGCAGCATCCGCAGCACGGACGGGTCGTCGTCGACGGCCAGGACGGTGCCCGAGAGGGGGCCCGTCTCGGGCGGCGGCGGCGTTCCGACGCGCGGTCGCGCCGGCAGCTTGCCGCACGGCAGCCAGACCTCGAAGCGCGAACCCTCTCCGCGTTCGCTCTCGACGCGCAGCGCGCCGCGGTGGCCGCGCACGATCCCCAGCACGGCGGCCAGCCCCAGCCCGCGGCCCGCGAACTTGGTGGTGAAGAAGGGGTCGAAGATGCGCGCGCGGGTTTCGGCGTCCATCCCGGTGCCCGTGTCCTCCACCCACAGCACGTTGTACGCGCCCGGCTCCAGCTCGCTCTCGCGCTGGGCTTCCTCGGCGGTCACCCGCTCGGTGCGGGTGCCGATGGAGATGGTGCCGATCTCGCCGCCGATGGCGTCCGAGGCGTTGATGACGAGGTTCATGATGATCTGGCGCAGCTGGCTGGCGTCGGCCCGCACGGCGGGCAGGTCGCCGTCCAGCGCGTACTGGATGCTGACGGTGCTGGGGATGGAGACGTCCAGCAGGTCGGTCACGTCGCGTACGACGCTCGAGAGGTCGAGCTCTTCCACCCGCACGCGGCCCTTGCCGGCGTAGGCCAAGAGCTGCCGCGTGAGATCGCTGGCCCGGCGGGCCGACTTCTCGATGTCGCGCAGCGGCTCGCGCGCGGCGGAGTTCTCGTCGAGAGCCGACAGCGCGATGCCGGCATTGCCGAGCACCGCCACCAGCAGGTTGTTGAAGTCGTGCGCGATGCCGCCCGCCATCACGCCCAGGCTCTCGAGCTTCTGGCCGTGGAGCAGGGCGTCTTCGGCGCGCCGCCGCTCGCTGTCGTCCAGGAACGTGACCACGGCGCCGACGTGACGTCCGTCCTGCCACAGCGGGTTCGAGCGGTAGATCACCGGGAAGCTGGTGCCGTCGCGGCGCACCAGCACCGCATCGTCGATGCGCACCGGCACTTCGCTGTGGGGCGTGGCGAGGATGGCGCAACCGTCGCCGGGACAGCCGCCGCCGTGGCTTCGCACCGGGTGCATCAGACTGTGGACGTCGCGTCCCATCAAATCGTCCGTGCCCGCGTAGCCCAGCATGGCCACGGCCGCCGGGTTGCAGAAGGTGCAGCGCCCCTCGCGGTCGATGCCGTAGATGCCCTCGCTGGTGGACTCCAGCAGCATGCGGACTTGGCGCGCGCTCTCGCGCAGCGCCCGCTGGGCCGCCTTCTCGTCGCTGATGTCCACCGAGACGCCCAACATGGCCGGCTCGTCGCGGCCGGGCAGCTTCACCGGCAGCTTGGTGATCTGGAACGTCCGCTTGCGGCCGCGGGCGTCCGTCACCTCCTGCTCGGGGACGAAGATGCGATGGCCCTCGGTGAAGAGCTCGTGATCCTGGCGCTTCAGGATGTAGGCGTCCTCGGGCGGCACTGCCGTCGCGTCGATCGTGCGGCCGAGCATCTCTTCGACGCTCATGCCGCCGTCGCGGGCCATGGCTTCGTTCACGAACACGTAGCGGCCGTCGCGGCTCTTGGCGAAGACGTGGTAGGGCACCAGATCCAGCACCAGCCGCAGCGTCTCCTCGCTGCGGCGCAGCGCCTCCACCGTGGTTTGCAGCTCGGTCTGCTCGCGCAGCATCAGCGCGCAACCGATGGACTCGCCCCGCCAGGCGGGCAGCGCCGTGTGCTGGATGCGCAGCCAGCGGGCGCCGTCGTCGCCGAAGCGGAAGAGCACGCCGTCCTGCGATTCCTCCCCGTCCTGCAGCGCGGCCTGTAGACGCTCGACCGGCACCGGCTGCGCGGGATCTTCCGGGTCGCGCAGGATGCCGGCCAGGCGGGGCAAGGCGGGCGCGTCGAGCGGCAGCGGCTGGCCTCCCAGGATCGCGTGGGCCGCCGGGTTGGCGTAGAGCAGGGTGTCCTTGCGGTCCAACACCAGGAGCCCGTCCCGGTGGTGCCGCATCACCAGGTTGAGCGCGAAGGGCGAGAGCGCGAAGAGCCGCGTGCCGTAGATGCCGGCGAGCGAGAGCAGCGCCGTCACCCAGGCGATGGCGGCGCCCGGGTCGAAGGGAGGCCGCTCCGGCAGTAACACGTAGGCCGCGTTGCCCGCCACGTTGCCCACGGCGGCGGCCAGCATCAGGGCGAAGCGGGCCCGCAGCGACGGGGAGTCGGCCCGCCACGCCAGCACCGCATAGATGCCGAGCGCCGCCGCGGCCGTCAGGTAGCCCAGGCCGGCGTGCGCGAACCACAGCGGCTGGAAGAGATTGGGCGCCCCCAGCCGCGGCGTCATGAAGGCCCCGTGCCAGGGGTTGGTGAGCATGCCGAGCCACAGCACCGACGCCCACGCGAACGGCAGGTACACCGCCGGGTGGCGTCCGAAGCGGAAGCCGTGCCCGTGGGCCTCGGCGAAGCGCAGCGCCACCAGCCACCAGCACGGCGTGACGAAGATGAGCCCCGTGTAGAGGATCACCAGAGAAGCCCAGTAGGCGCCCGGCGTGCTGGCGTGGAACGTCAGCAGGTCGCCGACGGCGTAGGCGAAGACCGCCAACAGCGCCGCACTGACCGGCGCCCACAGCGAACCCGGCGGCGGCCGCCGCACGACGTAGGTCAGGAGCAAACCCAATACGAGGGTCGAGATCAGGCTGGGGAGAGCCCAAAGGCTCATCGCAACTCCACGCACACCGCGGGCCGAGGGGGGGATTCCCCTTAGCGTGATCCCCTAAGTCTAGCTCTTCTGAGACCCAATCCGACACAGAAGAGCGTCTTCGCATGGGAGCGGAAGCGTCCGATCCCACGGGAAGCATCGAAACCAGGCGGTGTCGCCGAAGGGCCTCGCGAGCGTGCGCCGTTCTCTCGAAACCCGCCGCCGCCGCGCGCGTTTCGCGACCTGGAGGACCGGCGGTTGCGCCTTCGGGGTTGGGGGGCTTGCACCCTCCCTCGCCGGACCTACCTTTGGCGCGCTCGATCCTTCGGGCCTGTGGGGGCGATTTGGCTTCGACGGGTGGACGAAGGGGAGCGTTGCGTGTCGAGGTCGTCACCCACCTCGTTAAACCGGTGGCACTGTTGGTAGCTTTATACCTGCCGACGACAACTACGCACTCGCTGCCTAGCTAACCCCTAGAGCCAGCGACGCCCGTCCGTGACGTCTCCTAGCGGGTCGCGGGCGTCATCAGGAGACTGCGCCTCCGGCCGCTGACAGGCCGCATCCGGAGGCAAGAACCACGTCATGGTGAAGCTTCTCCCGTCCCCGCGACAGGCCCCACCGAGATCGAGCAGGGACTACGCACGTAGACGCGCTCTCCGGACCCCATGCGGACGCGGGTTCGATTCCCGCCGCCTCCACCAATTATTCAATGAAAACAATGGCTTGTATGGACATTTGCCAGCCTCGAAGAACCCGCCGCCGCCAACAGAAATCACCGTGAATTCGCAGCGTTGGGAGCGCATCCACTGCGATCGCACCTCCAAGGTTCGAATTCTTGAGCGAACGATGCGTCGCCGTCGTGCCGTGCGGGCCCATCGGCCCTAGCTTCTTCCTCGACGCCCCAACCCGGTCCCGGCCTGGGACCGATTGGCCGAGTACGCGCGCCATGAGCCGGAAGCGACTCTCCTCCATCAGGTGGTTCGCGAGCAGCTCGATGGCTTCCTGGCGAGCGCTGCACACAGAGATGAGGCGACTTCGCGCTTCATCGAGCAGGAGCTTCGCGCCTTCCTGCGCTGTGGCGTGCTCGCGCACGGCTTCCTTCGCGTTCACTGCGACGCCTGTGGTCACGACCGCTTGGTCGCCTTCTCGTGCAAGTGCCGCGGCTTCTGTCCTTCGTGTGGTGGGCGCCGGATGGCGGATGGGGCAGCGCATTTGGTCGATCGGGTGCTTCCAGAAGTCCCGATCCGGCAGTGGGTACTGACGCTTCCCTACGCGCTCCGGTATCGCTGCGCGTACGACGCAAAGCTCACCAGCGAGGTCCTGCGCGCGTTCATCCGCTCAGTCTTCGCGGAGCTTCGAAGACGTGCGTGGAACCGATGGGCCGAGCAGGCGGAGCAGTGCGGCGCCGTGACCTTCATCCAGCGGTTCGGATCCGCGCTCAACCTGAACGTGCACTTTCACACGCTCGCGCTCGACGGCGCCTACGCATATACGCTCAAACACGACAGACAGGTGCAGTTTCTGCCTCTACCGCCGCCCGAGCCCGACGAAGTCGAGCGCGTGTTGGCGGGAACAGCGCGTCGGATCCAGCGCGTGATCGAGGCCCGCCGCGCGGACGATGAAGACGTGCTTGCGCGCGACGAACCGCTGCTCGCTCTACTCGCCGCAGCATCCCTGCGCACGCACATTGCGACCGGCGCCCACCGCGGCGAGCCATGGCGACGCATGGGGGATCGCGTCGAGCCACACGACATGGGTGAATCGGCTTCCGATCCCGAAGCCTCCGATCGCGTCCCCCAGCATGGCAGCATGAGCCTGCACGCCGAAGTCTCCGTTCCCCGGCGCGACCGGCGACGCCTCGAGCGGCTCTGCCGCTACGTTGCCCGTCCCCCGCTCGCCAGCGAGCGACTCGAGGCCCGCCCGGATGGAAGACTCGCGTTGCGTCTCAAGACCCGCTGGCGCGACGGCACCACCCACATCCTGATGGAGCGCAGCGAGCTCATCGAGCGGCTGGTGCCGCTGATTCCCTCCTCCGATCGCTCTCCTCCCATGATCGAGACCCGCGTCGCGGGGACCGAGGGCAGCGCCTGGATCCAGGGCCTCGGGAGCAAGGTCTTCGTGACCGATGCGGACGGAACCCGTCGGGTCCCGGTCGAGGATGATCTCCAAGGTGGGCCACCGCACCGCCCGATGGCGCGCTGGAGACCGATTACGAGCGCATGGTCGGGCACGGACTCGACGTTCCCCCCTATTCGCGGCTGGCGGCGTGTTTTCGCGCGCGGATCGAGGGGCGCGCTTTGCCGTCGCGCTCCGAGCCGGCGTCCTTTGCTGACGGTGTGGCTGCGCTCTCGGTACTGGATGCCGCCCGCCGCTCGGCCGCCGAGCATCGCTGGGTCGACGTCGAAACAACGACGTAGTTGCTACGCTGCGCGGTATGCTGCTGCGCCGTCGTCAGCTTGTGTTGGTGCCCGACACCGCGCACCACGCGCGGGCGGATTTCGAGGCGATCGCCGCCCGAATCCACGCCACCTGCGACGACGTCCGCGCAGAGGTATGGGAGCCGGAGGCCTGGCGGCGGCGCCGCCGGCTGGCGGTGCGGCCCGCTGTGGTGGTGGCCGCGCGCCACTTTGGGCGCGGCATCCGCCCGCTGCGCGGGGCCTGTCTGCAAGGGGCCGCCGACAGCAAGGCCCAACAATATCGGCGCATGGAAGCGGCCGGCGTCGCGACGATTCCCTGGTGCGAATGGCGCGCGGAGTCCGCGATCGACCCAGGAGCCTTCGGCCCCTACGTGATCACCAAGCCGGACGTGGGCTCGCGCGGTCGCGACGTTCGGCTCCGCGCCACGCGACGTCTCCGTTTCGATCCCGAGAAACACGGAAACGAGCGCTGGCTGGTCCAGCGTTTCGTTCACACGGGCCCCTATCCGGTGGTGCACCGGGTGCTGACCCTGTTGGGGCGGCCGCTGCTCCACTGGAGAACGGAGCTGCAGCAGAGCCACGCTTGTCACGATCCGGCGGATCGCCACCAGGTCTCCGGCCACAATCCGGTTGCCAGCAGCGCCAGCGCGCACGTCGTGCTGGTGCGCGATGCGGAAATTGAGCGATACGCCTCGGACCTGGCGCGGCGTGTCTACCCCGACGTGCCATTGCTCGGTCTGGATGTTCTGCGCGAGTGCAGCAGCGGCCGGCTCTTCTGCTGCGAGCTCAATCCCTGGGGCCACAATTGGCACTTCTCCTCTCAGATCGGACGGTCCATGCAGCGCGACCACGGCCTCGACTTCGAGGGGCAGTTCAACGCGTTCCACACCGCCGCTGACGTTCTGATTCAACTGGCGCGGCAGCGCGTGCACTGAGGCCTGGCGCATGTCCTCCGCTCTCGAGGTTGAAATCCTGCGGCAGCCGCCCACGGCGGGGTGGGTGGAGGTGATCTGCAGCGCTCGCGAGGGACACACGGAATACGGCGCAGTGCGCTTCCGCGCGCCGGAGGTAGGGGCCGGGGAGTTCGCGCCCGGGGCGCGCACCGCGACTCTCACCTGGTTGCTGCCCGCCATGCGGCGCGGGCTGCCGCTGCGGGTCGAGGCGCCCCTGGATCCGGTGAGCCGCGCACAACTGATGCTGTGGCAGGAGGCGATGGCCAGCTGGCACCCGGATCGCTTGGCCGTGGTTCCGATCGATGCGCCTGCGGCTTCGCATCCGCCGGCCCGACCGACGGACGGGTTCCTGCGTGCGCTGACGACGTTCTCCGGAGGCGTCGACAGCTGCCACACGCTGTGGCGTCATCGCGTGGCTCCGGGCGCTGGCGGCTTGCGCGTCGAGGCTGGCCTGTTGGTGCACGGCCTGGACATCCGACCGTCGCACACAGAGGCGTATGCGGGGGCACTCGCTCGCGTCCGCGGCATTCTGGAGCCGCACGGCGTGCGCGCGCTGGCGCTCTTCACGGACATCCGTCGCTTGGAGAAGCTCTTCGGACTCAGCTGGGAGCGCCAGGCGCACGGGATCTTTCTGGCCGCATGCCTGGCCTGCTTCGAGTCGGCCTACGAGGCGGTGTTGATCCCGGCGACCTACCTGTATCCACGCTTGGTCCTGCCGTGGGGCTCGAATCCAGTCACGGACCCGCTCCTGGGAGGTGCCATTCCCTATCTGCACGACGGCGCTGCGGCCAACAAGCTGGAGAAGGTCCGGGACATCGCCGCCGACGCGCCCGTGCAGGAGCACCTGCGCGTATGCTGGGAGGGGACGCACGGCGATCGCAACTGCGGCCGCTGCTTCAAGTGCCTCTCCACGCAGGCATGCTACTGGTTGGCGGGTGTGGAGCACCCGGCCGCGTTCGATACGCCGGCCGCGGTGGGCCAGCTGGCGGGGCTGCCCATCAAGAACGCGGTGAACCATCTGTTGGTCCACGACCTCTGGCAATTCGCGGAAGCGCAGGGCAGGGAAGACGTGGCCCGGGCGCTCGCCGTCAGCCTGCGCCGAGGGCGCTGGCTGCGCGAATCCCATCCGCTGTGGCAGGCCGGCCTCTGGCGTGTGGCCGGGTCCGTGATTCCCCGTATCCTATCGCTCGAGCGCGCCCATCGGACCTTCGCCTATCGGAAGCCCACATGAGCGAAGCCCCTCGCAACCGTGCCCAGATAGGCCAGATGGGTCGTTCGGACGAAGTCCACGTGTGGCTGGAGACCTTCGCCCGCTGCGTGCGGGAACGGGACGTCGAAGCCGGACGGCGCTTGTTCGACGCGGCGGCGCGCGGCTTCGGCACGCGCGCTCCCGTCGTGGATTCGCTGGAAGATCTGATCCGGCTGCAGTGGAGCCCCACCTGGCCGCGCACCCAGGGCTTTGCCATCGAAGCGGGCAGCGTGCGCCAGTTCGCCGCGGGCGACGGAACGCAGATCGCCGTCACGGCCTGCTGGAGGTCCGAGGGCGTGGATACGCCCGCGGACTGGGGGCGTCAAACTCCCTATCTCCGGCGGGGTCGCTGCACCTTGGTGCTGCAGCGGCAGGCGGACGGCCAGCTCCGGGCTGTGCACTCCCACTATTCCATGAATCCCGACCGTCCCATGCCCGACCCCAGACTGTCGTCCAAGACTTCGTCCGCGTAGTCGCGAGGCACGGCGCGTCGCAGACGGCGAATGTCGGCCCCGGAAATGCTGACCGGATTGCTACCCTGTGTCGTTCGAAGGGGGAGGCGCAGGGAGTGGAGGTCTTGTTCGTGGGCGACCCGAACCCGGCGACGCCGGGGGGCG